>JBKKBD010000077.1:0-3113 GCA_046714315.1 Specibacter sp.
ACACTAAGGGCCCCCCCGGGCTGGCGGGGGGGGGGACCTTTCTTGTAGAGCAGGTTTCGTTGCTGCTTAGGCGCCGATGTTTCCATAGGACATGATCAGACCGAGGCCAATGATGACCGCACCCCACACGAGTCCAAGGATCACCGTGAAGCGGTTGAGGTTGCGCTCAGCTACACCCGAGGAACCAAGGTTCGAGCTCATACCGCCACCAAACATGTCAGACAGACCGCCGCCACGGCCCTTGTGCAGCAGGATCAGCAAGGTCAACAGCAAGCTGGTGACACCCAGAAGGATCTGCAGAGCGATTTGTAGTGCTTCCACGAGTTGCCTTTCAGCATGGTGATGGTGCCGCCCAGTCCCTGGGCCGCCAAACAATTAGTGCGTTCGAAGATACAGCGCCTCATAGAAGGCCGCTGATGTATCCGCATCCAAGTCTAACCGTGTCCGGCCGCACAAGGCGAATGGACACGGTCACAGACTTGCGTGGGGATTAGTTCGTAACCAGGTGACTTTCGAAGCGGGCGATGTTGGCGAATTCGCCGGCATCCAGGCTTGCGCCACCTACCAGAACACCGTCAACGTCACGTTCGGCCATGATTGCACCAACGTTGTTGGCCTTAACCGAACCGCCGTAGAGCAGGCGCGTCTTGGCAGCGGTTTCAGCATCAAAGAGTTCGGCCAGCTCGGCACGGATGGCGGCGCACATTTCCTGTGCATCCTCCGGGCCTGCAACTTCGCCGGTGCCGATGGCCCAAACGGGCTCATAGGCGATGACGAGAGTTGCTGCCTGCTCGGCCGTCAGTCCGGCCACGCCGCCGCGAACCTGCGACAGGGTGTGCTCAACGTGGGTACCGGCCTGGCGAACTTCCAAGCCTTCACCGGCACACAGTACGGGGGTGACCTCGTTGCGGTAGGCAGCCTTGACCTTGGCATTGAGCAACTCGTCGCTCTCGCCGTGGATGCTGCGGCGTTCGCTGTGGCCAACCAAGACGTAGGCGCAGCCGAGCTTGTTCAAGAATGCACCGGAGATGTCACCCGTGTAGGCGCCTGAATCCTGGTCGGAAAGGTCCTGGCCACCGAAGGCCAGCTTGAGCTTGTCGCCCTGGACCAAGGTCTGGACACCGCGGATGTCGGTGAACGGCGGGAAGACTGCAACTTCCACCCGGCTAAAGTCGTGGCGAGCATCGGACAAGGTCCATGCGAGCTTTTGCAGCAACGTGATGCCCTGGACGTGGTCCATGTTCATCTTCCAGTTGCCGGCAATCAGCGGCGTCCGGTCAAAATTACCGTTGGTTGAAGTTGTCATCGTCATCTCGATTCTTGCGTAACTTAAATACAACTGTTGTAAATCAGTGCCAAAGAGTCTTTGGCGAAAGTATGCGTGCTTCTGAAACTGCTTGGCGAAACAATGCAAAAGGTGGCGGCAGGTGTTCCTGCCGCCACCTTGGGCAATTAGCGGTCGAGGGCCAAAAGACCCGGGAGTTCCTTGCCTTCAAGGTACTCAAGGCTTGCGCCACCGCCCGTTGAGATGTGACCGAATGAATCATCGGCAAATCCCAGCGAGCGAACAGCAGAGGCGGAATCGCCACCGCCAACCACATTGAAACCACCATTGCTGGTGTTGGTGCTCAGTGCCTGGGCAACAGCCCGGGTACCTTCAGCAAACGCCGCAAACTCAAACACACCCATAGGGCCGTTCCAGAAGACAGTCTTCGCACCCGCAATGGCTTCGGCGAATGCTGCACCAGAAACCGGCCCAATGTCCAGGCCGAGGCCCTTCTCACCAAAGGTGCTGGCTTCAATGGCGTCAGCAGCGACAACCTCGTGAGCGGCGTCGGCCGAGAAGCCTGCAGCCACGACGACGTCGGACGGAAGCACAAAGGTTGTTCCAGCCGCTTCTGCACGTGCCAGGTAGTCCTGAACTACGGGGATCTGGTCAACTTCCAGCAGCGAGGCGCCAACCTTGTGGCCCTGTGCAGCGAGGAAGGTGAACAGCATGCCGCCACCAACCAGGATGGAATCAGCCTTGCCGATCAAGTTGTCAATCACTGCCAACTTGTCAGAGACCTTGGATCCGCCCAGAACAACAACGTACGGACGCTCAGACTCGGTGGTGAGCTTGCGCAACACCTCAAGTTCCGTCCGGACAAGATCGCCCTGATAGGAAGGCAGGACCTTGGCAATGTCGAAGACACTGGCGTGCTTGCGGTGGACGGCACCGAAAGCATCGTCCACGTAAGCACCATTGGTGCCTGTCAACGCGGCGAGCTCGGCAGCGAAAGCCGCCCGTTCGCCGTCGTCCTTGGAGGTCTCGCGAGCATCGAAACGCACGTTTTCCAACACCAGGACCGAGCCATCGGCCAGGTCTGCCGCGGCAGCCGCAGCTGCCGGACCGGTGGTGTCAGCGGCCAAGGTGGCGTTCAGTTTCGGGGCCAATTCGGCCAAGCGCGCCACGGCCGGAGCCAGTGAGTACTTGGCTTCGGGGGCACCCTTGGGCCGGCCCAAGTGGGCGCTGACCAGGACACGGGCGCCGGCGTTGGCCAGGGCCGTGATAACAGGGATTGACGCTTTGATGCGTCCATCGTCACTGACGTTAGAGCCGTCGAGCGGCACGTTCAGGTCACTTCTGACCAGTACGTACCGCCCGCGGACACCTTCATCGATGAGTTCGCTGAGGGTGTGAAGAGTCATTCGCTTTTTGCCTTAGAGCTTAGATGCTACGAGTTCGGTCAAGTCGACCAGGCGGTTGGAGTAGCCCCACTCGTTGTCGTACCAGGAAACGATCTTGACCTGGTCGTCGATGACCTTCGTCAGACCCGAGTCGAAGATCGACGAGTGCGGGTCGGTGACGATGTCCGAGGAGACGATCGGTGCGTCGGTGTACTTCAGGATGCCCTTGAGGGGTCCTTCGGCAGCAGCCTTCATCGCGGCGTTGATCTCGTCGGCGGTGGCCGACTTCTTCAGGTTCGCGGTGAGGTCGGTGACAGAGCCCGTGGGGATCGGCACGCGCAGTGCGTAGCCGTCGAGCTTGCCGAGCAGCTGCGGGAGAACCAGGCCGATTGCCTTGGCTGCACCGGTGCCGGTGGGAACGATGTTGAGGGCAGCTGCGCGGG
>JBKKBD010000078.1:0-7157 GCA_046714315.1 Specibacter sp.
TCCGAGACGATAGTGTCCTCGTTTGTGCCAATGAGTTTGACGGTCCCGGCCACCACGGCCTCCGGGCGTTCGGTGTTGTCCCGCATGACAAGTACCGGCTTGCCCAAACTGGGTGCTTCTTCCTGGACACCGCCGGAATCCGTCAAAACAATGTGGGCCATGGAGATCATGCGCGTGAACTCGCCGTACGCCAACGGCTCAGTGACCAGTACATTGGCCTTCCCCTCAATGGCTGGCAGAACAGCTTCGCGTACGATCGGGTTCTTATGAGCCGGGAGAACAATCATCATCTCGGGGTACGCGTCCGCGATGCGGGCGAGTGCGCGCCCGACTCCTCGCATGGCGTCGCCTTGGTTCTCGCGCCGGTGGGTGGTCACCAACAGAATCTGTTGACCCGTTGCTGCGAGGACTTCCAGAGCTGGGTCGGTAAAGGGAACTTGCTTGTTTACTGTCGTCAAGAGGGCATCGATGACGGTATTTCCGGTGACAACAATGTCGGCTTCATTAACGCCTTCATTGAGGAGGTTCTGCTTACTGGTGCTGGTGGGTGCCAAATGAAGGCTAGTGATTTGGGTGGTGATCTTCCTATTAGCTTCCTCGGGGAAGGGCGAAAACAGGTTGTGACTACGCAGACCAGCTTCAGCATGGACCACAGGGATGCCGGCATAGAACGCCGCAATGGCCCCGGCCGTGGACGTGGTTGTGTCGCCCTGGACCACTACAACATCTGGCCTGGCCTGGGCAAAGAGCCTGTCCAGCCCGGTGATTGTGCGTGTGAGAATGTCTGAAAGTGACTGGCCTGGTTGCAGGATATCCAAGTCATGATCGGGACTGATATCGAAGAGATCGTTGACCTGATCCAGCATCTCGCGGTGTTGACCAGTAACAGTCACCACACAGTCGAGTTTTTCTGAAGCATTGAGTGCGGCAACAATGGGAGCCATCTTGATGGCTTCCGGACGAGTCCCGTAGATGGGCATGACAACAGGCAAAATTCCCCCAAAAGGTGAAGCGGATATCCAGCAAGCCTACCGGATAGGGGAATTGCATTCGGGGTTGAGGAATACGGTGAGCAATCCACCAGACTCAATGACGAACCGTCGGAGCCATTGCTTGAGGGAGAGATCTGGGTCCGTTGCAACCATCTGGATCTTGGAGGGAGTGCACTGATTCATGAGCCGTTCAGATCTTGCTATGTGGTACTTGGAGGTCACAACTGCAAGCGACTTCCAGCCATGCTCGGTGGCCAACAATCCGATAGCGTCCGCTTCGCCACGGGTGTTCATGGGATCTGGGGTAAAACAGATGACGTCTGGATAGATGGCCTTGTTGCTGTGCGTTTCGCAGTAGTCATCTGCGCTGGCATTGCCTGGGGTGCCGGTATTTGAGAGTACTAGGAAGGGGGCATCCAGTTCGGCCCGAAGCAACATGGCTTCGAGCAAACGTTCCTTGCTTGCGCCGCCAAGCATCACCACGGCCTCGGCTTTTTGTGGTGTTGGGGTGTGCACGTTGTAGAACAACTGAATTGCCAGGAGCAGCCAGAGTACAACAACCGCAAACACAGCCACGGTCACCTGAGCGAGGCGGCGGCGGAAGGGGGTTACGGTGGGAGGCATCCGCTAATTCTATCGGGGGTCGTGGGGATCTTGTGCCCAGTGAGTGATGGCAGCTTTAGTTAGGCAGGTTGCTGCTCCGGTTGTCAGGAGGAAACGGCCGGGTAGTACTTGGCCAGAGCTTCACGGACTCTGGAAAAGTCATTCCAGTCCCTCTCCACATAGAACGGAATCTTGGCCCCCGCCAACCTGGCTGCCAGCCCACCCATCAGCGGTGCCGGAAAATTCTCATACAAGGTGCTGTTGGCCCGCTCGTAAAACGTAAGATCCAGCTGAGATCCTAGATCCAGGATCTCAGGTGGAATATCCCTGACCAAATCGTTGGCGACGTCATGACCGCCGAACTTGGCAACGTAAATGGACAGGAAATCCAAGGCGAAATTTTCACCGAAGGCAAAGTGTGGGCGCGGAGGCTTCTGAACTGTCGGAATGTGAAGGTCAGTGCCGAGCCGGTCCTCGATGATGTTGGCAAGCACCTGCTTTCGGTACAGTTTTTCCTCGCCCGGGCTGGCCAACGACAATAGCGAGTTGCCGATGTGCTCTCGTTGGTAGCGAGCCAGAACCAACAGCGTGCCGATCTCTGTTAGTCCGAGGACATAGGGCGCATTCTGGAACCCGGCAGATTTGAACGGTAGGAACGTTTCTCCCGCCGCAGCCACGGGGTTGCTACGCAAGTTGTCTGCCCCGGCCTCGAGAATGCTGCCGAAAGTGTGGTATTCACGGCGTTGGTGTGAACTGGCGAGAATGGCTCCGGCACCCATGAATGACCAAGAATTTTTCTTCAGCGGCGTATCCAAGAGGTTTGTGGAGACGATTGTGGTGTCGAAATTCTCAAAGAAGGTGCGTTCCCGGCCGAAGCGGCCGCCAAAGTCCATGGACACCAGGTCTGTGCCATCCGGCATAAGGGAAAGCGCCGCGAGGGAGTCAAAACCGCCGCTAAAACTTAGCACGTGCCCTTCGCGGCGGACGTCCACGGCGTGGCCGGAACCACTGGCCGTCACTGCAGCGGAGGTGAAGGCCTCCACCTCCTTCAAGGTCCCCACAGCAGGCGACAAGTCCATGAAGATGTTCTGGTATGTCTTTCCGCAGAGGGTTGACAGGGCCACAGCCACCATGTTGTCGTCCAGGTGGGTAGGCTTGTTGAACTCAAACCACAGTGCGTGGTCATCCGTGGTTCCGTCAGCTGAAACTATCAGGCAATCGAGATCGATGCGCAAGCCGCCAGTCATACGAATGTTGCTGAATGAGATGGAATTTGGAAGGTTCAAGACAGTGCCTTCTGATCGAGTATTCCTGATGACCATAGCTGGTAGGCCTATCCCTACTGGGCGAATTCGGACAGGCGCTGGCCCTTGCCCAGCAAGTGGCTGATGGCAGCTACGGTCCGGGCTGCTGCCTTGCCATCGCCGTAGGGATTCGTTGCGTTGGCCATGGCGTTGAAGGCGTGCTGGTCAGTGAGAAGTTGGTTGACCTCGTTGATGATGATGAGTTCATCGGTGCCAATGAGTTTGACGGTGCCGGCCACAACGGCCTCCGGGCGCTCGGTGTTGTCTCGCATGACCAAGACAGGCTTGCCAAGACTGGGCGCCTCTTCCTGGACACCGCCGGAATCGGTGAGAACAACGTGTGCCAGAGAAATGAGGCGCGTGAACTCACCATAGGGGAGTGGCTCGGTTATCAGCACGTTGTCCTTGCCCTCCAATGCAGGGAGTACGGCTTCTCGAACGGCCGGGTTCTTGTGTGCGGGTAGAACTATGACTATGTCCGGGTGTGAGTCTGCCAGCGTTGCAAGCGCTCGCCCCACGCCTCTCATGGCGTCACCTTGATTCTCGCGCCGGTGGGTAGTGACGAGGAGAATGCGTCGGCCGGAAGCAGCCAGTGCTTCCAGCGCGGGGTCGGTGAACGGTATGTCTTTGCCGACAGTGGTCAGCAAGGCATCTATTACGGTGTTTCCCGTCACCACCACGTGGTCAGGGTTGACGCCTTCGGCGAGAAGGTTGGCCTTGGAGGTGCTGGTGGGGGCTAAATGCAAGGAAGCGATTTGCGTCGTGATTTTGCGATTGGCCTCCTCCGGGAAGGGGGAGTAGAGATTGTGAGATCGTAGTCCGGCCTCGGCGTGGACTACCGGGATGCCGGCGTAGAACGCCGCGATCGCACCGGCCGTGGAGGTTGTGGTATCTCCTTGGACAATAACGATGTCCGGGCGGGCCACCTTGAACAGATCATCGAGTCCGGTGATGGTGCGGGTCAGGATATCTGAAAGTGACTGTCCGCCCTGATGGATATTCAGGTCATGGTCCGGGGTGATGCCGAAGAGATCATTGACCTGATCCAGCATTTCGCGGTGCTGGCCAGTCACTGTCACCACGCACTCAAAAGCTGGGTCAGCCTTAAGTGCCGCAACGATAGGGGCCATCTTGATGGCTTCCGGACGAGTGCCATAGATGGGCATAACAACTGACATGGTTCACCTTCGTGGTTTACAAGGAGCACGATCGCTCTGGAATCTAGTGGTAGTGACGCCGGAGATGCACCGGCCCTGCGCTGAATATGACTTCACGCTACTGGGCGGATAGAGCATAAATGCGCCATTGCCAATGGATATTGCAAGCGTTCCTCCGAGTTTCATCTCACCAACCCCGAAGCCGCTCCCTGCGTTCACCAGAAGTTCATAATCAGCTGGCTAACTAAATGGCAGCGATGGCAAGCACATGCTGGCCACACCATGAACGTCGAGACTGAAGGGCCCCAGATGCCAAACCATCCAAACCGTGGGCATACGGGCGTTGCTGCTGTTCCCCGCAAGGAAGTGGCGACGACGATGCGGACTGCTCTGTGGCATCTTCGCAAGGGCGGTCTGAGTCAGGTCCGTTCCTGGTCCCAGTCCAAGGACACCCAACGAGAAGATCCCGCAGTGAACGAATGCTCTGGTGCTACCGGAGCCTGGGTAGGAAGTGGTGGCAATCGTCGCTTGGAATTCGCTCCGGCCACGATCGAAAGCCATAGCGGCCCGAGGAATCCCCAGGTTCGGGCCGCCGTTATTCTTGACGACTTCTCAAATTTGGCTTTCAGCAGCGAGTGGGACTGCACCCAGCTGTCCCGAAAGACGTGGCGGGATCAGGTGGAGGCGGAGGATTTCAACCTGCTCTTCGTGGAATCGGCCTGGGCCGGCTATAAGAAGGAATGGTTTGGAAAGCTCGACGGCGACAGCCACCAGAGCTCCGATCTTGCGGACATCGTTGCGTACTTTGGCAGCAAGGGAATTCCCACTGTGTTCTGGAACAAGGAAGATCCAGTGCACTTTGGGGACTTCCTTGCCGCAGCCCGCCTCTTCGACCACGTATTCACCACGGACGCTGACAAGATACCGGCCTACCTGAAGGAACTCGGGCATGACAATGTCGGGCTCCTGCCCTTTGCCGCGCAGCCGAGGCTTCACAATCCGGTACGTCCCGATGCTGGCTGGCACGAACGAGACGTTGCCTTCGGCGGCATGTACTTCAGCGAAAAATACGACTCACGGCGTGCGCAAATGGACCTCCTCCTGGGCACGGCGGCAAGGCTGTCGACCAATATGGAGCACGGCTTGGAGATTTTTTCACGGCAGCTTGGCGGTGCCGGAAAATATCAATTCCCGAATGACCTGGACAGGCACGTTGTAGGCAGTCTTGAGTATCCACAAATGCTGACGGCTTACAAGGCCTATAAGGCAATGTTGAACGTCAACACCATCACCGAATCCTCGACCATGTGTGCGCGGAGAGTATTTGAAATTCTGGCGTCAGGAACAAACGTCATATCCACGCCGAGCAAGGCTCTTTCGCAGCTGTTTGAACCCGGGGAGATTCATGTCTGTGCCACGGAACACGACGTTGAAGACGCTGTAACTGCTCTTACCCGGGACCCTTTCGCCGGTGAAAGAGGACTGCATTTAGCCCAACGCCGGATCTGGGGTGGACACACATACCGTCACCGCTGCGAGACTGTCCTCGCGGAAGCTGCCCCGCGCCTGGCCCTTGGGGAGGGCTCACGCAAAGTTTCCGCCGTCGTGCTTGTGGAACACCGAGAGCAGATCCAGCATGTCGTTGAAACCGCCAGCAGCCAGCTTGATGTGGATCTGGAGTTGGTGCTTGTAACTCGCGGCTTCGGACTGACCGATGAGGAGATTGCGAATCTTGGAGCAGGTCATGCGGGCCTGGCCATCACCGGATTGAACACAGAAGAATCGAGCAGCCGCGGAGTATGCCTGAATCTGGGCATCGAGGCGTCGTCTGGAACCTTTGTAGCGCTGATGGATGCCAGCGATCATTACGGCCCCCGTTACCTCAACGACCAGCTGTTCGCCTTGGACTATTCGGGGGCCGACGTAGTTGGCAAGCAGACACACTATGCCCTTGACCAGGGGACTGGGCAGGGGAAGTGGAAATCGCGCCAGAGTGAACACCATTGGACCACTTCAGTGCTTGCCTCCACTGTCACGGCGGCGTCAGAAACTTTCACAGCGCTACCTTTCCGTGCGACGGAACAGGATCCTGAACGGGATTTCTTGGACAGGCTGCATCACGGTGGCGGCACCATCTATTCAGCAGACCGATTCAACTACCTTCGCCTTGCGCAGACCAGGCGGCCGGCGGCAACGTCAGACGGATCTGCTGATACATCGGTCGCAGTTCATACATCAAAAATTTTCTTTTAGGGGTAAGAAGACATGAATACCATCAACCACGTAGCCGTAGTGGGCTTGGGCTACATCGGCCTTCCGACAGCCGCAATCCTGGCCAGTAAGGGCGTCCGCGTCAGCGGCGTGGATCTAAACGAAAATACTATCGCCGCAATCAACGCCGGCGAAGTACCGTTTGTTGAGCCCGGGCTGGGCGCCGTGGTCAAGAACGCCGTTGACCGAGGATTCCTCACGGCGGCCTCCAACACTCCCGCAGCCGAGGCCTACATCGTGGCAGTGCCGACGCCGTTCCTGGCCAATAAAAGCGTGGATGTGCGGTTCATTCATGCCGCTGCAGAGGGCATTGCACCTCAGCTGCGCGGTGGGGAACTGATCATTCTGGAATCGACATCGCCCCCTGGGACCTCGGCAAGGCTAGGGGAGTTTTTGATTGAATTGCGTCCTGACTTGTCGTTGCGTACCGGTGAAGGAAAGCCTGCCATCCACGTGGCGCATTGCCCGGAGCGTGTGTTGCCTGGGAAAATCATGGAGGAAATGGTCAGCAATGACCGCATCATTGGCGGCGTCTCGCCTGAAGCGGCCGAACTTGCGCGGGACTTGTATGCGGTTTTCTGTGAAGGTGAACTACTAATCACCGATGCTGCTACCGCTGAACTAGCCAAGCTGGTGGAAAACTCCTTCCGGGATGTCAACATTGCTTTTGCAAATGAGCTCTCCGTTATTTCCGGGAAATTCGGCGTCGACGTGTGGGAACTGATCAAATTGGCCAACCATCATCCCCGGGTCAACATTCTTCAGCCTGGTCCTGGTGTAGGCGGTCACTGCATCGCCGTGGATCCGTGGTTTATTGTTGCGGGGGCGCC
>JBKKBD010000079.1:0-4085 GCA_046714315.1 Specibacter sp.
AAGCCAACTGACCCGCAGTAGTGGTTGAAAAAACGCGATTTCGATGCGTTTTTCGACCACTACTGCGGGTCAGTTGGGATGGGGGTTAGCCGCCCAGGTAGGCCTCCTTGATGGCCGGGTTGGCCAGCAGTTCCTTGCCCGTGCCGCTGTGGGTGATCTCCCCCGTTTCCAGCACAAACGCCCTGTGCGCCCTGGCCAGGGCCTGGTTGGCGTTTTGTTCCACCAGCAGCACAGTGGTGCCCTGGCCGTTGATCTCGGTGATGATCTTGAAGATCTGCCGGATGAACTGCGGGGCCAGGCCCATGGAGGGCTCGTCCAGCAACAGCAGCTTTGGCCGTGACATCAAGGCCCGGCCGATGGACAACATTTGCTGCTCGCCACCGCTCATGGTGCCGCCAAATTGCTTCTCGCGCTCCTTCAGCCTCGGGAACAAGGTGAAGACACGTTCCAGATCGTCGCTGACACCGCTTCTGTCCTTGCGACCAAAGGTTCCCATATCCAGATTCTCCAGCACCGTCATGGCCGGGAAGATGCCCCGCCCCTCGGGAGCCTGCGAAATGCCTTGAACCACCCGGATGTGTGCCTTCATCTTCGTGATGTCCTCCCCCATGAACTTGATGGTCCCATGGGAGGGGTTCAGCAGTCCGGAGATGGTGCGCATGGTGGTGGTCTTGCCGGCACCGTTGGCGCCGATGAGGGAGACAATCTCGCCTTCATCCACCGTGAAGGACATGTTGTGGATCGCCTGGATCCGGCCATAATGGACGGAAACGTCGTCCAGCTCAAGCAAAGTCATCTTCAGGCTCCCCTAGGTAGGCGGAAACGACCTTCGGGTCTTCCCTAATCACGGATGGCACGTCGTCGGCGATCTTCTTACCGAACTCAAGAACCACAATTCGGTCCGTCACGCCCATGACCAGTTTCATGTCGTGCTCAATCAACAGCACCGTGTAGCCGTCGTTCCGGATGGTCCGGATGAGGGCCATCAGGTCTTCCTTCTCGGCCGGGTTGAAGCCGGCGGCCGGTTCATCCAGGCACAGGAGCTTGGGATCCGTAGCCAGGGCCCGGGCAATTTCCAGCCTCCGCTGACTGCCGTAGGAAAGGTTGCGGGCCAGCGAACCGGCATGCTCGGCAATGCCCACAAACTCCAGCAACGCCATGCCGCGCTCAATGGCAGACCTCTCCTCAGCCTTGTGCCGGGGCAGGCGCAGCAGGGCGCCCACAACTGAGGTTTTGTGCCTGGCGTCAAGACCCACGGCAACATTCTCCAGCGCCGTCATCTCACCAAAAAGGCGGATGTTCTGGAACGTCCGGGCCAGACCCGCACGGGTGATCTTGTGCTGCTTCATGCCATTGAGCGAGCTGCCCTCCAGCAGGACCTGCCCGCTGGTTGGCTTATACACGCCCGTCATGGCATTGAAACAGGTGGTCTTGCCGGCACCATTGGGTCCAATGAGGCCCAGGATCTCACCACGCTTGATGGTGAAGCTGACATTGTCCAAGGCCACCAGGCCACCAAACTTGACTGTCAGGTTCTTCACTTCAACCAGGTCATCACCCACGGCAACGTCAATCTCACGCTCCGGTGCGGCGGCCTCGGCCACAGCCTCTGTAACCTCCATGGGCTCAATGATGTCAATGGGAGATTCGCCGCTGGCGTCCCCGGAAACCGGAACGCCTTCACTGTGTGCACCCACGGCTAGACCTCCTTTTCAGCGGCAACGGCTGGCTTCTTGAGCGGAGCATTGCGCACCCGGGCATAGGCTTCCTGCCCGTAGGCCAACAGCCTGTTGCGTGCAGGGATCAAGCCTTTGGAACGGTAGATCATGATGAGCATCAGGGCAATACCGAAGATGAGGTATTTGTATTCGGCAATCGCGGTGAATCGCAGCGGGATGTACGCCACCAGGGCCCCGCCAAACACGGCACCCACCTTGTTGCCCACCCCGCCCAATACCACGGCGGCGACGAATAGGACGGAAGTGACGACGTCGAACTTTTGATTGTTCACGAAGCCCACCTGTCCGGCGAACAGTGCACCGGACATGCCACCCACACCGGCGCCAAGGGCGAACGCCCATACCTTGTATTTGAAGGTAGGCACGCCCATGGTCTCGGCCGCGTCCTCGTCCTCACGGATGGCTATCCAGGACCGGCCCACGCGGCTGCGTTCCAGATTGCCGGCCAGGAACAGGACAATGATCAAGATGGTCAGGGTCAGCCAGTACCACGGTGTTCCGTTCGAGTTGGCGAAAACGGGTATGCCATCCTCGCCCATGCCGGGCGGGCGGCCAACATTTTGGAAGCCCACCTGGCCTTTCATAGCCGGGATGAGGGTGGCCAGGATGCGGATGATCTCACCAAAACCGAGCGTCACAATGGCCAGGTAGTCCCCGCGCAGACGCAGGGTGGGGATGCCCAGGATAACTCCGATGCACATGGCCACCACAATCGCCAGGGGGATGGTCCACAGGTACGGGACCTTGAAGAAGGGCGAGTCCGGGCTGGTCAGCATGGCTGCCGTGTAGGATCCCACGGCGAAGAAGGCTATGTAGCCCAAATCCAGCAGTCCGGCGTAGCCGATCACGATGTTCAGGCCCACCGCGACCAGCGCGTAGACGGCCATGGAGAACAGGGCCAGCGGGAAGTCGTTGCCGGGTTCGGTGGAAAGGATGGGCGGGTTCAAAATGGGCAGCAGGTAGGCCACTGCCACGATGGCAATCAGATACAGCCACTGCTTCTGGCGGGGCATGGCCTGCCACTTTTCGCTCCACCGGCCAAACCAGCCTGTCTTGTGGGCGGCGTCGGCGCTGGTGCTGGGGTTCTTTTCCTCTGCCTGGCGGTTGGCCGCTGCCTGGGCGGCTTTGGCTCCCGGCAGGGGTGTTGGTCCATCTGTGGTGCTCATGCCTTGCTCCTTCCCAAGGAGGTACCCAAGATGCCTTGGGGACGAATCAGGAGAACCAGGACCAGAACCACAAAGGCCACAACGTCTGTCCATTGCGAGCTGCCCAGCAGGATCTGGCCGTAGTTGCCAATCAGGCCCAGCAGCAAACCGCCGAGGAGGGCGCCGCGGACGTTGCCGATGCCACCAAGAACTGCTGCGGCGAAGGCCTTGATGCCGAGAATGAACCCACCGTTGTACTGCACGCCGGAGGGAATTTTCATGACGTAAAACAGTGCTGCGGCACCGGCCAGGATACCGCCGATGATGAAGGTGGTGACAATGATCTTTTCCTTGTTCACACCCATCAGGGTTGCCGTGTCCGGGTCCTGGGCCACGGCGCGGATGCCGCGCCCGGTGCGGGAGCGCCGAATGAATTGGTCAACAATGACCATCATGATCACTGCGGCCACCACAATGACTATCTGCTGTGAGTCAATGATGGTGCCAAACACCTCAAAGATGGGTGTGGGGATGAACATAGTCAGAGCCGGCTCCGGCAGCGGACCACCGCGCCACAGGAAAATGAGGTACTGAATGGTGAACGATGCGCCGATGGCGGTGATCAAGTACACCAGACGGGGCGCATTACGCTTGCGCAACGGCCTGTAGGCCAGCCGTTCCAACAGGAATGCAGTAGCAGCTGCGGCAATGATGGCAACGATCAGGGCCAGGATGATGTTTATCAAAATTGCGCCGAAGCTGAGGTTGGGGGCCGATGGGCCAAACCCCAGGAAGCTGAGGGTGAAGAAAACCCCGTAACAGCCCATGATGAAGACTTCTGAGTGGGCAAAGTTGATCAGGTTCAACACACCATAAACAAGTGTGTAGCCCAACGCCACGAGTGCATAAATGGCACCGAAGGTCAGTCCGTCAAAGGTGGCGCTCCAGAAATTCTGGCCGAGAGCGCCGACGTCGAAATTGATCCAGTCGCTGTCCGCGGGGACAGCTGTCAGAACTGTTGAGAGCATAAGTAGGTCCAGTTCCAGTCAGCCTCGGAACATCATCGTTGCGGGGCTGACTCATTGAGCGGATGGGTGGTTCTGCAACCAAAGGGATGCTGCGGAGCACCTGGCTCCACAGCATCCCCCTTGGTGTCCTTACTCGCCGATGGCGCCGATCGGGACGATCTTGCCATCCTTAA
>JBKKBD010000080.1:0-25291 GCA_046714315.1 Specibacter sp.
TGGTTATTAAGGCTGACCTTAGCAACTGAGGAGTGGCAGGAAGATAGACCGTGATGATGCAGTTTGGGGGATTGAACTAGTGAGAATAGAGTTGGGCCCGAAGGCTTCACTCGCCGCTCCCTAGAAAGGAGGTGATCCAGCCGCAGCTTCCGCTACAGCTACCTTGTTACGACTTCGTCCCAGTCACCGACCCCACCTTCGACGGCTGCGTCCTTGCGGTTCGCCCACCGGCTTCAGGTGTTGCCAGCTCCCATGACGTGACGGGCGGTGTGTACAAGACCCGGGAACGTATTCACCGCAGTATAGCTGTCCTGCGGTTACTAGCAACTCCGACTTCATGCAGGCGGGTTGCAGCCTGCAATCCGAACTGAGACCAGCTTTTTAGGATTGGCTCCGCCTCGCGGCTTGGCAACCCATTGTACTGGCCATTGTAGCGTGTGTGTCGCCCAGGGTATAAAGGACATGCTGACTTGACGTCATCCCCACCTTCCTCCGGCTTAATACCGGCAGTCGCACCAGACACGTATAACTGGGGCTAAGGGTTGCGCTCGTTAGTGGACTTAACCAAACACCTCACGGCACGAGCTGACGACAGCCATGCATCACCTGTGACGGCTCCCCGAAGGGTCGTTCCGCTTTCGCTTCACTACTACCGTCATGTCAATCCCTGGTAAGGTTCTTCGCGTAGCCTCGAATTAAACCACACGCTCCGCTGCTTGTGCGGGTCCCCGTCAATTCCTTTGAGTTTTAACCTTGCGGCCGTAGTCCCCAGGCGGTTGACTTAGTGCGTTTGCTCCGGCACCAACGGGGTTTAGACCGCTGACACCTAGTCAACATCGTTTATGGCTAGGACTACCGGGGTTTCTAATCCCGTTCGCTCCCCTAGCTTTCGTGTTTGAGCGTCAGGTACAGTCCAGGTGGCCGCTTTCGCCACTGGTGTTCCTCCGGATATCTACGCATTTCACCACTACACCCGGAATTCCACCACCCTCTACTGCCCTCAAGTCCAGCAGTATCGGACAACCTCTCCCGGTTGAGCCGAGAGATTTCATGCCCGACTTGCCAAACCGCCTGAACGCGCTTTACGCCCAGTAAATCCGGATAACGCTCGGAACCTACGTTTTACCGCGGCTGCTGGCACGTAGTTAGCCGTTCCTTATTCCGGGTGTACTGTCCTTCCTCATCCACCCGAAAAGCGCTTTACGACCCGAAGGCCTTCATCGCGCACGCGGCGTTGCTGCCTCAGCCTTTCGGCCATTGGGCAATATTCCCGACTGCTGCCTCCCGTAGGAGTCTGGCCCGTGTGTCAGTGCCAGTGTGGGGGGTCACCCTCTGAGGTCCCCTACCCGTCGTTGCCTTGGTAGGCCGTTACCCTACCAACTAGCTGATGGGCCGCAGGCCCCTCCTGAAGTGATCGGCAAGCCGACCTTTCGTTCTCACTTTCAAAAGATGAGAACCACATGCGGTATTAGCAGTCCTTTCGAACTGTTATTCCCCGCTTCAGGGCAGGTCACCTACGTGTTACGCACCCATTCGCCACTCAACCCGAGTATTGCTACTTGGGCTTCGTTCGACTTGCATGTCTTAAGCACGCCGCCAGCGTTCATCCTGAGCCAGGATCAAACTCTCCGTTAATAACTAAACAGACACACACAATCACACCGGAAAAAGGTAAATGACTGCATGCACTAAATTCGAAACCAGCTAAACGGTCCTGCCATCACCACAGGGGCGGCAACAACAAAACCAAATAACCAATTCAATATAAATAAATTGGTATCAATAAAACTTGGCACACTATTGAGTTCTCAAACAACAACTGCATTCGAGTAATTGCTAATTAGTAATTCATAATTAGTTTTCGTCGTTGCGATATTCATACTTTATTTCATTAGAATTCATTTTGTCCAATCCGCAGCATGTGCGGCTGGTCACTTCATGAATTCCACAAATCTGTGTTTTCGAGGTTAGTCCGACTCAAGGAGTCGACAATATCCATTGGAAATTTTAGATTTGGACGCCTGCAAGATGGGAGTCGGTGCTTCTTTCGAAGCGGCTCAACCTTGTGCAAGCAACAGATAGAACAATACACAGATACCCGCCCCCAACGCAAGTCGGGAACGGGTATCTAGGTGACTGGGCAGGCAAATGCGGATTAGCTGGCCAGTTCAACCATGGACAGTGTTCGCTTGCCACGGCGTACCAACAGGAACTTGCCATGAAGTGCATCGCCAGCGCCAAGAACGGCGTCGAGATCGGTGATCTTGACGTTGTTGACGTAGGCGCCACCCTCCCCCACCGTGCGGCGGGCTTCCGAGTTCGTCTTGGACAGACCCGAGGCAACCAGAAGTTCAACAATGCCCAGGCCGGCGGCCGGAGCCGTGGCATGCGGCAATTCACGAGTTGCAGATTCCAGCGTTACAGCATCAAGTTCAGCCAATTCGCCCTGGCCAAACAATGCGGCGGATGCCGCAATGACCTTCAACGTGGCGTCCACACCATGTACCAGTGAGGTCACCTGAAAGGCTAGGGTGCGCTGGCCTTCGCGGGCCTGCGGCTTTTCGGCAACTGCTGCAGCAATCGCGGCGATCTCCTCACGGGACAGGAAGGTGAACACCTTCAGGCGGTCAACCACATCGGCATCGGCTGTATTGAGCCAGAACTGGTACATGTCAAACGGGCTGCACATGGCTGCATCGAGCCAGATTGCATTGCCTTCGCTCTTCCCGAACTTGGTGCCATCGGAGTTCGTGATCAACGGGGTGCCCAGCGCATGGACGGAGGCACCTTCAACCTTGCGAATCAGATCGGTTCCACTGGTGAGGTTTCCCCACTGATCGGAGCCACCCTGCTGCAGAACACAGCCGTACTGGCGGAACAGTTCCAGGTAATCCATACCCTGGAGAATTTGGTAGCTGAATTCGGCGTAGCTGATGCCCTCGTCCGAGTTCAGGCGCGAGGCAACGATGTCCTTCTTGATCATGGTGCCGACGCGGAAGTACTTGCCAATGTCGCGCAGGAAATCGATGGCGCTCATGGGCGCCGTCCAGTCAAGGTTGTTGACCATGCGGGCAGCGTTATCGCCCTCAAAGGACAGGAATCGCTGAACCTGGCCCTGCAGGTAGCCAACCCACTCGGAGACTGTCTCCTTTGAGTTCATGGTGCGCTCCGCCGTGGGGCGTGGGTCCCCCACCAAACCTGTGGAGCCGCCCACCAGACCCAGCGGTTTGTGACCGGCCAGCTGCATGCGACGCATGGTCAGGAGCTGAACAAGGTTGCCAAGGTGCAGGCTGGGTGCTGTGGGGTCGAACCCGCAATAGTATGTGATCGGCTCGCCGGCGAGGAGCTCTTCAAGAGCTGCCTCGTCCGTGGAGACCTGGACCAGGCCTCGCCACTTGAGCTCCTGCCAAACATTGGCGAAGCTGGGATCGTTCTCGGGGGCGCGGAGTTCAGTTTGCAAAGACACGCTCCAAAATTACCAGTACGACGGCGATTCTTCCGATTCGCGCGCCCGCGTTGCTCCCCACGCCCTCCCACGCCTCGTTCCTCGGCGCGGGCCCCTCGGGCGCGGGGCCCCCGATATTACTCCTGGATTCCAGCCGGAAGTGGCTGCGAGGTGATCAGGCGCAGGCGCTGGGTGGGCCGTGTCATGGAGACGTACAGATCGCCCACGCGGCCGTGCGCATTGGAGAGCAGGGTTGCCGGCTCAACGATGATGACCCCATCAAATTCCAGGCCCTTGGCCTCGTGCGGGTCAATGACCACGATGTCTTGCTCGAGAGATCCAGCGCCATGGCCAATCCGGTTCCCATACACGGCACGCAGGGCGGTTGCCGTCTCCTGGACCATGGCCGCAGGGGTAATCACGGCAACAAGACCGCCGCCAACAGCGGCCGTCTCCTCAGGCATGACCGCAACAACTTGCGCAACCACGTCAGTCGCGGCGACGACGTCAACGAGGGGCTCCCATTCGCCGTCGCGCACTGCTTTCGGCGCCGAGACCACCTGTCCAGCAGCATTCGCCATGCGGACAGCAGCCTCCGCGATCTGCATCGGCGTGCGGTAGTTGACCGTGAGTTCTTCCATGTTCCACCGCTCCCCCATGAACGGGGTGAGTGCCTGCCGCCAAGACATGGCACCCGAGGAGGAACTGGTCTGGGCGATGTCGCCGACAATCGTGAAGGACTTCACGGGGCAGCGGCGCACCAGCAGTCGCCACTGCATGGGTGAGAGTTCCTGGGCCTCGTCAATGACCACATGGCCGTAGGCCCATGACCGATCGGTCAGTGCGCGTTCGGCGCTTGTCTGGGATGCGGCTTCAACAATGTTGTAATCGGCCAACTGTTCGGCCGTCAGGATGCCGTCCACTCCGGAATCTTCCAGCTGCTGATTCATGTTGGAGATGGCTTTCTCCGCGTTGGCAAGATCGCGCTTGCGCTGGGAATCAACCGAAGCTTGGGCACGGCCGCCGGTCGCGTCCATGTCGCCAAGGAGTTCGGCGGCCTCATCCAGTAATGGCACATCCGATTCACTCCAGCGCGAACCCGGGCTGCGCAATAGCAGTTCGCGTTCGGCAGCCGTCAAGCCTGGCGTCACGGCTTCGAGAATCTCCGGCTTGCTGAACATGTCATCCACCAGCTTCTCTGCCGTCATGGGCATCCAGCACAGGTTCAACATGACGCGCACATCGTGGGCGGAACGGACATCTTCGGCCAGATACGACCTGTCGGCGTTGTTGCCGGCGCCAGCCGACTCGATGTGTTCACGCAATTGTTCGGTCAGCTCGCGCAAGAGCGTCTTGACGAAGGTGACGCGCCCTTCATTGTGCGGCACGCCCAAGGCCCGCGCCTTGTCGCGGGCGCGGCGCACCTGACGGACAGTCAGGATCAAACGGGTGCCTTCGACGTCGAGCCTTACATCCTCACGCGGCAGGCGCTGACGGTTGGCGACGGCGTTGGCAACCACCTGAGCCATGGCCAAGCGACCCTTGAGCTCAGCAGTTTCCGGCGATTCCGGGGCGGTTGCACGTACTCCGGGGAACAGGTTTCCCACGCTGGCCATGACCACGCCGGTCTCACCCAAGGAGGGCAGGACGCGTTCGATGTATTTCATGAAGGCGTTGGACGGACCCACCAGAAGGACGCCGGCTGCCTGCAGCCGTTCCCGGTGCGTGTACAGCAGGTAGGCGGCGCGGTGCAGTGCCACGGCGGTTTTTCCGGTACCCGGACCACCCTGGACCACAAGTGCACCACTCAAGGGTGAACGGATGATCCGGTCCTGCTCGGCCTGGATGGTACCGACGATGTCGTTCATGCGGCCCGTGCGCTTGGAGTTCAGGGCGGCCAGAAGCGCACCCTCACCCTGCAAGTGGTCACCTTCAACAAGCATGGTGTGGTCCAGGACGTCATCCTCGATGGCCTTGACGTTGCGGCCCTGCAAGAGCAAATGACGACGACGGCGCACGCCAAGGCGCTCAAAGGCGGTGGCCTGGTAGAAGGTGCCAGCCTCAGGGGCACGCCAGTCAACCATCAACTGGCGCAGATCCGCCGAAAGCAGACCGATACGACCGATGTAGCGGCACTGACCGTCGTCGAGGTCCAGGCGGCCGAACACCAGCTTGTCATCTACGGCGTTTAGCTGTGCCAGACGGTTCTCATAGAGCGTGGCAAAGGCATCACGTTCGGAACGGTTTTGATGCGTTCCCATGGATTTGGCACGGCGGACTTCACCGAGCTGTTCAACCTTTTCAGCGCGGAGTTCATCCAGCCGCGTATACAGGCCGTGTACATAAGTGCGTTCCTGGGCCAACTCGTCGTCATACATGCAAGGCTCCTGATAAGTAAGGCATACCGCCAAAAGGCGGACCGTCTAGTCTATCCCCTCAGCCGCTCGGCCGTTCGCCAGCCCTGTTGCGGGGCTGGCGCAACCTCGCCCCGGGTAGCGCTAGGGGTGTCGCTCCGGGTCCAACCCCGGGTCACACTTTTTGCAGTGAGAGAACCTCACGGCCGGCAAGATTTGCCCGTCCCGGCAAGCCGTCGATCTCGAGCACCACACCCACGCCAGCCACAACGGCACCGGAGCGCTCCAGCAATGCGGCGGCAGCGCCAATGGTTCCGCCCGTGGCAAGGACGTCGTCGAGAATTAACACACGCGTACCAAATGGGACATCGTCCTTGTGCAGCTCAAGGGTTGCCTCGCCGTACTCCAACGCGTAGCTTTCGGCGAACACCTCACGGGGCAATTTTCCCGCCTTGCGGATGGTGATGACACCGGTTCCTGTGGCGTATGCAGCAGCTGCCGCCAGAAGGAAGCCTCGGGCCTCAATTCCGGCAACGGCGTCGAACTTTCCGGCGAAGGCGGTAACGATGGAATCAACCATCAGCTTGAAGGCCGGACCGTCAGCAAAAACTGGGGTTAAATCTTTGAAAACAATGCCCTCTGAAGGGTAGTCCTCGACTGTGGCACACAACTTGTCAAGAACCGCGGAAACATGCAGAGTTTCGGCGGTCTGGGTGTGGCTTGAAATGGGTGTTTCGGGGGCACTTAATCTCTCGTTCACCCTTCAACGGTACAGGGTCAAAATAGGGGGCTTTTGCGATGGCCAAAAAGGTGCTTATATATTCTCCGTGCAACACAACATTTCACTTCCCGGACATGGTGTCCGGCTTGTGCCGTTACCGCGTCGTCACGCGGCAGATTTGTACCCCTACATCGATGCAGAGATGTGGGCCGGCATGGCCTCCGAACTGCCCACTTCCAAGCGCGCGCTGGAACGGCTATTCGCGTCTCGTATTGCCGATCCGTCAATCATTGCGTTTGCTGTCATCGATGACGAGACCGGAACCGTGGCGGGTACAACCAGCCTTTACGATTACGTGCCGGAGCAGTCACGGGTTGAGCTGGGCATGACCTTTTTCGGCCGTAATTACTGGGGCCGGAACGTCAATGCCTCCTCAAAACTGGCGCTGTTAACCTTCGCGTTTGAAGAGTTGTTGGTGTACCGCGTGACTCTGCGTTGCGATGCACGCAACGTTCGCAGCGCCGCCGCCATTGAAAAACTCGGCGCCACCCTGGACGGCGTGCTGCGTGGCTACCGCCGCGGGCATGACGGCACCCGCGTGGACACTCGCGTCTACTCGCTGCTGGAGTACGAATGGCCTGCCTCGCGTAGCGGTCTGGTCCAGCGCCTGACGCCGGCAGACCTCCTTCCAGAGGTGACAGAACTCATTGAGTACTCGGAGCAGTTGATGCGCGCAGACGTTGAGAACGCACCACTCCCGGCTTGAATTTCGAGACTGTCGGATCGCCTTCAATCCAATACCGCCATGGGTAGGCGTCTGTGCCACCGGGTCCGCTGATTCCAACGCGCGGCCCGGTGCGCACAGCTGTCTCCGGAAATTGCGGCAGTGTCACGCTCACTTCCCCACCGAATGCGGGAAGGCCGTTGTGCTCGCGGGCCAACCCCAGGGCTTTGGCCAGACGGGCTGGACCCTGCGCCAATTCGACGTCGTTCTTGGCAGTTGGCCGGCGCGAGCGGGCAAGCTCCAAGCCCTCCACGATCTCGCCGGCACGCATGAGGCACCCTGAGGAGATCCCCTGCGGCCGGCAGACCAGGTTCGCGCAAAAGTGCATTCCATACGTGAAGTACACGTACAAGTGCCCGGGTGGACCGAACATGACGGCGTTCCGATTCGTCATGCCGCGGAAGCTGTGCGCGCCGGGATCCGGATCCGCGGAATCGGCTGGGCCAAGGTAGGCCTCGACCTCGCTCAGGCGGACGACGACGGGACCTTCCGGACTCTCGTGCCGCACCAAGGCGCCCAACAAGTAAGGCGCTACCTCCGTGGCAGGTTTTTGCAGCAGCTCCAGAAGGTCGATCGGGGCGGTCATATTCCCAACCTAGCAGGGCGGTTTGGTGAGGCAGAAGCAAATTATTTACTGCAGAAAACAGTGCTTGCTCGTGAAAGACTACATAGATGCCCATAGCACTGGACTTCACTCCCCCATTTGAACCCGGAATCTTCGACTTCCTGGCTGCCCGCGCCATAACGGGAGTTGAGGAGGCCGATTCAACCAGCTACGCCCGCACCATAGTGTTGAGCGGTGGCCATGGGTGGTTTCGTGTCAGCTGGGACGGCGATGCATTGTTGCTCGAGCAAGATCTGGAAGAACCCACCGATGCTGCCGAACTCCTGAGTCATGTCCGGCACTTGTTGAATTTGGACCACAGCCCACATCTGGCCGACGCTGCGTTGAGTGCGCACCCAATGTTGGCGGCCCGGGTGGCTGCGCTCCCCGGGATTCGTCTCCCCGGCTGCGTAAATCCGGCCGAGATCGTGATCCGGGCCATGGTGGGCCAACAAATTACGGTGGCTGCGGCGCGCACAGCGCTTGTGCAGCTCGTTGCACTCAGCACCCCATCGCGCCTACCGCATGGCTCGATGACGCATTTCTTCCCTGCTCCGGCTGAAATTGCCGCACGGGGCAAGGAGATTCTCCGGGGTCCACAGCGGCGGATCGACTCCATTGTGGCGGTTGCCGCGATGTTGGCTGAAGGGTCGCTGCTGATCGGCCCTTCAGACAGCTACGAATCCTTGGCCGAAAAGCTCCTACCCATCGCCGGTATCGGGCCCTGGACCGTGGGGTATGTGGCCATGCGTGTGCTCGGCAGCAGCGATGTCTTCCTGCCCGGTGACGCCGCTGTGCGTAACGGCTATGGACTGCTCAGGGGCGACACACTTGCCCAGGCCCGCGCCATCAAGGCCCCCGAACTGAGCCTCATGGCGGAGCCACTTAAGCCATGGCGTTCCTACGCCACCTTGCATCTGTGGCGGGTTGCCGGCGAAAAGTAGTCCCTACGCCACGTCCCGCTAAAGTAGACGCCAGACCACCACCGGCGCAGCGCCATGCCTACACGGAAAGCAGCAGACCATGCCTCTCATTCAGATTTCCCTCATCGAGGGCCGCGAACCGCAGCAGATCCGCAACCTCATCCGTCAGGTGACAAATTCCGTATCAGATGCACTTGATGCCCCCGTCGAATCCATCAAGGTCATTGTGACCGAGGTGGCGCCCACTCACTGGGGTTCAGGTGATCTCACCATCGCCGAGAAACGCGGCTAAACGTTGTCCGGACTACTTGGTGGCGAACGCAGACGGCCAGGGCAGAAGCTTGGGTAGCTCGACCGAATCGGCGGCAGCTTCGGCGCGCAGGCTGCCCATGGTGGGCGTCCTGCCGGAAAGCCAGGCAGCAATATCTGTCACCATGCCCTGCACCGAAACTGTGCTTTCACCCGTACCAATGGTCATGGGTGCCAGCCCCAGTGGAAGAAGTTTCAGCTGGATCCCTGCGGGAACGCGGTCAGCCAAGAATTCGAACAGGTACAGGCAGAATCCCTTGGACCATGTCTCGGGGCCGCGGCCCAGTTGAAGATCGGCTAGGTGGATCACGAGCTCGCGCCAGTACGCCAGCGCACCGTCGCGCACGGTGCCATTGCGGTAGCTGATGGGCAGCTCCCACTGCGCGTCTTCCAGTCCGTCCAAGACGGTCAGCGCCCTGGTGAACGCGGCAGAAATGTACTCCCGATGCTCGGCAGCCGAGTGGCCTGCATTCATCTCGATCGCCTGTGTGCGCCCGCCCTGGCCGCCGTCGTAAAACTCGATCAACTCCCCGCGCTGGGCATACTCAACCTGTCGGGCTACGGCGTTTGAAACATGCGCAATGTGAGCCAGGACGTGGCCCCGGGTCCACCCGGGCAAATCTGTGGGGACCAGGACGTCGTCGTCGCTCAGGCCCACCAACTTCGCGCTCACCGTGTCCGCCGCAGCTTTGAGGCGATCCATGAGCTGCGCATTAGAAATATCAGTCATGCCCCCCAGCATAGCGGCCGAGGGGCCCGCCGCGAGCTTGCCAGCGGTGGGAGGCCGCTGTGCGATAGCGGCCGAGGGGCCAGCCGCGAGCTCGCGAGCGGTGGGAGGCCGCTGTGCGATAGCGGCCGAGGGGCCCGCCTGGGCCCATGGCTGCGAGGGTCCCTCGCCGAGCTTGCGAGGCCTGGGAGCAGCCAGGGCGCTTGCGAGCGGTGGGAGGCCGAAATGCGCTAGAGCAGGAAATGCCCGCATCCATGATGGATGCGGGCATTTCCTGTGACTCTCTTGCGACGTGCGACGCCGGTCAGGCCAGGAAGGTGCGGACCTCGCCCAGCTGCCCCTCAAGTGCAGCCAGCTGCGCCAGCACGGCCGACGGCGCGGTGCCTCCCTGAGCGTTGCGGCTGTTGAGGGAGCCGTTGGTGCTCAGGACAGTGCGAACCTCAGGCGTGAGGTGCGCGGAAATGCCCGCGTACTCCTCGTCGGTCAGGTCCCACAGCTCAACACCGCGAGCCTCGGCGATCTTGACCGCAGCGCCGGAGAGCTCGTGAGCATCACGGAACGGCACGCCCTGGCGGACCAGCCATTCGGCAATGTCCGTCGCCAATGCAAAGCCCTGGGGTGCCAGCGCTTCCATTCGTTCGGTGTTGAAGACCAAAGTGGCCATCATGCCGGAGACCGCCGGGAGCAACAATTCCAAGGTGTCTGCCGCGTCAAAGACGGGCTCCTTGTCTTCCTGTAGGTCCCTGTTGTAGGCCAAGGGCAAACCCTTGAGCGTTGCCAGCAGCCCGGTCAGATCGCCAATCAAACGACCTGCCTTGCCACGGGCCAGCTCAGCCACATCCGGGTTCTTCTTCTGCGGCATGATCGAGGATCCCGTGGAGTAGGAATCATGCAGCGTCACAAAGGAGAACTCTTTGGTGGCCCACAGGATGACTTCCTCGGATACGCGTGACAGGTCTACACCAATCATGGCCGAAACCCAGGCGAACTCAGCGAAGACGTCGCGTGATGCGGTGCCGTCGATCGAATTCCACACGGCGGAGTCGAAACCGAGATCGGCAGCAACCGCATTGGGATCCAGCCCCAACGAGGAACCGGCCAAGGCACCCGAACCGTACGGCGAGACCGCAGCGCGCTTGTCCCAGTCCACCAGACGCTGCACATCACGCAGCAGCGCCCAGGCATGGGCCAGCAGGTGATGGCTGAGCAGGATCGGCTGGGCGTGCTGCAAGTGGGTGCGGCCAGGCATGGCGACACCGTGGTGCGCCTTTGCCTGTTCCACCAAGGCATCAATGACGGAGAGGACTCCGGCAGCGATGATCCGGGCGTGGTCTCGCAGGTACATGCGGCCCAGCGTGGCAATCTGATCGTTGCGTGAACGACCGGCACGGAGCTTGCCGCCCAGCGCCGTTCCCGCACGCTCAATCAATCCGCGCTCCAGTGAGCCGTGCACGTCCTCATCAGAATCGGCAGGACCGTAGGCGCCGGACTTAACGTCCGCCTCGAGCTCGTCAAGAGCCTTCAGCATGCCTTCCAGTTCGCCAGCGTCCAACAGCCCGGCCGTCTTCAGGACACGGGCGTGTGCCTTGGAGCCCGCAATGTCATACAGGGCCAAGCGCCAATCAAAGTGGGTCGACTTACTCAGTGCCGCCAGTGCATCCGCGGGACCGCCCTGAAAGCGACCACCCCAGAGCGCACCCTCGTTCGTACCGTGAGCCATGGTTACTTACCCAGAACGCGCTGATCGCGCTGGGAAGCAACCTTGGAGGACATGCCCCACAGCTCGATGAAGCCCTTGGCCTGTGACTGATCGAAGGTGTCACCGGTGTCGTAGGTGGCCAGATCAAAGTCGTACAAGGAGGTGTCTGAGCGGCGACCGTTCACAATGGCCTGGCCACCGTGCAGTGTCATGCGGATGTCACCATTGACGTGCTGCTGGGTGTCTTCAATGAAGGCGTCCAGTGAACGCTTCAACGGGGAGAACCACTGGCCGTCGTAGACCAGCTCGGCCCAACGCTGGCTGATGGTTGCCTTGAAGCGGGCCTGCTCGCGCTCGATGGTGATGTCTTCGAGGTGCTTGTGGGCTGTCATCAGGGCCATGGCGCCCGGTGCTTCGTAGATTTCACGGCTCTTGATGCCGACCAAGCGGTCTTCAACAACGTCGATGCGGCCAACACCCTGGGCGCCGGCGCGGCGGTTCAGTTCCTGGATTGCCTGCAGCGGGGAAACCTTGACGCCGTCGATGGCAACCGGGACACCCTGGCGGAAGGAGATGACAACTTCATCCGGTGCCGGCGGGAATTCCGGGGTGGCCGTGTAGTCGTAGATGTCCTTGGTGGGGGCATTCCAGATGTCTTCGAGGTAGCCGGTTTCAACGGCGCGGCCCCAGACATTCTGGTCGATCGAGTACGGGTTCTTCTTTGTGGTTTCGATCGGCAGGCCCTTGGCCTCGGCGAAGGCGATGGCCTTGTCGCGGGTCAGTGCCAAGTCGCGAACCGGTGCGATGCACTTCAGGTCCGGACCAAGAGTCTGGATGCCAACTTCAAAACGAACCTGGTCGTTGCCTTTGCCGGTGCAGCCGTGGGCAACCGTGGTGGCGCCGAATTCGCGGGCGGCCTTAACCAGGTGCTTGACGATTACGGGGCGGGAGATGGCCGAAACCAGCGGGTAGTGACCCTGGTACAGCGCATTGGCCTTCAGCGTGGGCATGGCGTATTCGTTGGCGAATTCGTCACGCGCATCGGCAACATAAGCCTCGACGGCGCCGCAAGCAAGGGCGCGCTGGCGGATGTCCTCCAGGGACTCGCCACCCTGTCCAACGTCAACAGCAACGGCGATAACTTCGGCGCCGGTTGCTTCACCGATCCAGCCAATGGCAACAGAGGTGTCCAAGCCACCGGAGTAGGCCAATACAATGCGTTCAGTCACGTTTTTATCTCCCTTAGTGAAAACTTCTCAGAGTGTTTTGTTGCGTTGCATCCCAGCATAATGCATGGTTATGCATTCTTACTAAAATATATTCAGCGCTCGTCCCGCGGCTGGATCAAGCGTACGCGCAGACTAGGCGCCAGCGCTGGATTCGGCGGCAAATTGCAGGAATCGCTCAGCTACTTCGGCCCCACCGTTTGGCTCCCGGCTAATGACCATAACGGTGTCATCTCCGGCGATCGTGCCCAGAATGGAGGGCATAACCGAATGGTCGATTGCCAGGGCCAGGAAGTTGGCGGCGCCGGGCGGTGTTCGCAGTACGGCGATGTTCGCCGATGCCTCGGCAGTGACCAGCAATTCCCCGCACAGACGGATCAGGCGCGTATCCAGCAACTCCTGCGACGACGCCGAATGAACACTACGGTCCCCGCCTTCCTTCGGCAGGGCGTAAATCAAGGCGCCGTCCTGGCCCCGCACCCGCACTGCCCGCAATTCAACGAGGTCGCGGGACAGCGTTGCCTGGCCCACCACTAGCCCGTCGTCGGCCAATAAGGTGGCCAGCTCCGCTTGGGAACGCACGGCACGGCTGGTCAGCAAGGCAGAGACCCGTGCCTGCCGTGCCGTTTTCGTTGCCGGCATGGCAGCCGCGGCGCTGTTTGCCCTGACCATGGCTACAGGCCAGCCGCGCTGGTTGCCGTGGCCGCCTCGGCAGCGGTCTTCTCAACCAGCCACACCATGAGCGCCTTCTGGGCGTGCAGGCGGTTCTCCGCCTCATCCCAGACCACTGACTGCGGGCCATCAATCACTGATGCGGAAATCTCGTAGCCACGGTAGGCCGGAAGACAGTGCAGCACAATGGCGTCGGGTGCAGCCTGGGCCAGCGCTGCGTCGTCGAGCGCATACTCGGTGAAGAGTTCCAGGCGCTGCGCCTTTTCCTCTTCCTGGCCCATGGACACCCAGGTGTCGGTCACCAGAACATCGGCGCCGGCAACGGCTTCGGCAACATCAGTGGTGATCAGCACGGACCCGCCCGTCTGCGCGGCGCGCTCCTGTGCTGCACGGACGACGGCGTCAGCCGGCAAATACCCGGATGGCCCGGTAATGCGCACATGCATGCCCGCTGTGACGCCGGCGAGCAGGTAGGAGTTGGCCATGTTGTTGGCACTGTCGCCCATGTAGGTCATGGTGAGCCCGGCCAACTCGCCCTTGTGCTCCTTGATGGTGAGCAGATCGGCAAGCAGCTGGCAGGGGTGGTAGTCATCGGTAAGGGCATTGATCACGGGCACCGAGGAGTTCGCGGCCATTTCTTCCAGACCAGCCTGGGCGTAGGTCCGCCACACAATGGTGGACACCATCCGCTCAAGGACCTTGGCGGTGTCGGCCACAGACTCCTTGTGACCAATCTGCGCCTCGCCCGGGTTGATGATCAGCGGGTTGCCACCGAGTGCAGCAATGCCAGCGGCAAAGGAAACACGTGTCCGGGTGGAGGTCTTGTCAAAGATCACCGCAACCGTCTGGGCTCCCTGGCCGTCCCCTGCAAAGGTGCCCTTGGAGTACGGCGCCTTCTTCAGCTGCACGGCCAGCTCCAGAACCTCTGCCTGTTCTACGGGGCTGAGATCGGTGTCTACGAGAAAATGGCGGGTCATCAGGAATTTCCTTCCGAATTGTGAGCGGCGATGGCCGTCTCCAGGAGCGCGGGTAGGGCTGCAATAAAAGACTGGGCCTGGTCGGCCGTCAGGTTCAACGGCGGCGCGAGGCGGATGGTGTTGGGGCGTGGAGCGTTGACGATGAAGCCTGCATCCAGCGCCGCCGCAACAACGCCGGCGGCCACGGGCTCGGCCAAGTCAAAACCAATCAGGAGGCCAAAAGCGCGAACCTCCGTGACGCCGTCGACCTTGGCAAGGCCATCAGCAAAAAGCTCACTAATAACCTTCACATTGCCAAGCACATCCTGAGATTCCAGCACATGTAAGGTGGCCAACGCGGCGGCCGTTGCCACCGGATTGCCGCCAAAGGTTGTTCCGTGCTGACCGGCGCTGAGCAGGCGGGAGGGGCCCTCACCGAAGGTGATGATGGCGCCGATCGGGAAGCCGCCGCCCAAGCCCTTGGCCAGGGTCATGGCGTCCGGGGTGATACCCGAGCCAAGGCCAACGAACCAGCTGCCGGTACGGCCAACACCGGTTTGCACCTCATCCAGAATCAACAGGGCGCCGTGTTCGCGGGTCAGTTCGCGGGCGGCTTGCAGGTACTCGGCAGAGAGCGGGCGGACACCGGCTTCACCCTGAATGGGCTCGATCACGAGGGCCGCGACGGTCCCGTCCATGGCCTCGCGCAGGGCGTCAATGTCGTTGAAAGCAATGTGGCGGACGCCAGCGGGCATGGGCTCGAACGGTTCGCGGTAGGCCTGCTTGGCCGTCATGGCGAGAGCGCCCATGGTGCGGCCGTGGAAGCCACCTTCGAGAGCAAGGATCGTGGGGCGTTCCTTGCCGCCGTGGGAACGGGCCAGCTTGAAGGCCGCCTCGTTGGCTTCGGTACCGGAGTTGGCAAAGAAGACCTTGGAGCCGATGGGCGCCTTGCTCAGTTCGAGCAGCTTCTCGGCCAGGGCAATCTGGGTGGGGCTGGTGAAGAAGTTTGAGACGTGGCCCAAGGTGGACAGCTGGCTGGCAATCACCGAGGTGACAAACGGGTGGGCGTGGCCAAGCGCGTTGACGGCGATACCGCCTAGCAGGTCCAAGTATTCCTTGCCGTCGGCGTCCCAGACCAGGGATCCTGCGCCGCGAACCAGCACTCGCTGCGGGCTGCCGAAAACGCCCATGAGGGAATCACTATAGCGGGCCAGCCACTGCGCACTCGTTCCCGTACCGGTCACGGCGGCGGCATTGGCGGTGCCAAGGTTGATCTTGTTTTTATCGTTGTTCGACTCAGTCATCAGTCTTGGTCCTCATCGGGGAAAATTTGTGTTCCATTGCCTTCAAATGTCATCAATTCCAACAGCACCGAGTGGGCGCTACGCCCGTCAACGACGGCGGCTCGGGCCACCCCGCCGTCGACCGCGGCCAGGCAGGCACCCATCTTGGGGATCATGCCCGATTCCAACTCCGGCAGCATGGCACGCAGAGCACTGGCGCCAATCTCACTCAGCAGCGAGGACTTATCGGGCCAGTTGGCATAGAGACCTTCGACGTCGGTCAGGATCACCAGGCGTGAGGCCTCCAAGGCGATCGCCAGGGCAGCCGCGGCGGTGTCCGCATTCACGTTTAAGACGGTGGAGGCATCCCCCACCTCCGGTGCAACCGTGGAGATCACGGGAATCCGGCCAGCTTCCAACAGGTCAAGAATGGCGCCGGGATTCACACCAACCACCTCGCCCACGAGACCTAGATCCACCGGCAGCCCGTCAACCACCGTGCCGGTCCGCACAGCCTGCAGCAGTGCGCCATCCTCACCGGAAAGCCCCACGGCGTACGAGCCATGTTCGTTGATCAGGCCCACCAGCTCGCGGCCTACTTGACCGGTGAGGACCATGCGCACCACATCCATGGCCTCGGGCGTCGTCACCCGCAGCCCGCCCTTGAACTCGCTCTTGATGTCAAGCCGCTTGAGCATCGCGTTGATCTGCGGCCCACCGCCGTGCACCACCACCGGCTTAATCCCCACATGGTGCATAAAGACAATGTCCTCGGCGAACGCTCGGCGCAGCTCATCGTTGATCATGGCGTTGCCACCGTACTTGACCACCACCACCGTGCCCGCAAATTGCTGGATCCACGGCAGCGCCTCAATCAGCGTGCCAGCCTTGTCCTGAGCGGTTTCCACCGAAGTCATCATTCTCTTCCTTCAATCCTGTTGTTTACACACTGCAGCGTTTCCAACTCTCGCAACGCCCAAGGCGACCGCGAATACCAGGCGACTGGGCCGACATTTTTGTAGCCCGGCGTAAAGGAGACGCCAAAGGCCGCTGGCGGCCGACGCGTCGGATAGCCGGGCGGAAAATGCCGGACAGTCGCCGGAGCCAGCCACCGTGACCACCGTGTTACGACGAGTAGGCGCTGTTTTCTTCGACGTACGCGTGTGTGAGGTCGTTCGTCCAGATGGTCGCGGTAGCCAGGCCGGCGTTGAGGTCGATCTCGACGGTGACTTCACGGGGTGTGAGGTCTACGAGGTCGCGGGAATCGCCGATGCAGCCGTTGCGGCAGATCTGGATGCCGTTGATGCTGACGTTGATCTTGTCGGGATCAAAGACGGCGTCCGTGGTGCCCACGGCTGAGAGAACACGGCCCCAGTTGGGGTCGTTGCCGAAGATGGCGGCCTTGAAGAGGTTGGAGCGGGCCACCTCGCGGGAAACGATCTCGGCGTCGCGTTCGCTGTCTGCATGCTTGGTGATGATGGCAATGTCGTGGCTAGCACCTTCTGCATCGCCAATCAGCGCACGGGCTAGTGTGGCACACACCTGGGTGAGGCCAGCGGTGAACTCGTCCATGTTCGGGATGGCTTTGGATGCTCCGGAGGCCATGAGCAGCACGGTGTCGTTGGTTGACATGCAGCCGTCTGAGTCTGCGCGGTTGAACGTGACGCGCACGGCGTCGCGCAGTGCGGCGTCGAGGGCCTCGGTTTCAACTCCGGCGTCGGTGGTGATGACAACGAGCATGGTGGCCAGGCCGGGGGCCAGCATGCCAGCACCCTTGGCCATGCCGCCGATGGTGTAGCTCACGCCGTCTTCGTTGGCGGGTGAGGTCCACACCGCTTCTTTGGAGATCGTGTCGGTGGTCATGATCGCGGTGGCGGCGGCAGCTCCGCCGTCGTCCGTCAGGGCTGCCGCAGCAGCCTCAACACCGGGCAGGATCTTGTCCATGGGCAGCTGCTCGCCGATCAGGCCCGTGGAACAGACGGCAATGTCTGTCGCCGAGAGACCCAGAACCTCGGCAACCTTCTCGGCCGTGGCGTGCGTGTTTTGGAAGCCCTCCGGACCGGTGCAGGCATTGGCGCCGCCGGAGTTCAGGACAACGGCGTCCACGCGACCATCGCTGAGCACCTGCCGCGACCAGTGAATGGGAGCCGCCGCAACCCGGTTACTGGTGAAGACGGCTGCTGCATGGAAGTCGGGACCGTCGTTGACCACGAGGGCCATATCCGGATTGCCCGATTTCTTGAGTCCGGCGGTTATGCCGGCGGCCCGGAAGCCAAGTGCGGTGGTCACGCTCATGGTGCTACTCCTTGGAAGGTCAGGCCTGTGGTTTCGGGCAGGCCGAGGGCAATGTTCATTGACTGTACTGCCCCGCCGGCTGTGCCTTTGGTGAGGTTGTCGATGACACAGCAAACAATAACGCGGTTGACGCGCGCATCGTAGGCAATTTGCAGGGCTACGTAGTTCGAGCCCTGCACCGATTTGGTGGTGGGCCACTGACCCTCGGGAAGCAAGCGCACAAACGGCTCCTCCGAATAGGCCTCTTCCCAGATTTCGCGCAGGGCGGTTGCCGGATCCTCCATGGCGGCGATTTCCGCAGAGACCTTGGCTGTGGCCGTGGTCAGAATGCCTCGGCTCATGGGCGCAAGCGTTGGAGTGAAGGAAACTTTCACGTCAAGGCCGGAAGCGTTGGACAGGCCCTGTTCAATTTCGGGGGTGTGTCGGTGTCCGCCGCCCACGCCGTAGGGGCTCATGGATCCCATGACCTCGGATCCGATCATGTTGATCTTCGCGGCCTTGCCAGCGCCGGAGGTACCCGAGGCGGCAACAATGACGACGTCGTCCGGCAGCAGCGCACCTGCCGCGAAGCCCGGCATGAGGGCCAGCAGTGAGCTGGTGGGGTAGCAGCCCGGAACGGCGACGCGCTTGGAGCCGCGGAGCCTTTCACGATTGCCCGGCAGCTCCGGCAGACCATAAGGCCAGGTGCCCGCATGCTCGGAACCGTAGAACTTCTCCCACGCCGCGGCGTCCTGTAGGCGGTGGTCGGCTCCGGCGTCGATCACCAAGGTGCTCGCTGGCAGCTGGGCGGCAATGGCGGCCGAGGCGCCGTGCGGCAGTGCCAGGAACACCACGTCATGGCCGGACAGGTTTTCCACCGTGGTCTCAACGAGGACACGATCGGCAAGGGCATGCAGGTTCGGGGCAAGGCTGCCTAGGCGGGTGCCGGCGTTGCTGTGCGCGGTGATGGCGCCGATTGTTACGTTGGGGTGGCTGGCCAACAGGCGCAGCACCTCTCCCCCGGCGTATCCACTGGCTCCGGAGACGGCTACTGAGATTGTCATAAAACGACTATACAGCAGAACTATTCATAGTCACCGATATTTATCCATAAATGTTCCGTCATGCTGTGAGGGCCGACCTATGATGAACTCAGAAGCTTTGCCCTGCCCTACCAGACACACCGATTTGGAGTCCCCATGACCGAGTATGCCAACGCCATCGTCGCCACCGCCCCAGGCGGGCCCGAGGTATTGAAGCTGACGCAGGTCCCAAAGCCCGTGGCCGCAGCCGGCGAACTATTGGTGAAAATTGCCGCCGTGGGCGTGAACTTCATCGAGAGCTACCAGCGCGAGGGAATCTACCAGGTCCCCTACCCGTTCACACCCGGAACAGAGGCTGCCGGCCACGTAGTTGCCGTTGGCGATGGTGTGGCCGGTTTTGCTGTTGGCGACAGCGTTGCCACCGCCGAAGGTATCGCCTGCTACGCCGAGTACGCCATCTTTCCCGCCGAGAAGGCGATCCACGTTCCCGCTGGCGTGCCCCTGGATGTTGCGGCGGCACTCCCCCTGCAGGGCATGACCGCGCACTACCTCATGAACTCCACGTTCCATGTTGAGCCCGGCCAGACTGTATTGCTGCACGCCGGCGCCGGAGGTGTTGGCCTGCTCTTGACGCAGCTGCTGAAGGAACGCGGCGCACGGGTGATCACCACCGTGTCCACCGAGGAGAAGGAAGAACTCTCCCGTGTGGCCGGCGCCGACGAGGTCCTGCGCTATGACAACTTTGCCCCGAAGGTTCGTGATTTCACCGACGGGGTGGGCGTAGATGTAGTGTTCGACGGCGTTGGCAAGGACACCTTCGACGGTTCACTTGCGTCGCTGCGCACCAGGGGCATGCTGGTTCTCTTTGGCGGAGCCTCGGGCCAGGTCCCCCCACTTGATCTGCAGCGATTGAACAGCGGCGGCTCCCTGTTCGTCACCCGCCCCACGCTGGGAAATTACCTCTTAAACGCCCAAGAACGCAGCTGGCGAGCAACCGAGGTGTTCAATGCGGCCGCATCGGGTGCGTTGACAGCCCGGATCGGCGCCCGCTTCCCGCTGGCCGAGGCCGGTGCAGCCCACGCAGCCTTGCAGGGCCGCGTCACGACAGGCAAGGTCATTTTGGAGCCGTAGCAAGTTCCACTCGGCAGCACCCCGCTTAAGACCTTCGGGGGGGGGGCGGGGGTGTATGGTGGGGGGCCCCCGCCTCCCCTCCCCCCCCCCCCCCCGAAGGTCTTTATTGCTGAGGCTGAAGTTAGTGGCCCGCCTTTCTTTTACGAGCCATCCTGAACGCCGCCATCCCCGCCAGAAGCAGCAGGACGGCGACCCCACCAAGTACCGTGATATTGACACCGGTGCTGGCAAGGTGGTCAGCCGCCGACGGCGTTTCCATCGCCAGCACTGTTGCCGGGACGCTCGGGTCCACAGAATTCGTCGGATCCGTGCCGGTGCCTGGTTCAGGATTTCCGGGTTCGCTTGGGTCCTCGGCTGTTGCGTCCACAAGAACCGCGACCGTGCGTGCCGGGACGCTGACAGTTCCGCTCTTGGCATCCCAACTCGTCTGTTTGACCACGGGATCGAGCCCCTTTGACTGCACCGAGGAAAGCGCGTAGTTGCGTCCGGCGAGGGCACCGACCGTCTGGCTGACGGGTTCGGGGCCGGCATTGAAGACCACGAGAGCGCCGTCAAGTGCGGGGTCCGCGTCTTTGCCCACAAGGTCATCGATGCTCATGACGATAACTCCGGGTGTTGCCTCGGTTCCGCCGCCCGGGAACGACACCTTTTGCGAGATGAGCTCGGCGGAGCCCAGACGCAGCAGGTCAATCGAGGAACGCAGGCGCAGCAGATCGAGCGCGCCCGCTTCCGCAGCGGAGATGGCGGCAGGCTGGGGCTTATTGGCCGCATTCTCCAACAGGGGCTTCATCGCCGCCCAGTGATCACCGTTGTCTACCTTCGGTGGCAGGCCCGAGCCAAAGGTCGACTCCTGACCTGTCCAGTCGATTCGATTGAACCAGTCACCGGAGTTGTAGCTGTTGCGGTCCAGTGACTTGGAACGCAACAACTCTGTTCCCGCGTGCCAGAACGACGGCGTCTGGGCCAACGTTGCGGTCGCGAGCGACAGGGTGTTCATGCGCACACGGTCGGCCATCGGTGTGTCGGCAGGCAGCTTGAGCATGCCGATATCGAAGAGTGTCTCGTTGTCATGGGCGTCAACGTAGCTGATAATTTCATCGGGCTGGCTGGCGTAGCCGGCGGGCGAACCCCGATAGTCGAGCTCGGACCCCTTCGCCACGGTACCGTCGGAAGTGGTCAGGCTGAACTCGCTGAGATTTCCGGCCAGCCCGAGCTTGACTAGGTCCGTCTGATGTTGGAGCTCGGCAAGTGCCTGCTCCGGTGTTCCATTGATCTCCGAACCGTTGGGATCAGTGGCCAGGCCGGTTCCGAATCCTTGTTGGAACTTGGTGTCGCCTGCCACCGGGCTACCGCCATGCACGGCATCACGCAGCCTGTCGCTGAACGTACCAATCGAGGTTCCGGCCAGTTGTCCCTGGCTGGCCTGCTCGAAGAGGGCGTTGTTGGCGACCTCTCCGAAGTTCCAGCCTTCGCCGTAAAGCATGACGGACTTGCCGTCGACGCCGTCTTTCCCGAGGGTCAGCTTATCGAGGGCCGCACGCACTGCCAGCATGTTTGCCTTGGAGTGGTGCCCCATGAGGTCGAAGCGGAACCCGTCAACCTTGTACGCGCTGGCCCAGAGGACCACCGAGTCGACCATGAGCTTTTCGGCGGCCTTGTGCTCGGTTGCCACGTTCTCACAGCATGTGGACGTTTCAACCTTGCCATCGGCGTTGAGCCGCTGGTAGTAGCCGGGAACCAGCTTGTCCAGCACTGATGTGCCGGCCTGCCCCGATGCCGCGGTGTGGTTGTACACCTGGTCAAGCACCACCTGCAGGCCGGTTGCGTGCAGGGCACCGACCATTTCGCGGAATTCTGCGACGCGGGCGCCACCCTCCGGGTCAACGGCATAGGAGCCTTCCGGAGCCTGGAAATGGAGCGGGTCGTAGCCCCAGTTGTAGCCATCTTGATCCGCGACGGCGCTGGTGCAGGCCTGTTGTTCCTCCGATCCTGCGCCGAAGGAGGCGAGGTCGCAGTCCGGGGTCTTCTGGGCTGAACGGTTCTCCTCAATCGTGGCAAGGTCAAAAGTAGGCAGGAGGTGCACCGTATTGATGCCGGCGGCCGCGAGTTCGCGGAGCTGGGCAGTTCCGGCGCTGTCACGGGTGAAGGCGCGATAAGTGCCGCGCTCTTTTTCCGGCACCGTGGTGTCGCCAATCGAGAAGTCACGCACGTGCAGCTCGTAGATTGAACGGTCAACCTGCTTCTTGATGACCGGCGCCGCTGTCTTGGCCCACTCCTTGGGTGCCCATGCGGGCGACTCGAGATCGACGGCGATCGAACGGGTCGAATTCGTGGTGAGGGCGATCGAGTACGGGTCCGTTACCTGGTTTGTTTCGATCTTGCCCGTCGAATGGGCGTAGACGTTGACCTCCCACAGATAAGGTGCATTTTCCGCGATCATGTTTGGTGCGGCCGTCCATGTTCCGGCGGCTGCATCCCACGTTGCGGCGGTACGTGCTGGCTCTCCCGAGCCATCCGCGGGCCATGTCAGCAGAGTTGCCTTCTGGGCCGTGGGCGCCCACAAGGTGAAGCTGGGACGGCCTGCCTTCCACTTGATGCCGAGTGTGCGCTCGGCCAGCGATCCGGCGTACAAGCTGTCGAGAACACCAGGGAGTTGCACCCCCGTGTAGGCGCTGAGTGCGCCGTCGCTTGTCTGGGCGATTTGCAACTGCTCCTTGAGGATCCCTGCCGGCGAGCCTGCCGTTTTCGCCTGGTCCAGGGCTGCTGGGCGCAGCACGATGTAACCAGTTTTTAGCGCTGGAAATGTTGCCAGCTGTTCAGCCGAGAATCCTGCAGAATCGTAGCTGAGGTCAACGGCGCTTCCACCACTGACGGCTCCGTCTGCGACCTTGAGTGCTGCCGATGCCGAGTGGAACAGCTGCCATGAGGCCTCCGCAGCAGGAACAGAGCCGAGTAGTGCTGACGGCCAGGCCACAGTATTTTCATCAATCCACTTAGCTTGCAGCTTGCCGAGCCCGGCGAGCGGCGGATCTGCAACGTCAATCTCGAGGATGTGCGTTGCCAAGGTGTAGCGGAAGTTGATCAGTTTGCCGGTGCTGGCAGAGAACGCAAGGTTCTCGCCGCCGGGGGCGCCGCCAACGCCGTAGTTCTCCTCCCAACCAAGGCCATGCGCAGTCTTGACGGAGTAGTTGCCGGCCGCGAGCTTATCGGTCGCGAACTCGTAGACGCCGTCGCCGTCGATGTCGTGCATGGAGGTTGCAAAGCAGGCCGGCTTCCAGTCTTCACTGCAGCCGAGTTGCTTCTGAAAATCACCGGCAAGTGTGATGATCGGCGCCTGCGAGGTATTTTGGGCGATCTTCGTGACCGGGTTCCAGTAGAAGGTGACCGGGCCGCCGTCGTGCGTGTAACTCAGGTTCTTCGCGTCGCCGCTGGAGTCGCCGCCAGAGCCGTAGGCGAGATCCCAACTGCCGTTCATGGCGACCTTGTACTCGTAAGAGCCTGCGGGCAGCTCGAAGGTGCCGGTGTAGATGCCATCCTGGTTCTTGGTGAGCTTTGCCGGTTCACAGGCCGGCTGCCAATCGGCGGCACAGCCCATGGCGATGTTGTGGTTGCCGGGGACTGTGACCATGCTGATCTCGGCCTCGGGGGCTTCGACCTCCTCCGTGGTCACGGCGAATCCTGCGGAGCCGTAACTGGAGGCGGCGCTGTGGTTGCCTGCCGCATCCGTCGTCACGGCACGGTACTCAACCAGCGTGCCGGCTGGCAGAGATTCGCTGTCATGGAACACGCGCGGCGTTGTGCTCTCAGTGGTGCCCAGCGGCTGCCACTCATCCCCACCCACAACACGGTAGGCAAAACTCGTCTCGGCCCAGGAGTTCCGGTCGACGCTTGCGCTGATGGCGGTGCTTCCTGTGAGCGCTGCACCCGCGACGGGGAGGGTCAGCACGAGGTCAGTTGCGGTGGCTGGTGCCGTGACGCCCTTGTCTGCACGGTATACAACCGCGCTCATGGCGGGCACGGTGACGGTGGTGACACCTGTCGCGTCGCTCTGCACTGCCGAGTCGGCACCGTAGAGGGACTCGAATCCGGCGTCCTGAGTCAGCGTTGTCACCGCAACAGACTTTTCCTCGGTGGCGTTGTTCAAGGCAACCAGGTATTCCACTTTTTCGTCTCGGTCAACGCGGGAGAAAGCGTAGATGCCTGCTCCGTCTTCTGCGTAACGCTGGATCTGTGCGCCCTGCGCCAGTGCGGGGTGATCGGCACGGAGCTTGGCGAGTGCCGCAATGTGCCGGTAGAGGGGCGCCTCCGTATCGAAGCGGTCGGCGGTGCCAATTGTTTCGCCTGTGACGAGCTTCTGCTGTGCATATTCACTCACCTGCGTGCCGAAGAGGCTCTGGCGCGAGTTCTTGTCTTTTCCATCGCCCTCGCCGGCGAAGCCCTGCTCGTCTCCGTAGTAGATCACCGGTTGGCCACGGGTGAGGTACAGCAACTCGTGCGCGAGTTCATCGCGTTCCAGGGGGTTGGCGGTGTTGTTTGCGAAGTAGCCAACTCGACCCATGTCGTGGTTCCCGAGGAAGGTCGGAAGCGCCGTCGGCGAGTTCTTCGTCGTCGTGAAGTAGTCATCCCCGGCAAACAGCGTTTGCAGTCCGCGTGCGGAGTTGCCGGTGGCATAGCCCACCGCGCCGTCCTGGAAGGAAAAGTCGAGAACCGAGTTCATGTCGGTCTTGCGCACGTACGGGGACAGGATCTTCGGGTCCGCGCTGTAAACCTCACCAAACATGAAGAAGTCCTCTTTGCCCTGGGCGTGCGCATAGTCGAGCACGCCGGTGGTCCACTTCTCCCAGAATTCGAGGTTGACGTGTTTAACGGTGTCGATGCGGAAACCGTCGATGCCAAAATCAACCCATCCCTGGAACACGTCGACGAAGCCGTCGACCACCGTCGGGTGTTCGGTCATGAGGTCGTCGAGGCCGTTGAAGTCGCCGTATGTTTCAGACTCACCCGACCAGATGGAGTCGCCCCGGTTGTGGTACAGCGTGGTGTCGTTCAGCCACGCTGGAACCTTGAGGTTCGCATCCGTGTCCTTGACTTTCGGCGTGTAGGGGAAACTGGTGGCCGGGTCGAGATCCGGGAAGCTGTC
>JBKKBD010000081.1:0-29065 GCA_046714315.1 Specibacter sp.
AACATGGCTGCGCGGTTGGCCTTGGGCCAGCTGGCTCCGGCCGCCAGTGCGGCTTCCTGCGCGCCGGCGTCCTCGCCGTCCAGGGATTCCGAAACCAGCTTCACGATGATGCCAATGTTGAACAACACCAGCGCCATGATGCCCGAAAGCGCACCAACACCCACCACGGCCACAAGAATTGCGGCAAACAAGATGTCGGGCACGCTGCGGATCATGTTCATCACGAACCGCACACCGGCCAGCAGTCCCGGCTTGGGATTGGTGGCCCGCGAGGCCAAGAACGCCAGCGGAAGCGAAATTGCCGAACCGATCGCCGTAGCGATCACGGCCATCTGCAGCGTCTCCAGGAGCGCCGGAATGGTCTTCGGGAAAAAGCTGTAATCGGGCTGCAGCAGCTGAACAATGTTGGTGGTGGCGTTGCGCCAGTTGGCGGCGATCGCCGGCAAGTCAACCTGAACGCCGATCCCGGCCCAGATGGTGATGACCACGAGAAGTACGACGGCGGCGGCGGACTTGGTGCCATGGCGCGGCTTGGCTGGACGCCCGATTTCCATTACTACTGGGTTACTCACAGTTCGGCCTTGCTGCCCAGAACGTCTTCGGCCGTCAACGACCGGCCGTAAATGTTCTCAAAAACCGACTCATCAGCGTCAGCCCCGGCACCATCAAAGACAACCTCCCCGGAGCGGAGGCCGATCAGCCTGTCGCTGTAGCGCCGGGCCAGGTCCAGGAAGTGCAGGTTGACCACAACTGTGATCCCCAGTTCGGCGTTGATGCGTTGCAGATCGCGCATCACCACGTGGGAGGTGGGCGGGTCGAGTGAGGCTACGGGTTCGTCGGCCAGGATGACCTTGGGCCGTTGTGCCAAGGTGCGGGCAATGGCCACGCGTTGCTGCTGCCCACCAGAGAGGCTGGAGGCCTTTTCGTAGGCCTTGGGCACAATCTCGACCCGTTCAAGGGCCGCCATGGCGAGTTCGACGTCGTCGTTCTTCCAGGCGCCCAGCAAGGTGCGCCAAGCGGGCGAGTGATACAGCCTGCCCATCAGGACGTTGTTGATGACGGAGGTGCGCTTGGCTAGGTTGAAACTCTGGAAAACCATGCCCACATTGGAGCGCAACTCGCGCAGATCCTTGCCACGAAGCTGTGCGGCTCCGCGCCCGTTGAGCTGATGCGCTCCCACGGTGATGCTGCCGCTGGTGATGGGCACTAGGCCGTTGATGGAGCGTACCAGCGTTGATTTTCCGGCTCCTGAGAGGCCCACAATCCCGACCATTTCACCGGCTGGAATGCTCAAGTTGATGTTTTTCAGGCCGGTGTAGCCGTTGGGATAGGTCACGCAGACATCGTTAAAGCGGATATCCGCCCCGGTGTGCTCCATGGGATCTGCTTTCTTTTGCTGTACCGCCACTGTCCCGCCCCTCGGAGAATTGACCGAGCGGCGGGACAGTGACGCTGCCGTATTTTTGGGTGTCCTGCGGTATCAGCCGAGGCCGATGGAGCGGGCCGCTTCCTGGGTGGTGCGCAGGCTTTCCGGGTCTGCCAGCTTCATGCCGGTGATCTGGTAGATGGCGGTCAAGGCCTTGACGCCCTCGGGGGTGTCCGCGAAGTCGAGCATGGCGTCGCTGATCTTCTTCTGCCAGTCCGAGCTGAGCTTGCTGGAGATGGACATACCGTCATTGGGGACTTCATTCGTTAGTGCGAAGACAACCACCTTGCTGCCGACATCCGGGTTGTCCTTGGCCACGACTTCACGAGCGTCCCAGTAGCTGAAGCCAACCTCGGCATCGCCCTTGTACACGGCGAGAACAGAGGCGTCATTGGCCGTCACCTTGATGGGCGACACGTCCTCGACAGCAACTCCGGCGGCCTTCATGGCCGCCACAGGGAAGATGTACCCGGCCGGGGAGGCCGGAGACAGCATGGACACAGTGGCGCCCTTGATCTTTGCGACTGACTCGAGCCCTGCAGGGCCGTTGCCGGATGCCGTGCCGTTGCAGTACAGCATCCCGTTGGGGCCCTCGGCAGGTGTATCGGTGCAGTACTTGTCCGGGTTGTTGGTAAACATTTGTGCGGCGTAGCTCGACTTGTCCTTGCGGACCGTCTGCAGAGCAGGTGCTGCGCCATATTTGTCGCAGGCCTGGCTCATCTGCAAGGAAGGAAGCATACCAATCTGGGCCTGATTAGCGCCGATTGCCTCAACCGCAGCCTGGTAATCAGCGGTGATGACGCCGGTGACCGGAATGCCCAAGCGGCTAGTCAAGGCATCCTCAAGAGGCTTGACGGTGTCAACAAGCTTCTTTGCATCACCTGAAGGAACGAGTGCAAGCGTCAATTTAGTGGGAGCGGCGGCCGAGGAATCGTTGGTGCCGGTACACGCCACCGCCGAGTTTGCTCCGCCAGAGGCAGAATCCGCCGCGTCCTGGCTGACGCCACAGGAGGAAAGTGCAAGCGTGCCGGTCAGCGCCAATGCGCCCAAGGCTGCGAGTTTGAAACGGAACTTGATCACTGTGGTGCCTTTTCTGAAAGGAGAGTGGACGTGCTGGGGTGGGTGGAAATGAAATCGGCCGGATCATGAGCCCAGTCGGTTATTGCGTCATACAGCAGTTCAAACCGCGGGGCACTCAAGGCGGCAGCGCCGGTGCGGTGGTCGAACCTGTCAATGAAGGCGGTGAAGCAACCCTCACGGGCAGGCAGATCAATGTCATTGCTCCAGACATCGCCAACGCTGAGCAACTCGTGGGGGGCCTTGTTTGCCAGCAGGATGGGAAACAAAGCTGTGAAACCATCGGGTTTGTGGGCATCGGGAATGATTAGGTCCACGGAATCGGACAAGCCAAGTTTGGACAGGGACTCCTGCACGCCGATCAGGGGCGCATTGGTCAGCAGGACCCTGAATGCAACACCGTCAAGGCCGTCAAGGAAGGTGGCCAAGTCATCCGGCGCACTAATTTCAACTGTCCCGTCAGCTAGTCGCAGGCGGCTAGCTATGTAGGCGCGGTGGAGACCAGCAGAATCTGTATGGCCTTCTGCTAGGGCAGCCACCGCCGCGTAGCCGTCCTTGTATGAAGGTGCGTCTGGATCTTCGGCCAGAAAAGCGGCCAATCCTTGATGGAGTACCTTTTGGTCTGCTTCTGGCATTTGATCGGCGACTGCCTCGGCGTAGGCAAGAACTGGGCCGTCGCCAAGGCAGACGGTTCCGTCAAAATCAAGAATCAGTAGTGGAAGGGATTGGTTTGCGGCCAGATGGGCTGGCGTGGTTGTACTCACAAAAATTAGCGTACGGGCCCATGAACGCTATGTCCATGAAAATACAATCCCTGAAACATTTGTTCACCCAGTGTTTACGTGAGTTTGCTCGAGGGGGTGTGGTTCGAGTCGCACGGTGGCGTTTTGTACGACGTCGGCTCTGCTTAGCGCCGCGAAATTGACGCCTGCCGTGGCGACGGACTGACTGTCAGCGGTGTGGCATAGAATCCGAGTCATGCGTAACGGATCAGCCAGCATCATCAACCGCGTAGTTGCTGCAGCCTTGACGGTGGGTGCCGCCGGAACCGCGGCCGTGATGGGGGCCAGAGCCTTTAGGGCCGGGGTGGGTGGTGCTTCGGGCGGTAGCTTGGGCAACGCGCCGGGCACCACTGCGGCGTCGGAATCGGTTGCTGGAATTGGTGCAAGTACGGAGTCCACCGAGATTGGAAGCAATTTTGCCCAGTTGGCCGCGGATCGACTCAGTGAACTCATCACGTTCAGAACTGTTTTTTCACGCTCCCGGGACCAAATAGAACTCGAGGAATTCACCGGGTTCATCGAGGCATTGGAACGGTTGTACCCTTCGGTTCACGCGTCCTTGCAACGAGAATTCGTCAACGGTCATGCGCTGTTGTTCAAATGGCCCGGCGCTGAGTTGGATGCCGCCGCCCGGCCGGTAGTATTCATGGCTCACTACGATGTTGTTCCCGTTGATGGACGAGACGATTGGACGCACCCAGGCTTCTCCGGCTACCAAGATGGGCAGTATGTGTGGGGGAGGGGTGCCCTCGATGACAAGGGCGCGCTCGTTGTCATCATGGAGGCCATTGAATCTCTTTTGAAGGAAGGCTTTGCGCCGTCTCATGACGTTTATCTTTCCTTTGGCAATAACGAGGAGACCGCCGGTGACAGCGCTGTTGTGGCTGCCGAATTGCTGGCCAACCGCGGAGTAAAACCCTGGCTTGTGCTCGATGAGGGCGGGGCCGTTGCTGTCGGTGCATTCCCAGGGTTGAAGGTGCCCGCCGCCGTCATTGGTGTGGCCGAGAAAGGCATCTTGGACTTGGAGCTCCTGACGAGGGGTGCTGGCGGGCACGCCTCCACGCCACCACGTATGGGTGCTACTGCGCGCTTGGCGCAGGCGGTGGTTGCGCTCGAGGAAACACCTTTTCCGGCGTCGATGCCGGCTCCGATCGTTGAAATGATGCGCCGCATTGGGATGAACAGCGGCTTTGCCCTCCGGCTTGTGACCGAGAATATGTGGGCCTTCAAGTCGCTGCTAACCCAGGCATTTGGAATGGTGGGAGATGAAACCCGGGCGCTGACCCGCACCACAGTGGCGGTGACCATGCTGGAGGGCAGCAAGGCCGCGAACGTGTTGGCGTCCACGGCACGAGCCAACGCCAACATCCGAATCGCGGTTGGTGAAAGTGTTGAATCAGTAGTTGAGCATGTGCGTACCATCATTGATGATCCGTCGGTGGAGCTTAGGGTTGTTTCGGGGCACAATCCGTCGCCTGTTTCCTCCTTTGAGAATGAACAATTCTCCTTGCTGACCAGCGCTGTAGCGTCCTCGTATCCGGAAGCGGTGGTGACGCCTTACATCCAAACTGGTGCCACTGATTCAAGGAATTTCACCACAATCTGCCCCGCGGTTTACCGCTTCTCACCACTTTTAATGGACGCCACCGATCGCGCAAGTCTTCACGCCGTGAACGAGCGAGTCCGCATCAGTTCGCTGGGTACGGGTGTGGTGTTCTACCGTGACCTGCTGCGCGGACTCGGCTAGCAGACGATGCCTCGGACCGGCGTCAGAGCACTCTGGAATTAACAACAACGGGCCCCGATCCAAGGATCAGGGCCCGCTGTTTTCGAGAATCGACAATGGCCAGAATCTACAAAGTCAGCTTTACGCCGCCAGTCTCAACGCTCATTGACAGATCTGCGCAACTTGTCGGTCAACACGAGCAGGGTGCGCATTTCGTCGTCGGACAGGGCCGTTTCCATGATCTCCATGATGTGTTGTACATGCGCCCTGCCAACCTTCTTTTGCAGTTCGGCGCCGGCTTCGGTCAGCCCGATGAGTACTCCCCGCCGGTCTTCTTCAACCGTCTTTCGCTGAATCAAGCCACGGGCTTCCAAGCGATCGACCATGCGCGAGATACTCGGCTGCGTCAACAGGACGTTGTCGTTGAGCTCATTGAGTCGAAGCCATCCTGTCGGGCACCTTGAAAGGTTGTACAGCACGTCGTACTCACGGCTGCCGACTTCCTTGAAGAGCGGCTCCTTGTGCAACTCGCGCATCACGGCCACCTGCGACCGCAGGAGTGATTCCCACGATTCAGTAGTCAATCGGCGGTGCTCTGCGGCAGACACCTTACTTCACCTCGGCTGGGTTGGCCGAGGAACTCTCGACGGCGGCAGCAGCCTGGGCTGCAGCTCGGCGGGCCTCGAACGTGGGGCCCTCCGGAACGGACGCCGGGCGGTTCTTGGCAAACTCTTCACGGAGGGTTGGCAGGACATCCGAACCAAAGAGGTCCAACTGCTCCAGAACTGTCTTCAGGGGCAGGCCCGCGTGATCAACGAGGAACAGCTGACGCTGGTAGTCGCCGAAGTAGTCACGGAAGGCTAGCGTTTTTTCGATCATTTCCGCCGGGCTGCCCACAGTCAAAGGCGTCTGTGAGGTGAAGTCCTCCATGGAAGGGCCATGGCCGTACACGGGGGCGTTGTCGAAGTACGGGCGGAATTCATTGACGGCATCCTGTGAGTTCTTGCGGATGAAGAACTGTCCGCCAAGGCCCACGATGGCCTGTTCCGGGGTGCCGTGGCCATAGTGTGCGTAGCGTTCCCGGTAGAGATTGATGAGCTGGATGTAGTGCTCCTTGGGCCAGAAGATGTTGTTGGCGAAGAAGCCGTCACCGTAGTAGGCGGCAATTTCTGCAACCTGGGGCGTGCGGATGGCGCCGTGCCAGACAAAGGGGGCAACGCCGTCGAGCGGGCGGGGCGTTGAGGTGAAGCCGCGCAGGGGAGTGCGGAACTTACCCTCCCAGTTGACTACTTCCTCGTCCCAGAGGCGGCGCAGCAGGGCGTAGTTCTCCACGGTCAGTTCCACGGAATCCTGGTTGTTCTTGCCGAACCAGGGGTAGACAGCGCCCATGTTGCCGCGGCCCAGGACGATGTCGGCGCGGCCATCGGCGAGGTGCTGCAGGGTGGCGAAATCTTCGGCGATCTTCACCGGGTCATTGGTGGTGATCAGCGTGGTGCTGGTGGAGAGGATGATCTTCTCGGTTTGGGCGGCGATGTAGGCAAGGATTGTCGACGGCGAGCTGGGGTAGAAAGGCGGGTTGTGGTGCTCGCCCGTGGCGAAGACGTCCATGCCGATGTCTTCAGCGTGCTTGGCGATGGTGGTGATTGCCTTCAGGCGCTCGTGTTCGGTGGGCGTGCGGCCGGTGGTCGGGTCCATGGTGATGTCGCCAACACTGAAAATTCCGAACTGCATGTCTGCTCCTTAGCCCCACGGAGTCACCGTGAGATATATGCGTTTGTATCTATTATATGGCTCAACCAGAGGAAGGTGCAAAATGTTCCCCGTAGCAACGCCGCGCGAGGAAATTGCGGATCTTCCGGGTCAAAATACCAGCAGGTACTAGGATTCTCACCAGCGGCATGTAATGCATGTCATAGAACGTGCGGAGGATTTTCGTGACTTCAGTGCAACGCGGTGGCCCCGGAACAGGCCTCAGGTTGGCACCTTCGGCTACGGCGATAGTTGGCTTCCTGGTGCTCGTGGAACTCACTAGCGGCATCCTGCAAGGTTATTACACGCCTTTGCTGACCGACATTGCCCGCGCCCTCGGCATTCACGACGCCGATGTCAACTGGTTTGAGGCAGCCCAACTGATGGTTAGCGCCCTGGTTGTCCCGGTTTTGGCCAAAATGGGAGACATGATTGGCCACAAGAAGGTGCTGCTGATCTCGACAGCACTGACGGCCGGAGCTTCCTGGGGTGTTGCATTCGCACCCAACTTCTGGGTTTTCATCGTCGCGTGGGCGCTTCAGGGCTTCTACGTTGTCTGGCTGCCACTGGAAATCGCACTGATCTACAGCCGCTCCCACCAACGCCCCGACGGCGCAGCCCTAACGCGGAAAGCGGCCGGAATCCTGGTCGCCGGACTCGAGTTTGGTGTCATTGCCGGGGCCTTGGCCGGCGGCTTCATTGGCGGTGCGCTGCCCGGCCAGCTATGGCTGACACTGACGATCCCCGCCATCGCCGTCACGCTGTGCTTCTTCGTGATTCTCTTCGGGGTGCCCGAATCTGAGGGCCGTACAGGCGGCCGCTTGGACCTCATGGGGTTGACCCTGCTTTCCACGGGCTTGTTACTGATCACCGCTGGCCTCACTTTTATGCGGATCAACGGCCCAGGCACCTGGTGGGCATGGGCCGCCGTCGTGCTTGGCATTGCAGCCCTGATCCCCTTTACTCGCCACGAACTGGGTCATAAGGATCCGCTGATCGACATCCGGCTCCTGCGCCAACCCAGCATGTGGCCGGTCCAGCTCACGGCATTCCTTTTCGGTGTCTCGGTCCTGGGTGCTCAGGCGCCGCTATCCACCTTTGCGCGCACCGATCCCGCCGAGGTGGGGTACGGGCTCGGGGCCACCTCGGGCACCGTCTCGATTCTGATTGGCGTCTATGTTCTGGGCCTGCTCGTAGGGGCTCTGCTCTACCCCATTGTCACAAGATGGACGACGCCGAGAATCACCTTGATGGGGGCAGCGTTCCTTGTGGCGCTGGGTTACCTGCTGTTCCTACCGTTCCATGGCTCCATGACGCAGGTTCTGACAAACATGGCCATCGCCGGGATTGGTAGCGGTGCCTTGGTGGCAGCGTTGCCGTCTGCCGCGGCAGCCGCAGCACCACTGACCCAGACTGGCATGGCCACGGGGTTGACAAATGCCACCAAAACTTTAGGAGGCGCCTTTGCCTCCTGTGTGTTCGGCATTGCCCTAGCAGGCCAGGCACTGGGATCACTGACAGATGGCGCAGGCAGCACCGCGGCGCCGCTTGAGGGCTACATGCTGGTGTGGGCCATTTGCGGAGTCACGGCACTCGTGGCCGCCGTCGCCCTGTATTTCGTGCCAAAGTTGGCCTTCGGCCCCACCCTCCCAACCTCCTAATATCTATGTGGCAGTTGTTGGACCGATTTTGACGAAAATGGGCTCTTTCCGTCCAATATCTGGATCATAGATTGGGGGTGGGGCGCCAACCACGGTCATAGAGGGCGCCGCGGATCTTGTGGACCGCTTCCTTGGCTTCGTTGGTCATGTGGCGCTTCATGATCCGCACCTCTGTCCACCCGGCACGGGCGTAGTCCTCGTGGCGCCGAACATCCCGTTCAACTTGCAGCGGGTCATTGTGGGTGTCGCCGTCGTATTCAGCAGCCACCTTGTACTCCGGGTAGGACTGGTCAGGTGTGCGTTCTGCCCCGTCCAGGAGTGGAGTTGCGACGTTGAGCAGCGGTTCGGGCAGGCCGGCATACGCACACGCCAGCCGGAGTCTGGTTTCCGGTGGCGAGTCGGAGCCCACACGGGCCAAGCGCAGGGCCTCGCGTGCCTTGACGATCCCGGGGGTGCCGTGGTGCCTTGCCAACAAGATCTCCAACTTTTGGACAGTTGCGTAAGGCTCCGTGCGCCCTTCAAATTCCGGGCGGGGGACGCGGATCAGGTGGTCTGCGGCAACCACCAGCTCCTCGACGGACATCCTGCGGGCGCAGTCCAGCCAGGTTCGTGCCCGGGTGGTGATCCACAATCCGTCAACACAGCAGACTTCGTCGTCACGGAACATGGTCCGGTGTCCGATGACCCCGCGCCGGCGGGCAATCGCGTGGGGATATTGGCGCGAGATGTGAAGCTTGCTTTGGTCCGCGCCCGGCAGAAAGCCCGGTATCTCCCAAATAGTGAAGGCAGTGGAGTGGGAGGCCGCGGAGTATCCGGTGACAAGGGTGTAGGGGCGGGTAAGCAGCGCAAGGGGGACATCGGCGTCGTTCTTCAAGGTCTTGATTCCGCGGCTCAGCGTTACAACATCCCGGTGGCAGAGCTCTCCGTAACTGGCACCAAATTCGAGGGCCTCGGCAACCGTAAAGGGAGAGGCATGAAGATTCGTGGGCAATCCACCAAGAGGTGACATGGCTCCATCATGACAACTTCTGCACCATCTTGCTGAAGGTTATCCACAGCCCGCCTCCGCCCGGATCTGTGTAGCAGTTGTTGGATCAAAACAGCCCGAAAATGGTGATTTTGATCCAACAACTGCTACATAGATGAAAGAGAGGGGAGCGTCAGCCTGCTGCGCGGCGGCCGCGGACCTTTGGGATGGCGCCGGTGGTCCAATCCTGAAACTCGGTGCCGGAGTGTGCGGATGGAGACTTGGAGTCCGCGGCCTGTTCCGCCGTCGAGCCGTCAACCAACGGCTCAGGAGGAGTGTGGACTACCTTCAGCGCCTTGATCAAATCATGGCGTTCCTTACGACCCTCAACCAGGCGATACAACACGGGCACCAGAATCAGGGTCAGTGCCGTCGATGAGATGAGGCCGCCGACCACCACAACTGCCAACGGCTGAGCGATAAAGCCGCCGCCACCGGTGAGCCCCAGCGCCATGGGGGTCAGGGCAAAAATGGTGGCAAGGGCCGTCATGAGGATGGGACGAAGACGTTGCCGGGCGCCGTGTTCAATGGCATCCGCGACGTTCATGGCCGGCCGGTCGCCGGAGGGCTGCCGGTATTGGTTTATCAAGTCGATGAGCACAATAGCGTTCGTGACCACGATGCCCACCAGCATCAACATGCCGATCAGTGATGGCAGGCCCAGCGGGATTCGTGTGATGAGCAATAGGGCGATGGCGCCGGTGGCAGCAAACGGTATCGACACCAGCAGAATAAGCGGCTGGATCAGGGACTTGAACGTGGCAACCATGATCACGTAGACAATCGCGATGGCTGCCAGCATAGCCAGACCCAGCTGTTGGAAGGACTCGGCCTGTTGCGTTGCCGCCCCGCCAATTGAGGCGATAACGCCGCTGGGCAGGTCCGTAGCGTCGAGACGTTTTTGAACCTCAGAGCTCAAGGATCCTAACGAGTTCCCTTCGGGAGTCACCGAAACAGTGGCCGTTCGTTGCCCGTTGGAGGAGGTTACGGTCAGCGGGGTTTGAACTTCCTTGACACTGGCCACGGCCGAGAGCGGAACGAGCCCGCCAGCGGTGGGAATCTGGGCTGCCGCCAAAGCAGTCACGGAATCAAACTTGGTGCCCACACCAATTTGTACCTTGTAATCGGTGGTGTCGATGCGCACCGTGCCACCCGGAATCGGGCTGACTGTGGCGGCGAGCAACCCTGTGATTTGCTGCTCGTCCAGACCGGCGGCAACGGCCTTGGCCCTATCAACGCTGACCTGGACAACAGGCTGGGCGCCACTGAGGTTGCTGGAAATCGACTGGGCGCCGGGCACGCCTGCCATAGCTTTCACCAGAACGTCACTGGCCTCCTGCAGTTCATCGCCTGTGGTTGCCTTGACTGTGATGTCAACCGTGCTGGACGTACCAAAACCACCGCCCTGAGAGCCGATGCCGATAGTTCCCGCATCTTTGATGCCTGCAATGGCAGTGCGAACCGTCTCCTGTAGGGCAACTTGATCGGCGCCCGGATCGGTGATGACCTGGAACTGAGCGCTCGAGGCACCGGATGAGAAGAGGGCGGAGAAGCCACCGGTGCCATTGCCAACTGTCACCTGAATATCCGTGATGCCCTCAATATCTGCAAGCGCGGCTTCGACCTTCCCCGCCGCCTCATTGGTGACCTCAAGGCTGGTGCCGGCCGGCATGTCCTGCTGGATGCTCATGCTGTTCTGCCCCGTGTCACCGAGGAGGTTCGTGGGCAAAAGGGGCGTCATGGCCAGCGTTGCTGCCAACACAATGCCGCCGGCAATCAACGTCACTACAGGATGTTTCTGCGTCTTGGCCAGAATCGGCAGGTAGCCGCGCTGCAGCCAGGAAGCACGTTCCTTCTCTTCCACGGCGGCAAGCAGCTCCTTACCGCGCAAGGGGGTTCCGGCGTCGTTCGAAGACGCCGCAGCTGAACCCGCAGCAGCAGGCGACTTCAGGAACCAGTACGCCAGCACGGGCACAATGGTCAGTGAAACGAGCAGCGATGCCAGCAGTGCAAAGGTGACGGTGAGGGCAAAGGGGCGGAACAGCTCGCCGGCCAGACTGCCCACGAACGCGATGGGCAGGAACACGGCCACCGTGGTCAGGGTCGAGGCAGTGATCGCTGCAGCCACCTCGCGAATTGCGGCAAGGATGGCGGTTTTCTTGTCCTCGCCATAGCTCAGATGCCGCTTGATGTTCTCGATCACCACAATGGAATCGTCCACCACCCGCCCAATGGCAATGGTGAGCGCGCCAAGGGTCAGGATGTTCAACGAATAGCCCGTGGCCCACAGTCCAATGAAGGTCACCAGCAGGGATAGCGGGATGGAGATGGCGGTGACCAGCGTGGAGCGGACCGACATGAGGAAGATCAAGATAATAACGACGGCGAAACCAAGCCCCAGCAGACCCTCCACCGTGAGATCGTCGATGGACTTTTCGATGAAGGGAGCCTGATCAAGGACAGTCGTGAACTTCGTGTTGTTGCCCAGCGACGCCGTGATTTCAGGGAGCACATCGGCAACCTGCTGGGACAGGGAGACTGTGTCTGCGGCCGGCTTCTTCGTGATGGACAGGGCCAAGGTGGCCTCGCCGTTGGTGCGGGTAATGGACGTGGTGACGTCATCGGCCAGCGCAACGGAGGCAACGGAGGCGATGGTGGGCGCTGCGTCGGATGATGAAGGAAGCGGCAGTGCCTTGATGGCGTCCAGGGAATCGACTGGGCTGCCGGCCTGAATGGAGAGTGTGGTGCCGTCGGTACTAAGTGAGCCAATGGGGACGAGTGTGCCGTTGTTTTCCAAGGCCTTGGCGATGGCTCCGGCGTTCACGCCCGCGGCAGCCATCTTGGCAGGATCGGGCAGAATCTCGATGTGCTGGGAGTTGGCACCACTCACATCGGCGCTGCGAACGCCGTCGATCTTCAACAACTTGGGAACGGCGATGCGCTGCAGATCGGTGTTGAGCGCGGCCAGGTCTTGATCCGATGAGACGGCCAAGAACACGATCGGGAAGTCGGCAATGCTGCCGGCAATAGGCTGGGGCTGAACCCCGTCAGGCAGACGCTGGCTGACATTGGAGATAGCACGGTCGATTTGGTTCCGGGCGCGGTCCAGATTGGTGCCGTAGGTGAAGGCAAGGTTGATGGTGGAGACGCCGCTGCGCGAGGTGGAGGTGCTGGATTCCAGCCCCTCCACCGCGTTGAGCGCAGCCTCAAGTGGTTCGCTGACCTGCTTGTCGATCACGGCGGGGGATGCGCCCGGCATGGCCGAGACCACCGTGATCTGCGGGAACTCAATACTCGGGATGAGTTCCTGCTTAAGCGAGCCGAGCGTGATGACCCCAAAAACCATCGCGAAGATGGTGATCAGGGCAATCAGCGCCCGGTTGCCCAAGGACATTTTGGCCAAACTAAACATCAAACCACTCCCACGTTTTTATGCCGGTCCCCATCCAGCGATGCGGGGGACTTTAGGCGTTGTCCGTCGTCAACTGCAAGGAGACTGCCGTGGAGGCCAGGCTCTTTTCAAAGAGTTCCGCATTGTCGTTCAGCTTGGTGCCGTACGTTGGCATCATGGTGCGCAAGGAATCCTGCCATTCAAGCTTGAACTTGCGCGGGAAGCAACGCTGCAGCAGTTCGAGCATGATCGGCACGGCCGTAGAAGCTCCGGGGGATGCGCCGAGCAGGGCTGACAATGTTCCGTCGGCCGCCGTGATGACCTCGGTACCGAACTGCAGCACGCCGCCCTTCTTGGCATCTTTCTTGATGATCTGCACACGCTGACCTGCCGTGATCAGCTCCCAGTCCTTGCCGTCGGCCTGGGGGAAGTATTCGTGGAGAGCGTCAACCTTGCCAGCGCGGGACTTGGTGACCTCGCTCACCAGGTACTTGACCAGGTCAAGGTTGTCCTTGCCAACGGCGAGCATCGGGATGATGTTGTTGGGGCGGATGGACCCGGGCAGGTCCATGTAGCTACCGGTCTTGAGGTACTTGGTGGAGAATCCACCGTACGGACCAAACAGCAGTGAGCGCTTGCCGTCAACATAACGAGTATCGAGGTGAGGGACCGACATGGGCGGGGCGCCCACGGAAGCCTGCCCGTAAACCTTGGCGCTGTGCTTGGCTGCAACGGTTTCATCCGTGCAACGGAAGAACTGACCCGAAACCGGGAAGCCTCCGAAACCCTTGCCCTCGGGGATGCCGGACTTTTGCAGCAGGTGCAGGGCGCCGCCGCCGCTGCCGATGAAGACAAACTTTGCCTTGACCTTGCCGTATTCACCGGAGGACGGGTGCTTCAATGAAACATCCCACGCGCCGTCATTGGTGCGTGCCACATCGGTGACGGTGGTCCCGTAGTTGATTTCGACGTCGTTCTTGCCCATGTAGCCGATCAGCTCACGGGTCAGGGCGCCAAAATCAACGTCGGTGCCCTCGGCGGAACGAGTCGCGGAAACCTGCTGTGAAGCATCGCGGCCCTTCATGACCAAGGGAGCCCACTTGGCAATCTGTGCCGGGTCCTCGGAGTACTCCATGGACGCGAAGACCGGGTTGGTCTTCAGTGCCTCGTGGCGGGCCTTGAGGAACTTCCGGTGCGCTTCGCCAATAACGAAGCTCATGTGCGGAACGGTGTTGATGAAGCCCTTGGGGGAGCCGATCAGCGATTCGTCCACCAGGTGCGCCCAGAACTGGCGCGAGAGCTGGAACTGCTCGTTGATGTTGATGGCCTTGGCCGGGTTGACGGATCCGTCAGCGGCGGCGGGGGAGTAGTTAAGCTCGCAAAGCGCGGAGTGGCCGGTACCGGCATTGTTCCACGGGCTGGAGGATTCCAATCCTGGGGTATCGAGCTGTTCGAACAGCACAATCTTCCAGTTTGGTTCGAGTTGCTTGAGCATGGTGCCCAGCGTGGCGCTCATGATGCCGCCTCCGATGAGTACGACGTCAGCGTCTTTGGTGTTCGAAATGAAGGTCACAGTCAACTCCGGTAGAGGCTCTTCCTAGCGCTAGAAGCGTATCGCGGCCGGGGCTGGATGCGTAAATCCGTGCAGGGCAGTAATGCGTATTACAGCGTCCGACGGCGGGAGGCTCACCCGGGCGGATCGCGTTTAAGCGTCGGAAGGGGCTAGTTTCACCATGTTGAAGACCTCGTTCAAGACCGGGCTCAGCGGATAGCTGGCCACCCTGTCTGAGAGGGCGATTGCTGAGATCGGGAACGCTATGGGCACGGCCGGGACCGTCTTTGCGAGTTGTTCACTGATGGCCTGGTAGGCGGCCACCCTGTCTGGGCCGTTGGGCATGCTGCGGGCCCGTGTGATCTTGGAGACCAATTGCGGATCGTTCATGGCAAGCTGCGCGTTCGGCGTTCCGAAGAGCACGCCAACAAAGTTATCCGGGTCCGCGTAACTGCCGTTCCACCCCAACAAGCTCAGTGCGTGATCGCCGCTGCTCGTCACGGCTGAGACGTAGCCTTCGCTCCACGGGATCGGGACCGGCTTGATATTGAAACCGGCCGCGGTGAGCTCCGTGGCCATCTGGGCGTAAACCTTTTCCGGTGATGGCAGGTACGTCCGTGCCGCGTTGGTTGGGTAATAGAACTTCAGCTCTTCGCCCTTGTAGCTGGAGGCGGCTAGCAGGGTTTTGGCTTTTTGCGGGTCGTAGGCAATCCCGGGCACGGCGTTGTTGAAGCCACTGAGTTTGGGTGGGATGAATTGCGCCGTGGTGGCAGTGCCCGCGATGAAGTAATTGTTCACAAGGGTGGATTTGTCGATGGCAGCCGCGATCGCCTCGCGCACTTTTTGATCGGCAAGAACGGGAACGGCCTGGTTAAGGCTCAGGTACATCACCGAGAAGGGATCCCGTTGCAGAACCTGCTTGCCGGTCTTGATGAGCTTGTCCAGGTTGTCAGGTGTTACCGGGTCAAAGCCGTCAAGGGATCCGTCCTCGAGTGCGGCAATGCGAGTTTCGGGCTGCTCATACGTCTTGAAATTCAAGGTGGTAATTTGACCCTTCGCACCCCAATAATCAGGGTAGGCGGTCATGGTGACGGAACCAGGCGCGGCCTTCGAGAATAGAAAAGGGCCGGTACCCACGGGGTGTAGCGCATAGCGGGAGACCTTGTTGGCCGAATACGTGTGATCGAGGATGTCAGCGGTGCCGGCCTTCAAAGCCGTGGGGGAGGCAATCGCAAAGGCGGGCAGGGTGAGGGCGTCAAGGAAGCCGGTGAGCCGCATTTTCAAGCGCAGGGTGACTTCTAGGTCTCCTGTAACCGTGCAGCTCTCATAGAGTGAGTTGGCGGAGTCGTCCTTGAAGGCGCGGAAAACCTGCTTGAACATTGAGGCCGAGCCATCGCCACGGGTTGCCGGTGTTAGTGCGTACCAGCGCTCAAAATTTGTACACACGGCCGCGGCATCGAGGGACGTTCCATCGTGGAATTTTACATCCGGGCGCAGGGTAAAGGTGTAGCTCAGCCCGTCGTTGAGTTCCGTCCAGGCCGTGGCCAGGCTGGGAGCTGGCGCGCCCGTCACCGGATCGATCGTCAGCAATCCCTCCATGACCTGCCGGGTGACTCTGTACGATTCCGTGTCCGAGACCAACGCAGGATCGAAGCCCGCCGGATCGGAGCCAGTACCGAAGGTGAAGGTGGTGTTGGCCTCCGGCGTGGTGGGAGCGGCTGTTGTTCCTGGGGTCGGATCAGGAGTGGCGGTACAGGCCGTTGCGCCAAGGAGTACGACGGCGGCCATGGACGCCGCGCTCTGCAGCACCTTGCGGCGGGGCACGTTGCGCAAGGGTTTCTTGCGCAGCGAGCCGGCGGGGCGTGGCACGATTGGTTCTCCTTGCAGCACGGGTGGTCCATCAGCCACTCATCTTAGTAGGGGAATCTTGGGAGTTCCCCTAGTTGTGGCCCAAAGGTGGTCAAGACTACGTCTGTGACCCGGTAGTATTGTTCATGCTTCAATGCATTCGCGCGAGTGGTGGAATTGGTAGACACGCAGGTTTTAGGTACCTGTGCCTTCGGGCGTAGGGGTTCAAGTCCCCTCTTGCGCACAACATCAAAGGCCCCGTTCACAATGTGAACGGGGCCTTTGTCATATCCGGCTCGTTACGCGGCGGCGATCTTCACATCGATCTTCAAATCGCGGCGCAGCTTGGCTACGTGGCCGGTGGCGCGAATGTTGTATTGCGCCACGGCCACCTTGCCGGTTTCATCGATCACGATGGTGGAGCGGATCAGGCCCTCGTAGACCTTGCCGTAGTTCTTCTTTTCACCCCAGGCGGCGTAGGCCAGTGCCACGGCGTGGTCCTCGTCGCTCAGCAGCGGGTAGCTGAGGGCGTCCCGGGCAACAAACTTTTCCAGCTTGGCAACGGGGTCGGGCGAGATGCCCACCACGGCATAGCCCGCTGATTGCAGGGAGGCCAGGCTGTCGCGGAAATCGCAGGCCTGCTTGGTGCAGCCGGGGGTCATGGCGGCGGGGTAGAAGAACACGATCACGTTCTGGCCGGCAAAGTCGGACAGCGTGGTGATGCCGCCGGCTGCGTTGGGCAGGCTGAAAGAGGGGGCCAATTCGCCGGGGACTAGACGCTCGGTCATGAAATACTCCTGGTTCGCCCCGATGCAGTGCTTGGTGGCGAAAGCCGGGGAAGTTGTTTTGGGCACTCTCCCCAGCCTAATGCTTTCAGGACCTAAAACCTTGCGGCGCAGGCCGACGCCGGGCACCCGCCCTGGGTGACCGTCGTCGCCGTCGTACGTCCTAACTGTCGTGCGTCCTAACTGTCGTGCGTCCTAACTGTCGTGGGTCCTAACCCTGGTGGGACGCTAGTCCATGGCTCCGGCGTAGAGATCCGTGCGAGTGCCGGGATAAACCGCGGCGATGGCGGGCCCCTTGTTGCGTCCCGAGTTGTCAGGATTCACGGGAGCCTGCCACGAGACGGCAACCGAACCTGTGCCCGGATTCAAACGCTGGAACAGGTCATCCGCCAGGTGAGCGCGTCCCGTTCGGCGCAGGTGTTCCATGTAGAGGACGGGATCGTTGTACAGCGCCGGACCGTTTTGTAGCGTGGTTTGCATGGGATCCGGCAGGGATCCTGGCATTCCGGCGTAGGTGTTCCACCAGACGGCCAGCTTGGAGCGCATTTGATCCACCAGCTGCGGTTCCTCATCCAGCAAGTTCCGGGTCAAATAGGGGTCCTCGGTGACATTGAACAGGGATTCCCACTCCGCCCGGAAGGCGCCGGGGTGGTAGGTGCGAATATAAAGGTGATCGCGGGTGCGCACTGCCCGTTGGTAGGTGTGGGCGCCATGGCCCAGCACCAGGTAGTCGCGGGACTCAATGGGGAGTCCGCGCAGGGCGTCGGCAAACGATTCGCCCTGCCATTTTTCGGGGATGGGCAGGTTCAACAGATCGCAGATGGTGGGCGCGTAGTCAATGTTGTACAGCAGCGCATCACAACTGGGACGGGTCCCGGCACCTTCCGTGAGACCGGGCCATTTGACCAGCAAGGGAAGGTGATGGGTTGGCTCGCTGGCCAACCCGTGCTCGGCATAGGAGCCCTGCTCACCAAAAGCCTCGCCATGGTCCGCGCTGACGACGATCGCAACATCGTCGGCGATACCCATGGCCTTCAGGCCTTCGAGCAGTCGGCCGAATTCGCTGTCCCAATATTGGATGGCGCCGTCGTAGCCGTTAATGAGTTTCTCGTAATCGGCGCGGGTCCTTATCTCTTGCGGGAAGTTGTGGGGCACCCGCCGTTCAAACAAGCCGTCGGAGTACATGAAGTCCAAGGCGGAGCGGGGTCCGTAGACCTCGGCATGGCCGTCAATGGCCGCCTGGTCCGGCCAGGCGGGTGCCGGTCCGGACGCGGCTGCCTTGTCCGTCCATTCCTTTTCCTGAAGGTAATCCATGTGCGGATCCCAATAGGTCAGATGCAGGTACCAATCGTCGGTGTCTAGGTGGCGCCCTATCCATTCAAGGGCTGTGTTGGTGACAATGTCAGCAGGCTCGTCCCCGACGTCGGGCGTGGCCCGAATGCTCTCGCGGAAGTTGCCAAGGAAAAACCAGGCGCGGTGCCGCTCGGCAAAGGATGAGACGGCTGCCGTCAGGTAACCATGGGCGCCTAGGTGCTGACCCAACAGGGGCCTGCCCATTACCAAGCCGTGCCCGGCGTCGACCCTGAAACGGGCCGCCTCGCCATGGTGGCCGATCACGCCATTAGTAATGCCGAACTGACCGCTGGTCAGGGCCGTGCGGGAGGGCATGCACGGGGAGTCGGAGGCGTAGTAGCTCTCGAAGCGGGCGGCGTCTTGGGCAAAGACATCGAGATTTGGAGTAATGGGACGCTGGTAACCGTAGGGGCCCGTATGGTCCGGGCGGAGGGTGTCAACGTCCACATAAATGATCTTCACGCGCTTTTCCCATCCTGCTGCTGGGAGAGCCGATCTTGCGCAGTGGCGTCATTAGCGGTTGCTTGAAACTCGCTGAGTTGTTCGGTGAGCCGGGAGTGCGTCATCTCCAGCCACGTGAGATAGGTGGTGCCGAGCAGGTAGGAGCGCTCGCGGCCAAGTCGCACCAGCTCTCGGTGCCACAAGGGGTCAATGGGGAACGCGGTTTCCTCCGGAACAATGTCGTCGCTGTAGGCCCGCTGCCGCTGCTGCTTGCGGCGGTAGCTTAGTTCCGTTGTGAGCAGCTGCAGTGCCACCTCCGGTCCAAGGATGCCCGTGAGGAGGAAGCGCATCTGAAAGTCCGAGTCCAGGGGCCGTACCGTGGGCTCATAGGGAGAATGCGCCCAGTCCTTGAAGGTTGCTATCCCGGCCGGCGTCAGGCGGTACACCTTGGCATCGGGGCCTGAGCGGTGCTGATCGATGATCAGATCCACCCAGCCTTTTTCCAAGCACTTGGTCAGCTGCCGGTAGATCTGGGACGGCTGCGGACTATAGCCAAAAAATGGTCCCTCCTGCTCCAGCCACTTGTGCAAGTCGTAGCCGGCCATGGGCGTGCGCACCAGGTGGCCCAAGATGATGCATTCAAGTTTGTTAAGCACTTCTTGCCTCTCGATCGACTATATGATTAGAATCATACCCAACTTGTATAAATGTCGCAAAGATATGTATTACAAGCGGGGAAAGTATTTATCAAAGTACATAGTTGAATCATTGACACCACAGGGCATCGCAGAGTGCGCATGCTAAACAAGGGAGTTTTCGTGAAGGCACCAAAACGGATGTACCGGGCCCTGGCTCTTGCCGCCACAACTGCAATCTTTCTATCAGGATGTGGCGGCGGTGCCAATAACGACCCAAATGAGGGTGGTGCCGGCGCCAAATCGGTGACAACTTTGACTCTGGCCTCCGGCATCGAGCCGCAGTCCATGGACCCGGCCATGTCGCGGGAGGCACAATATGTGCAGTACTTCCAGCCAGTCTTTGACACCTTGATACGCCGGGACAGTGACGGTATCCCGCAGCCCATGCTGGCTACCAAGTGGGAAACAGCGAAAGACGGAAAGGCCCTGACCCTCACGCTGCGTGACGATGTCACCTTCACCGACGGCGCCTTGCTCACTGCTGAGACTGTGAAGGGCAATCTGGACCGCTTCAAGGTCACCGGCGGACCGTTGGCCGGCGCGCTTGCGTCCGTCGCAAGCGTCGATGTCGTTGACGCGGTTACCGTGAAATTGAACCTGTCCAAGCCCGATCCGGCGCTGGTCTACGCCCTAGGTGGGCCCAGCGGCTACATCCAGTCCCCAGCAAACTTTGACAGTCCCACCGTAGATACCCAGCCCATTGGCTCGGGACCGTATGAGCTGGACCGGGCCGCCACCACGCCCGGTTCGCAGTACACCTACGTAAAGAAGGACGGTTACTGGGCTCCTGATCTGCAGAAGTTTGAAAAAATCGTCATTAAGCCCATCAAGGACGAAAACGCCCGCTTCAATGCCGTGCGTTCGGGACAGGCCGACGGCATGATTGCCACGGCCAAGATCGTCAAGGCAGCCGAAGCCGCCGGCGTCGAGGTGAAGATGGTGCCAGGTGACTGGCAGGGATTGAGCCTGTTGGACCGGGCCGGGACGCTGACGCCGGAGCTTGCCAAGGTGGAGGTCCGCCAAGCCATCAACTACGCCGTTGACAAGGACGCCATCCTCCAAAATGTGGGTCAGGGCCTAGGCGTAGTCACCAGCCAAATCTTTAGCCCAGTCTCGGACGCCTACGTTGACGAGCTTGACGGTGCCTACAACTACGACGTCGACAAGGCCAAGTCGCTGCTCAAGGATGCTGGTCTGGAAAAAGGCTTCACCCTGAAGATGCCCACCTCTGCTGACATGGATCCGGCTTTGGCACCTGCCATTAAGGATCAGCTGGCCAAGGCAGGCATCACCGTGGAGTGGGTGGACGTCCCCGCAGCCCAGTACCAGGCCGAACAACAGTCGGGAAAGTTCCCGGCAGCATTTACCGCCTTTGGACAGCCCGTCGTGGCCTGGTCTGCCATTAGCACCACCGTGACGGAATCGGCCCCGTGGAACGTGTTCAAGTTCGGCACCTCCGAAAGTAAAATCCTGCTGGATGAGATCGTGAACACCAGCGGCGTAGAGTCCGCAACGAAGCAGCAAGAACTTAACAAGTACCTGGTAGACCAGGCCTGGTTCGCCCCGTGGTACCGGATCGACCAGCCGTACTTCATCTCCAAGAACGTGAGCGTAAAAGTACAAAGCGGCCAACCGGTGCCCTCGATCTACAACTTTGAACCGGCCAAGTAAACCAGCTCACCTTTAACGGCTCTGGGGCGTCGAATCCGCCCCAGAGCCCCACTCCCTAGGATGTGGCAGTGATTTCCTATATCAGCCGCAGGATTGGCGCCGGACTTGTCCTCATCGCCTGCGCATCATTCATCGTCTTTGCCCTCATGCTCGCCAACAGTGAAAACGTCACCCGCAATATTTTGGGGGACGAGGCCTCGTTGGCGCAGCTGGCCGCTAAAAAAGTCGAGCTGGGCTTAGACAACCCGCTTTTGCTCCAATATGGCCAATGGCTGCTCAACGCCGTACAGGGCGATCTGGGTAAATCCTGGTTCAATGCAGAATCCGTAGGCTACCTACTGCTGAGCCGTATCCCCGTTACCTTGTCCATTGCCGTGGGGACGGTGGTGGCCTCCACCCTGATCTCCCTGATTATGGGTGTGGCCGCCGCCGTTTACCGTGGCTGGCTGGACCGCGTCCTTCAGGTCATTTCAGTGGTTGGGCTGGTCTTTCCGGGCTTCTGGTTGGCTTTGGTCATGGTCGTCAAAATATCCATTGAATGGGGCCTAGTCCCCGCCACTGGCTACATTGCCTTTGCACAATCACCCTTTGGCTGGATGCAAAGCCTGCTGCTACCTGTCTTCTCACTGGCTATTGGCGCCGTGGCCGGCTTGTCCCAACAGGTCCGCAGCGCCACCATTGCCGTGTTGGAAATGGACTTTGTGCGAACCTTGCGCAGCCGTGGGCTCTCCGAGACCAGCGTGCTGTTCCGGCACGTGCTCCGCAATGCAGCTCCTCCCACCCTGACGGTGCTGTCCCTGAACTTCATTGGGCTGATGTCGGGTGCCGTCATGATTGAGCAGGTCTTTGCCCTGCCCGGCTTGGGCAGCATTGCCGTGGAGGCCACCGGTGTGGGGGACATCCCCATCGTGGTGGGAGCAGTGGTAATTTCCGTGGTCATTGTGGTGATCGTCAACCTGGTCATCGACCTCATCAATGGCTGGCTCAACCCGAAAGTGCGGCTGTCATGAGCGTTCCCCCCAATATGGCCCAAACGGTCACCCCCGGCACGGCCAGCAGTACGACGCTGGCCAAGAGTGACGAAGCCCGGCGTCAAAGCATTCTCCGGCGCATTGCCGCGTCCCCCATGGCCGCCATCTCACTGAGCGTCCTGATCCTCATGGTCTTGGCTGTGATTCTGGCTCCCCTTCTGACCCGTTACGACCCCAATGTAGGCGACATCAGCACCGCGCTGCTGCCGCCCGGGGCCGAGCACTGGCTAGGCACCGACAGCGCCGGACGGGACGTTTTTGCTCGCCTGGTCTATGGTGGCCGCATCACTCTGGGCGGCGCCGGCTTGGCACTGGCCATCGCCATGGCCATAGGTGTCACCACTGGCCTGTTCGCTGGCTACTTTGGCGGCAAACTGGATTCCAGCGTGGATTGGGTGAGCAATTTGATCATCGCCTTGCCCAACATCATGATCCTGCTGGCCGTCCGCGCGGTCTGGGGTAACAATGTGTGGCTGAGCATGACCATTTTCGGTGTGCTCATGGCCCCGGGCTTTCACCGCTTGGTCCGCACCATTGTCAGCGGCGTGCGCAACGAACTTTACGTCGATGCCGCCCGTGTCTCAGGCCTTGGTCTGGGCCGCATACTGGGCCGTCACGTGCTGGTGGCCATCCGTGCGCCCATCATCATTTATGCGGCGCTTGCTGCCGTGGTTGTCATCGGTGTGCAGGCAGGCCTGGACTTCCTCGGACTGGGCAACGTCACAGTACCCACGTGGGGAACCATGCTTAACGAGGCATTGGTCAATCTCTACGTTGCCCCGGGCCTTATGCTTTGGCCTGGTGTTGCCTTGGGGCTGGTGAATGCTGCGCTGATTCTCTTCGGCAATAGCCTGCGCGACGCCCTCGAGGACCGTCCCTCAGTCAAGGTCCGCAAGCGACGCCGCACACTCCGCAAGGCGACTGACGACGTCGTGCCCGTCTCCGGTGCCAGCGCCACCGACACAGTTCCCACCTCCGGGAACAACATCCCGGCGGACAGCGTGCTGCTGGTGCGTGACCTCCACGTGGGTTACCCCAGTGAATCCGGTTACAAGGCTGTGGTGAAGGGTATCTCCTTTGGTGTCCGTAAGGGCGAGATCCTGGGCTTGGTGGGTGAATCCGGGTCCGGCAAGACGCAGACTGCCTGGTCCATCCTGGGATTGCTGCCTACAGGCGGCCGTGTTTTGGGTGGCGACGTGGAAATTGCCGGTCAGTCGGTGGCGAGCCTTTCTAAGAAGGAGCGGCGAGCCTTGCTGGGGAAATCGGTGGCCTATATTCCGCAGGAGCCGATGTCTAACCTGGACCCCACGTTCCGGATCGGCTTCCAATTGGTCGAACCAATCCGTCGGCAGCTCGGGCTGGGCAAGGCAGAGGCTACCCAAAAGGCGTTGGCCATGCTGGCCAGAGTGGGCATTGCCGATCCGCAGCGCACCTTTGATTCCTACCCGCACCAAATCTCCGGCGGCATGGCGCAGCGCGTGCTCATTGCCGGCGCCGTGGCCTGCGATCCGGCAGTACTGATTGCCGACGAACCCACCACGGCATTGGACGTGACGGTTCAGGCGGAGGTGCTGGACTTGCTCCGTGAGCTGCAGCAAGAGAAGGGCATGGCTATGGTTCTGGTGACGCACAACTTTGGTGTAGTTGCCGATCTTTGTGATCGGGTTGCCGTCATGAAGCTGGGCCGGATCGTGGAGCAAAACGGTGTGGAGGAGCTCTTCGCAGATCCGCAGGACCCCTACACTCAAATGCTTCTGGGATCCGGACTGGAAGACAAGACACCCCGTACCCGGCTGCTTCCTGAGGAAGCACAAACCCTTGAGAAGGCGGCATTGTGAGCGCTCCATTGTTGGACATTGCGAACCTGGTCACCGAATACCCGCGCCGCGGCTGGCGCAAGCCCCCTGTCCGCGTCTTGAACAGCGTGAGCCTTGATGTCAAGCCCGGGGAGACGGTGGGACTGGTGGGGGAATCCGGTTCCGGGAAGACCACGATCGGCCGCGCGGTTTTGGGGCTGGCACCCGTGAGCGGTGGCAGGATCATGTTTAACGGACAAGACATCTCGCACTTGAAACCCGCGGCCCGCCGAGTGGTCAGCAAGGACGTCCAAGTGGTCTTTCAGGATCCCTACACGTCGTTGAATCCGTCCATGACCATTGCCGACATCCTTTCGGAGCCTCTGGTGGTCCAAGGGATGACCGGTGCCAAGGCTCGGGCGCGGGTATCCGGGCTCCTTGACCGGGTGCAGCTGCCGGCCGACGCCGCGGCGCGGCTGCCGCGCGAATTTTCCGGTGGCCAGCGCCAACGTGTTGCCATTGCCCGGGCGTTGGCCATGGAACCAAAGCTCATTGTGTGTGATGAACCCGTTTCGGCCCTTGACCTCAGTACACAGGCGCGGGTCCTGGATTTGTTTCTGGAAATCCAGGAGCAAACAGGGGTGGCGTATCTGTTCATCTCCCACGATTTGTCCGTTGTGCGGCATTTGAGCCACCGCGTCTGCGTGCTTTACCACGGGGACGTGGTGGAGTTCGGCGAAGCGGAGCAGGTCACCGCCGATCCCAGCCACCCGTACACCCGGCGCCTCCTCATGGCTTCCCCAGTGGCCGACCCGGCCAGGCAGCGGCAGCGCAGGGCCGACAGGCACGCTTTGATGGCGGCCGAAGGGGCGTAGGCCCTCGTACGAAAACCGAGACCCGCCCACACAAGCCGAGACTTGGCGAACCGTCGCAAGTACATCAACAGCACCGAGCTAGAACGGACCGAAATCCTTGAACCCCACAGATTCACACCAAGCGGCGATGCTCACCGAGAGCGCCACGGAAGCGCCTGCTCCGATGGTGATTCCGTCCCTCCAGCGGTGGACACCGCAGGCGGGGGTCACCAGCTTGCTTGAGGGATTCGCCGTCGAACATGCCTCGGAATTGGCTGCAATCGCCACGACGTTCCTGGCCGACATGGCAGAACTGACCGGCGTCGCCGCTACCACCACGGGTGGCGATGCGGAGACCGTGAAAGTTGAGCTGGCCATCGATCCGTTCCTTGTTTTCCCCACCGAGAATGCCACGGCCGCCGCGGAAGGCTATTGGCTAGAGATCGGTGGGGGCGTGAAAATCACGGCACGGACGGCCACCGGGGTGTACTGGGGCACGCGCAGTCTGTTGCAGATGCTGGCCTCGTCCATGGAACTGCCCGGCGGTACGGCGGTTGACTGGCCGAATTATCCCGTGCGTGGCTTCATGCTTGATGTTGGCCGCCGGTTTGCCCGGCCGGAAGCCGTGCGTGACTACATCCGTATGATGAGCTGGTTCAAGGTCAACACCTTCATGGTCCACCTCAATGACAACGAGATCACCAAGGACACCAAACGCAGCTGGGACGAGGCACAAAACGGGTTCCGCCTGGCTTCGGAATCGGCGTGGACTGCGGGGCTGGCGTCGGAAGATGGGGCCTACAGCCGCGCTGACTGGGATTCCTTCGAGGACCTGGCCGAAAGCCATCACGTGCAGCTGGTTCCGGAATTGGACGTCCCTGCGCACTCGCGTTCCATCATCCGGTGGCGTCCCGAGGCGGGGCTGAACGGCGGAGACTCGGACATGCTTGATCTGGGCAAATCCGAAACCGTCGACCTGGTGAAGGCACTTTTTGATGAATTCGTGCCGTGGTTCCGGGGCCGTTCGGTCCATTTTGGTGCGGACGAGTACAGCAAGGAGTACGCGGAAGACTACCGCCAGTTCTTCAACACCATCAGCACTCACGTACGTTCGCTAGACAAGGATCCGGTGGCGTGGGGGAGCTTGAGCACCATGTCAGGCGGAGCAGGCGCCCCCGGACCCGACGGGTACAACCGCGACGTCACCATCTGCGCGTGGAACAACGATTGGTACAGCGGCCAGGCTGCGGTGGCCGATGGGTACAAGGTCATCAACACCAATGACAACCTGCTGTACATCGTGCCCTTCGCCGATTATTACCACGGCGGAGCCTTGGATGCACAGGCCTTGTTTGAGTCCTGGGAACCGCACGTTTTTGGCGATGGCAAGGATCTTTATCCCGGGCATCCACAGCTGCTCGGTGCTGCATCGGCCGTCTGGAATGACCTGGTGATGAAAAGCTACTACGAGCAGCATGTCTTTGATCTGGTGAAGCCTGCCTTCGGGGTTCTGGCCCAGAAAATGTGGACCGGAGCCGTTACTGGGCTCGATTACGAGAGATTCACGGAGCGAAGCGAAGTAGTGGCTAGGTGGCCAAGGAGAGAGCTGTTGCAGTAACCAACCGTCAACAGTTGAGGTTGGCGACATAATGCGTTGCACGAAGGAAAGAACACCATGGTTGATTTGGAAATTGCTGTCCAGGACGTTGCCGGAGCACTGGCTGCGGCCACCGGGGGAGCGGCCCGCATTGAATTATGCACTGCCCTTCGGCTGGGTGGGCTGACGCCGTCGCAAGGAGTGGCGGAGCAGACCCTTGAGGCGACTGAGGGCCGTGGTGCCTTTGTTCACGCGCTGGTACGTTCCCGCGGAGGTGGTTTCGTGTACGACAGTCATGAAGTGGCCACCATGGAACGGGAGATCAGGGCGCTCCGGCGCGCAGGCGTCCACGGGATTGTTGTCGGTGCGCTTACCCCGGATGCGCGCATTGACACGGAGGCCTTAAGCCGGTGGGTGGATGCCGCAGAGGGCATGACCGTGACTTTCCACAGGGCCATCGATTCCTGCCCCGATCCCCTAGGAGAGCTGGCCACCATGGCCGAGGCGGGCGTAAGTCGAGTTCTGACGTCCGGCGGTGCCGCGCGAAGCATCGACGGATTGGCTGTTCTTGCGGCAATGTCCGCCCAGGCACCTGCCGGATTTGAGGTGATGGCTGGCGGCGGCGTGCGCATCGAGGATCTGCCCGCCTTGGAGCGTGTGGGTGTGGATGCTGTTCACCTGTCGGCGAGGGCCGTTGTGCCGGGTGTGGGTCCTCTTGGCCCTGGTGGTGGCTCATCCGACTGGGACGTCACATGCCTTGAGCTGGTCCGGGAGGCTCACGCAGGCCTGTCTGGTTCTGTTCTGTCGGGTGCAGGCTTGTCGCGAAGCCACTCCATCAACTGAGAGAAGTTTCCGGGCAACAAAAAACCGCTTCACTACTTGCTTATTAGCAGTAGTGAAGCGGTTACCCTTTGTGCACCCCTCCGGACTTGAACCGGAAACCCATTGATTAAGAGTCAATTGCTCTGCCAATTGAGCTAGGGATGCGTAAACAGCGTTTAATACTCTCAACAAGTTCCCCTGAGGAGACATTGTTAAGGCGACCCGCACAGCATCGGCGAGATACTGTACGAGCCTAGCCGCCGCTAACTCTGAGAAGAGCGCCTTGGCTACCAAGAACAATACCTGCCCACGCCCGGATCACATGCATTGATACGGGCAAGTGAGCGCAACGTCACGTCGGGGATCATTTTTCCGTGATGTGAACCGCCACCACCCGGCCCGACGCCGGCAATGATTGATCCATGACGCCCGGCCAATCCGCAACCACAACGTAAAGAGTCTTTCCGTCATCCCCGCCCACGGCACAGGAGAAACAGCCTTGCTCGAAGGACACGGCGTGCAGCACCTCGCCCCCTTCCGCCACCAGGACGCAGTGACGCTGCCCCACATCGGCATACCAAATCCCGCCCTCACCCCAGCAAATCCCATCCGGGGCGCTGTCCGGCACGGCGGCCCACACACGCATGTTGGCCAGCGAACCATCGTCTTGGATGTCAAAGGCAGTCAGGCGCCCGGCGTGGGATTCGGCAACCACCAGGGTTCCGCCGTCGTCGGTAACAACCATCCCGTTGGGGAAGGCCAGGGCGTCCGCCACAACCCGGGACGCGCCGTCGGGCGTCACCAGGGCAATGATCCCGGCAACCGAGGCCGGGCCGGGGAAGGTGAAGCCAATGCAGTTGACGTAGGCGTTGGCGCCAGCGGTGACCACCTCATTCCACGGCGATGCCGAATGCTGGCCAAGATCCGCAACGACCTCCAGGGTGCCGGCCGGGCTCAGGCGCAGCAGTTTGCACTCCGAGCCGGAGACGATGAGCAGCTGGCCGTCCGGCAGCCAGTCGAAGGTGATGGGGAACGAGCGGACGGGGATGCTTTGATGGTCCAGGCCGGCTGGATCCATGGCATGGATGTGGCCCTTGAGCCAGTCGGCGTACCAAAACCGGCCGCCATGCCAGCGGGCAGACTCGCCCATGCAGAGGCCTTCGGCGAGCACACGCACTTCCTTCATTCAGGCTACTTCAGATTCGCAGTGACCTGCACCATGCAGTGGGGGTATGCAGTCAGCCGGCGCGGAAACACAGGGCCGAAATAATGCGCGGACCATGCTCATCCACCGGAACGGTTTCATGCGGCACCAGCCCTCCCAACAGCACAATGCTCTGCCCCGGCAGGGCCTTCACCATGCCCGCACCACCATTCGGGTCCCTGCGCACAGCGTCGAGGCCCGCGCCCCGGTACCCGGGATGGACCAGCAGGGCCCCGGCAGGTTCACCCGGCGGCGAATCATCGCGCAGCACAGTAATCAGCGTTACATCGCAGGCGTCGATGTCCAAGTGCAGGCCTAGGTAGTCACCGGGGCGCACATAGTAGCTGTAGCTGCCCCGGCCGCCGGTGGGCGAAACCGGGGCACCGCACAGCGTGGACAAATAGTCGGACAGCCACACGGCGGCGTACAGGGCATCCTGCACGGGACCCCCTCCGGAGGTGAAGAGCTGACGCGGAGGTGCTCCCCCACGCCCTCTCGCCCCGTCGCCGTCGAGCACTCGCTGATCGACCGCACCGGGATACAATTCCATGGCCACGGCGAGCAGCACGGCGGT
>JBKKBD010000082.1:0-3977 GCA_046714315.1 Specibacter sp.
GTAATCTCCTCATGGCTCAGGCCCATGGCCAAACAACCCAGCACCACGTTCTGGTCCCCGGACAGTTCTGGCACGAGTGCGGCATTTACACCAAGCATGATGGGCGTACTGGACGCGTGGATGGCGCCGGAGGTGGGCCGAATCTGGCCGCTAACAAGTTTCATCAGAGTACTTTTTCCGGAGCCATTGCGGCCAATGACACCAACCGATTCGCCCCGATTCACTACCAAGGAAAGTTCGTTCAGTGCGTGCACGGTGACGGTGCTCGGCAAGGGGTTGAGCATTCTCAGAAACTTCATGTGAGGGTACCGGGTGTCTTCTGGAACCTCGGTTGACGCCACCCGGTACTTCATGGCTACATTGTCAGCCACAATGCAAGGAGTGGGCGTCAGGTTGGTGAGCAGATCAGCCACGGACATAAGACTCTTCCCCTTTCCAGAAGTAGACACTGCCAATAATCAATGCGGCGAGCGACCAAGCGGTAAGTACTACCCATGACTGCAACGATGGCGTGACGCCATACAGCAGGCAGTCTCGGGTGATATCGATAATGATGAACATGGGGTTGGCTTGCATGATGCTGAGCAGTACAGGGTGGTGGATAAAACGCTCATAAGAAAAGAAAATTGCTGACAAGTACATCAACGCCCGCAGGGCAAACGGCAGCAAATGAGAAACATCGTTGACCCTTGAAATAACGCGAGCGAGCAGTAGTCCTACTCCCAAATTGAAGAGAAATTGCAGCAGGAGGACCGGGATGATCAAAAGCCAACGCCAGGTGATGGGCTCCGTAGGCGGAATGACCAATACCAACAGCAACATGGCAAGGATCATCGGCACGTTGACCATCGCTTCGCGGATGTTCACGCCCAAAGGCAGCGCCGCGCGAGGAAAAGTAAATCCTTGGACCAAGGCGCGATTTTGTTGAATGGAGCGAGCACCGCCAGTGATGGCACCCGAGGTCATCTGGAACATGAAAATGCCGATAGTCAAATATCCAATGAAGTTGGGGATCCCACTTCCAGTGCCCAACAACAAACCAAAGATAACAAAGTAAGTCACACCATTGAAGATGGGGTTCAGCAGCAACCAAGCGCTGCCCAGCTTGTCCCGTCGAGTACCGCTCTTTACCCGGGCTCGGGCATCATAAATGATGAAGCTGCGGAAATCCCAGAGTTGGACAAGGTAGTCCAAAAAGGCCGGTCGTGCACCAACTCGGCTGAGGTGGCTCAAATCGACGGGAAGGCTCTTCGCAGCGGCTGGCACTACAACGTTTTCCTGTGTCTGTGTCATCGCGATGCTCCCTTCCTTGCTTGGTGGTTGATCAATTCTTGGTATTTGTCCTCGTAGCGTTGGGCGTTGGCCGCCCATGTTCTGCCCTGCAGCACTGCCTGCCGCCCGTTCTCCCCGAGGCTCCGTCGCAGCGGTTCGTCGCCCAGCAGTGTCGCCAGCGTTTCGGCAAGACTTTGTGGATCATCAGCCGGACTCAGCATGCCATTAACGCCATGGACCACAATCTCCCGAAGTGCGGGAAGATCGCTGGCAACCACCGGGCGGCCGCTGGCCAGGGCCTCAACCGGCTTCAAAGGAGTCACCGCACGCGTGACATCAAGGTCCTTACGGGGAACCACGAAGACATCCATGGCTTGGTGATACAACGATGCGGACTCACGAGGTACCCGGCCGGTGAAAATAACGCTGTTGCCAAGGCCAAGTTTAGCGGCTTGATCCTGCAAAGCCGGGGCCGCGGTTCCACTTCCAACAAGCAGCAAACGAAGCTTCGGGAATTCGGGAGCCAAAAAAGCAAGGGCCTCAACAAGGTGATCGAGCCCCTCGTAGTCCACCAGCGAGCTGACAGTTCCAATGTAGTTCAGTGCCGGGTCCAGTCCGAGCCTTTCCCTAGCCAAAGCCGGTGTTCCGGGTTCCAGTAGGAAATCGCCGCCGACGGCGTTGGGTCCGAGCACCACCTTTTCCGAGGCGATTCCCTGACCAACGATGCCTTCAAGCATGGCCGTGCCCAAGGTAACTACGGCATCAGCATCCTGCATTGCCTGAGCTTCCGACGCCTGAAACTTCATGTAGCGTTCGCTGTCTTTGGCAGCGTCACCGCGGGTGGAAGCCCAGGTATCGGCAAGCTGGCCGCGCACCTCATACACCCAAGGAATGTTCAGTGCTTTCGCCACGGCGCCAACCACCAAGCCGTTGGTGAAGTGTGTGGTGGTGTGCAAAATATCCGGGCGAAACTCGAGTGCCACCTTGAGTAGCTCTTCGGCTTCCTGCTGCAAGCGCGCATCAGGAGTTGGCGCAAGACGGGAAGGAATCATTCTGCGGTAGCGTACGCCGTCGATCAGGTCTTCACCCGCCGCAAGGACCTTGCCAACTTGCACCGGGTAGCCAAGGCGAGTCACGGCCAAAACCTCACGGCCGGCTTCCTGTTGGGCCATCAAGATGGAATGACTGCGCTGAGCGTAGCCACTGCCCGTATGAGGCAGAGAGTTTGTCAGGAGGTGAAGCACACGCCCCTTGAGCGGAACCATGGCAGTTTTCGGCAACACCGGTGTCCAGGCACTAAAAGTGCGCCTCTCCCCCTCCAGCCGATCGTGCTGCCTCTTCATGGAACCGTGCTGACCAGCAAGGGCAGCGACGGCACCTTCCATGTCACCGCGGTACCACTGGCTACGAGCAAGAGTTGCCGGAAAAAGCTTCGATCCTTGCGCCAGTGGCAGGAACTCATCCGACCATCCGGGCTGGCCGGCAGCAAGGGCAACGTCTACCGCGAGCCGGGCACGGTTCGCGGACATTTCTGTGGTCAACGCTGCCGAAAGTTTGGACTCAAGCCCTGCTGTATCGCCTGCCATATAGGTGGCCAATAGCGCTAGCGTGGAGTTGGAGCCCGAGCATAGCCGCGTAACGAGCCTCGCAGCAGGTGTCACGACGGAAGCGGGCAGGCGGCGGGAAATCTGCAACGCCAAGACCACAGGATCATCCGCCAGATGATTTACGGCTGTGCTGGCTGCCAGAGTTAGATTCTTGACCAGACTCATGCGTCAGCACCAACTTTGCCGGTGACTGATTCGATGACACGCATATATTTCGCGGCCAAGACGGGATAGTTTGCGTGCGCCCGGACCCAGTCGCGACCCGAGGTACCAGCGTCCAGACGGCTACGATCTGCGGCTAGCTCGCGCCAGAGCTCAGCAATCGATTCGGGCCTCCATGCGACGACGTCGCCTGCATCAGCGTCCTTGACGATGCGGGCGGCTTCGCCACGCACGATGGCCGTAACGTGCCGTCCGATCGCCAACACCTCATATGTCTTAGAGGGCACGGTTGCCTCAAAGGACTTCCAGTCATCTCGCAGGGAGACGATGCAACTATCCGCGGATTTGTAGCGATCAAGAACTTCCTGACCATGAAGGGAATCATGAAATGTAATCGGGGCGTTGAGCTCGGCGGCCAACTTGATGAGTGCCGGGCGGTGCGTTCCGTGGCCCACCATGTGCAGGTGCATGTCCGAACCAACCAACGCGCTTGCCCGGATCACGGCATCCAACCGCTGGCTTTGGCCATGGTTGCCAAGGTACAGAACCTCAAGAATTTCCTTATCCATGGCGGGCGCCTCGAAACTGGGTACCGAATCAACGTCAAGACCATTGATGACCGTGACAACATTCTTCACGCCACCAGCGCGCAGCGTTTCGGCGAAACCCTGCGTGACGGCAACCACCACCTCGGCACGGAACACGATGGCCTCAACCACGCGTTCGATCCCACTTTTGACGTTGCCCTTGACGAGGCGGGCATCTCTGGCCAGATCCGGCCAGGCATCGCGCATCTCAACGACGAGAGGAACACGGCGGACTCTGGCGACGACGTAGCCGGCCACAAGAATGGGCAGGCTTGGCGCAGTGACGACGACAGCATCCGGCTTGCGCCAAAAGATCCCGGCAGGAATGGACATGGCTGCGGAAAAGAGC
>JBKKBD010000083.1:0-6016 GCA_046714315.1 Specibacter sp.
GTGATGCCCTGGACGATGACCTTGGAATCTTTGTTCAAGAAGATAGACATAAGTTTTCTAAACCTCTACTTTGAAGCGTTGGCGAGTTCGGCAGCCTTGTCGGCGCCCTCGTCCATCGTGGCGGCCAGGGTGACCAACGGGTGGTTGGCTTCGTTGAGGATGCGACGGCCTTCTTCAACGTTGTTGCCGTCGAGACGGACAACCAGCGGCTTGTTGGCAGCTGAACCGAGCTCGGCCAGTGCGCCGACAATACCCTTGGCAACAGCGTCACAGGCAGTGATGCCACCGAAGACGTTAACAAAAACGCTCTTGACCTGAGGGTCATTGAGGATGACGTCCAAACCAGCGGCCATGACCTCTGCGGATGCTCCACCACCAATGTCCAGGAAGTTGGCGGGCTTGACGCCACCATGGTTTTCGCCAGCGTAGGCAACAACATCCAGTGTGGACATAACCAGGCCAGCACCGTTACCGATAACGCCAACTTCGCCGTCGAGCTTGACGTAGTTCAAGTCCGCAGCCTTAGCCTTGGCCTCCAACGGGTCAGCCGCAGCAGCGTCTTCGAGTTCCAGGTGGTGCGGGTGACGGAAGTCAGCGTTCTCATCAAGAGAAACCTTGCCGTCCAGAGCCACGATGTCGCCGGCGCCGGTGAGAACCAGCGGGTTGACCTCAACCAGGGTTGCATCTTCCTTGACGAAGACGTCCCACAGCTTGATGATGGTCGCGGCAACCTTCGGAGCCAGCTCGGCGTTGAAGCCTGCGGTGGCGACGATCTCGTCGGCCTTGGCCTGATCGATGCCGACGGCCGGGTCAACAGCAACACGGGCCAGAGCCTCGGGGCGCTCAACGGCGAGCTCCTCGATTTCCATACCGCCTTCTACCGAGCACATGGCCAAGTAGTTGCGGTTGGCGCGGTCCAGCAGTACAGAGAAGTAGAACTCCTCGGCAATGTCTGCACCCTGGGCGATCATGACCGTGTTAACGGTGTGACCCTTGATGTCCATGCCGAGAATGTCAGAGGCATATCCAAACGCTTCTTCAGCGTTCTTGGCTACCTTGACGCCGCCAGCCTTACCGCGGCCACCGACCTTCACCTGTGCCTTGACGACGGTTACGCCGCCAATCTTCTCGGCTGCTGCCTTTGCTTCTTCAGGGGTGTGCGCCACGATGCCGGCCAACACGGGAACGCCGTGAGCCTCAAACATGTCGCGCGCCTGGTATTCAAACAGGTCCACGGATTAGTGTCCTTCTGCGTCGAAGTAGTGATTTTGAGGGCGTTAACCCCCTTTCACACATTACCGTCTCACACCGCAAGCACATATTTTGCGCGTTGGCCACAGGTGATTACGGTTATTCACCTCACAATTGCTTGCTTTCAACGCACGACGGCGTGACGAACCTGGCGCTGTCGGCTCGTCTAACCTGTTGCTTTGCCCGTTGCTTTGTCTGTGTCGAATAGTTCGTATTTCTCCGCGGCGACAAAAAAACCGAGGCCACTGGCCAGATTGGCGCAGGCGACGCCGTCGTCCATGGGGGCACAGCGGTAGCCTTGAGCGTCCATGGCCTGGCCCGGCGCAAGAACAGGGATGCTGGCCATTTCAGGGGTCACGGTACCGTTCGTACCAAAAGCCGCCTCGACGGCTGTCACTCCAGCCCGGCAGCTGCCGTAAATGGCCTTGTCGGGGTACAGCACCGCAGTCCCGCCGAGGTAGCCAACATTGGTCCCGGCACAGTTATCTTTTTGATCGACTTCCTGAACAGCCGGGTACCGCACCATCTGGCAATTCAGCACGGGAATGGTGGCAGCGGCCGCGATGGCTGAATCGGAAAAGTTGTTAGGTTCCCACGGCTGGTTCAGGTTTCCGGCCTTGGAACCGGTGAACACGCAGGCGATATTGCGAGAATCCGTGACAAATTGCGGCAGCTCTGTTGCCACAGCTCCTTCGGTGGCTTGAGCTACGGGAGTTGCCTTGAGCCTGTCAACGTATGTCAACGGCGCGCTGGGACCCTGGGTTGCGGTGGGAGTTCCCCCGCTCACCGGAACGGTGATGCACCCGGCCAACGCCAACGAGGCAAACAGCACAACAACCGCCGCGGTTGCCCGCCGTCGAAATTGTGGCCTTGGCGCAGTCCGTTCCCGGCTCATTCCGTTACTACCCTTCGACCTTAACCAACGGGGCGTAGCGCAGCAGAAGCCGCTTTTCACCAATATCGAAGCGGACCTTGGCCACCGATTTATCCCCCGCACCGCTGACCTCCAGCACCGTTCCGTTGCCGAAGCTCGTGTGGTTGACTTTGTCGCCCACGCTGACCGAAACAACTTCCTTTTGAGGCTGCACACGGCCGGCCACGGCACGGGCAGAAATGCTCGGGGGAAGCGTCCCGGAATCACGCCCGCCGACGGCGGAGCCAGCACCCCACGATGAACCCGAATAGCGGCTGCTGCCAAAGTCGCCCGACACGGGAGCCACACGTGCGGTGCCTTCGCGCTTCCACTCAATGAGCTCGGCAGGCACCTCCTCGATAAATTGGCTGGCGGGGTTGTACTGGCTTTGACCCCACAGGCTGCGCACTTCCGAACGCGTCAGATACAGCCGCTTGCGCGCCCGCGTCAGACCTACGTAGGCCAAACGGCGTTCCTCCGCGAGTTCCTTGGGGTCCGTGGCCGAGCGCGAATGCGGGAACAGTCCGTGCTCCATGCCGGTCAGGAACACTACGGGGAATTCGAGACCCTTGGCCGTGTGCAGCGTCATGAGCGTCACCACGCCCAGCCTCTTGGCTTCGGCCACGGCCGCCGCGGCCTCGGCTTCGGAGCCGCCCGGGGCGTCGGGGATCTGGTCGGCATCGGCCACCAGCGAAACTTGTTCGAGGAATTCCCCCAGCGTTCCTTCCGGGTTTTCCTGCCCAAACTCACGCACGACGGCGAGAAGTTCCGCAAGGTTTTCAACGCGGGACTCATCCTGTGGATCGGTGCTGGTACGCAACGCCTCCAGATAACCCGTCTGCTCCAGCACGGCTTCCAGTGCCGTGGCTGGGCTGGCTGTTGCGGCCACCTCGCCCAGGTCCGCCATCATCTTGGCGAAAGCGTTGACGGCGTTGAGGGAACGTGAGGCGATCCCGGGTGCTTCATCGGCACGGGCCAGGGCCGCAGAGAATGTGATCCGTTCCCGCTCTGCCAAGGCCGCTACCGCACCTTCGGCGCGGTCACCGATGCCTCGCTTTGGTTCGTTGAGAATCCTGCGCAGGTTAACGTCATCGTCCGGGTTGACCAGGGCTCGCAGATAAGCCAGCGCGTCCTTGATTTCCTTGCGCTCGTAGAATCTGGTGCCGCCAACCACGCGATACGGCAGGCCCACGCGGACCAGGATGTCCTCGATGGCGCGTGACTGGGCGTTGGTGCGGTAGAAAATAGCTACGTCGCCGGGACGAATATCGGTCTCGTCCTGGAGGCGGTCGATCTCCTTGGCGATGAAACGGGCTTCCTCATGCTCCGACTCGGCCACATAGCCGACGATCTTTTCGCCATCGCCCTCGGCAGTCCACAACCGCTTTTCGCGGCGGTTGGGGTTGCGGGAGATCACGGCGTTGGCGGCGCTGAGGATGTTCTGCGTGGAGCGGTAATTTTGCTCCAGTTTGATGGTGTCTGCGTTGGGATAGTCCTGTTCGAACTCCACGATGTTGCGGATGTCCGCGCCACGGAACGCATAAATCGACTGGTCGGAATCGCCCACAACCGTCAGCTGTGCGGGCTCGCCGGAATCGCCGGCGTCGGTGCCAACGATCTCCTTGACCAGCGCATACTGGGCGTGGTTGGTGTCCTGGTACTCGTCGACGAGCACATGCCGGAACCGGCGCCGGTAGTAATCGGCAACGCCCGGGAAGGCACGGAACATGTACACGGTCTGCGCAATGAGATCGTCAAAGTCCATAGCGTTGGCCTGGCGCAGACGCTGCGCGTAGCCCTTGTAAACTTCGGCGACGGCAGCGGCAAAGGGGTCGTTGAAATTGGTGTTCATGGAGTTTTCATCGTCATCGATGAGCTCATTTTTTAGCGCCGAAATCTTGTGCATCATGGCCTTGGGCGCGAACTTCTTCGGGTCAAGGTCCAACCCCTTCGACACGAGCGTGATCAACCGCAGTGAATCAGCGGAGTCATAGATGGAGAAGTTTGAATTGAGGCCGATCGTCTTGGCCTCGCGGCGCAAAATTCGCACGCACGACGAGTGGAAGGTGGAGATCCACATGCTCTTCGCGACATCACCAATGAGGGCCTCGATGCGTTCGCGCATCTCTGCGGCGGCCTTGTTGGTGAAGGTAATTGCCAGGATCTGGCCCGGATGCGCCTGGCCCGTGGCCAGGAGGTAGGCGATGCGGTGGCTGAGAACGCGGGTCTTGCCCGATCCGGCACCTGCCACGATCAGCAGCGGGCCGCCGGTATGAACCACGGCGGCTTCCTGCTGCGGATTCATTCCCTCCAGCAGACCCGCTGGGTCCGGCCAGCGCCGCGCCGAGCTGATGCCTTCGCTGCCGTAATTCGCTTCCGGTGCACTGTATCCGGACGCACTATTCTCAGGCGCACCGCCGAAGGTTGGTGGTTCCGGGACGGTTCCGTCGGCACCGAATTCGGGCGCGTCAGCACCCGGATCGTCCTGTTCAAAGGGCTGCCAGACAGGCAGACCGGCACCTGCACTGTGCTTTGGTTTGGACTTTTCGGGGTAACGGTCAAACAACATATCCATGGTGCCATCCAGTCTAGTTGGCCCCACCGACATTCCCCACGCCCTCCCATCCACTCGCAAGCTCGCGGCGGGGCCCTCGGTCGTGTGGGCCCATGTCCGCCCTCCCAAACAAGCCCCTCCCCTGCAAACTCACTTAGGACGAAAGAGCGCCACTCTCCAGCGTCGCCTTGACCTGTGCCACCGCGCGCTGCGGTCCGGCCACAAACCAGTCCAGCCCGTTGACATGTACCACGGCGGTGTCCCCACCCGCCGCCCGAACGATCCCCTTGCCGGGGAGCCAGTCCCAGGACGGGCAGCTGTGTTGGAACCAGGCGCCCAGTTCACCCTGCGCAACCCGTGAAAGATCGCAGGAACCAGAGCCCATCATGCGCAGAGTTGCCGGAAGCCCCGCGGCGAGCTGCCACGGCGCGGCGGCACGGGGTTTGGCCAGCCAGCTCGGGTGAATATAGGTCCCGGCGGACAACTGGGCAATGTCGTCCCGGGAATCCACCGTGATCGGTTCACCGTTGAGCGTTGCCGGGTACTCTGTTCCACCCATCCACAGCTTGTCCTCTTCCGGTTGGTAGACGGCTCCGAGCAGCACCTCAGCGTCGGCGAGGGGGTCCGGCGTCGTACTTGCATCCGGGACGGCTGCCAGGGCCATCGCGGCGCACCAGTAGGTTGATCCGCTGGTGAAGTTGAAGGTCCCGTCGACCGGGTCAATCACCCAGCAGCGGCCCGAGGTCCCTTGATAGCCGGCGCCTTCTTCGCCAAGGATCGAGTCCTCGGGGCGGGCAACGCGCAAGGCTTCGAAGAGGTATTTTTCGGCGGCAAGATCGGCGGCCGTTGCAAAATCGGAGACGGTCCCTTTGATGTGGCGGCCGGCTCGGAGTTCGGCCAAACCGCCGGCCCTGATTGAGTGGGCCAGGGCGCCGGCGTCGCGTAGTAGTTTCGCCGCCAATTCACTGTCGGTGGGCGCTGAGAGAGATTCATTAGCCATGACTCCACCCTAATCTGGGCGATAATGAATTCATGGCTAAAACTCCCGCCCAGCGCGCTGCAAAACATGGCACTGCCGCCACACCACCGCTCACTCCCGTGGTCAACGCCAGCACACAGCGCTCTCCGCACAAGGCCCAGAGCAACGCGAATATGCTGCTGATCGCCGGTTCCGTGGCCTGCCTGTTCCTTTTCTGGTATTTCCATCTGCTCACGCTGAACCAGATGACGGACCTTTCCGGCGGCTTGGCCATGCCCGATTCCATGGTCTTCGGCTTTGACGTGGCCCATGTTGAAGC
>JBKKBD010000084.1:0-25876 GCA_046714315.1 Specibacter sp.
AGGGTCCGTTCCCCATGGAAACCACCTACACCCGGGAGAAGGACGGGGCCGGCACCCGTATGACCCTGCGCAATTCTGGAAAACCCAGCGGCCGGAATTTAGCATCAGCATCCCCGGATACCCAGCCATTCCGGGGCCGCTGTGCGGAATTGCTCTCCGGATAATAGGGAGGCCTGCTGGGGCAGGCACCCCAGCAGTGGTGCGGCAAGCCGTGACAGGTACTCCTTGTTATCCAGCTCCACCTCGCTGGGATCACGCGGCCAGGATCCCAACACCAACCCCGCTGCACTCAACCCTCGAACGGCGAGCGCCTCCAGCGTCAGCAGGGTGTGGTTGAGTGTGCCCAGTCCACTGCGGCAGACCACGACCACGGCCGAGCCAGGGAACGCCGATGCCAAATCGGCGATCGTGTTCCCGTCCTGGTCCAACTCCACCAAAAGTCCGCCGGCACCCTCGACCAAAACGTGGTCGTGCCTGGCGGCCAAGGACTGAACAGTGGCTGCGTGGACGGCGAGCGCCGGCAGTTCTCTGGACTCACGCAGGGCGGCTGCGACCGGAGCCATGGGCAGCAGCAGCCGAGCCCCTTCCACGCATTCGTTCGTTCCCGCCAAGCGCCGAACCTCTCCCATGTCACCGCCCTCCCCCGCGGCCACCCCGGTCTGGACCGGTTTATAGACGGCCACAGTGGCACCCTGCGCCTGCAGCGCTGCGGCGAGTACCGCCGTCGTGAGCGTCTTGCCCACGTCCGTGTCTGTCCCGGTAACAAGTACGACGCCGGGAAGCCTCACCCCTGCGCCGCTTACCCTTGCGCCACTCACCGTGCTTTCCTTGCAGCCATGACGGACGTTGGGGTCTGGAATGAGAGCAGCCGCAGCCACTCTGGCTCCGGACCGACCAGTTCCAGTTCCGGCAGGGCGGCCGCGGCCTCTTCCACCACGAGCCGGGTTTCAAGTTCGGCCAGTTTGGCCCCGAGACAGCGGTGCAGCCCGTACCCGAAAGAGAGCGAGTACGCGGTGGGCGGCGAATCCGGGGCGTGGCGGCCCGAAAGCTCCAGAAGAATCTCTGCCCCGGCCGGGAGTAACACGCCATTGAGCTCGGTGTCCCGAATCGCGGCTCGGCGCCACGTGTGGACCGACGACTCCGTGGCCAGTACCGTGCGTACATGCGCGCCGGCACGTTCCGTGTTGGCAAGTCCCGCCCACCCTTCGGCGCCCAGCCCAATACCTCGGTACAGTGCGGTGTTGATCAGCTGTGAGGTGGTCTCCTGCCCGGCGATGACCAGGAAATAGCCGAGGGAACACACCTCCGCGGTTGACAGCCCGGCAGCCAGCAGCACCCCAAACAGGGAGTCCTTGCCGCGGCTGGATATCACCTCGGCGCGCAGCCAGCCATAAAATTCGGCGGCGCTGCCGGCCAGCTCGAGCTGCCGTTCCGGGCTCGGCCATCCCCAGAACAATTCCAACGAGTCCCGGCTCCAGGTTTTAAGGTCATCTAGGGGCGGATTGTCCTGCCCGGTGAGCTCGGCCATGATGACCGGCGGCACGTGGCGGGCCAGGGAAAGGGACAAATCCACCGGACCCGAATCCAAGGCAAGGGCAGTCGCGACGACATGGTGGCGAGTCAGCTCCCGCACGCGTGGAGTCACGGCCGCGACCTTCGCCGGGGTGAAGAAAGCCGCCACAGCTTTGCGAACCATTCGGTGCCGCTCCCCCGTGGCGGAGGCCAGTACCGGCGGTAGGGCAAATTTCGCCTTGCTGAGAATACGTAAGGTGGCCGGAGCCAGGGGCACCACCGAGGTGAGCGCATTGCTCGGGGCAAAATCATCTGTACGCCGCATGACCTCCTTGACTGTGGATGGCTCCCCTACAACGAGGTAGTTCATGTGTCATTCCTGTTCCGGCCCAAGCCATCTTGTTCTGAAACGTCCGCGAGGTTCGCCCGTACTACCGTCCGGAGCAGTCCGGCGGCGTATTCCATTTCCCCCGGCGTTAGATCGGCCCGCACTGTCACGCGCAGGCGAGATACGCCGTCGGGCACGCTGGGCGGCCTAAAGCACCCAACCAGCACACCGTTGGCACGTAACCCGGCGGCTGCCACCACAGCCTGCTCGGCCGAAGCCATGGGGATTGATTGCACAGCGCCCGGCGAGCGCTCAATTCCGCACAACCGGGCCAAAGCGGACGCGTTCTCCTGCAGTCGTACCGCCAGTGAGGGTTCGGCGGCAATGATCTGTGCCGCCTTGGACGCAGCAGCGGCGGCTGCCGGAGCCAACGCCGTGTCAAAAATGAAGGGCCGCGCTGTGTTGACCAAATGTTCGCGCAGGTCCCCGGACCCCAGAACGGCACCGCCCTGCGCACCGAGCGCCTTGGACAGTGTCACCGTCAGCACCACGTTCCCTGCGCCGGCCAACCCAGCCGCATGGACTGCACCTCGCCCGGCTCCCGCCACGCCGATCCCGTGAGCCTCATCAACAAGCAGCCAGGCGTCATAGGCGGCGCACAAGGCGGCCAGCGCCGTGAGATTCGCGCCGTCGCCCAGAACTGAATATAGGGATTCAACCACCAACACGGCGCGTGGCTGGCTCCGGGTTTTTAGGGCGGTCTCCACCTCCCCTAGGTCGCCGTGAGAAACCATGGCCACGGGTGAACGGGACAGCCGGGCAGCGTCCAGCAGCGACGCGTGGACGTGGGCGTCAAGAATCAAGAGCGTCCCTGGTCCGCCCAATGCACCAAGGACGCCAAGGTTAGCCAGATACCCCGATGAAAACGTCAAGGCAGACTCGGCACCCGTGAGATGGCACAACTGCGCCTCGAGACCGGCGTGCACAGGCAGCGTGCCGTTCACCACCCGGGAGGCACGGGCACCGGAACCATAGAGTTCCACGGCGTCGACGGCGGCAGCCGTAACCCTAGGGTCCCGGGACAAACCAAGATAATCATTGCTGGCCAAATCCAACATGGCACCCTCCACGGAAGGACGAACCGTAGTGGCCGCCCGGACCAGGCCGCGGCGCTCGCGGACATCCGCACGGCTCTGCAGCCAGGATTCTATTGCACCCAATCCCGCAGCAGGAGACACCACGTCTGCGGGGGCCATCAGCCGTGCACCTGAGCCACGGCCGTACACAGCCCGGACCCGATGGTGGCAATGTCCTCTGCAGTGCTTATATAAGGAGGCATGGTGTAGACGAGGTCCCGGAACGGGCGCACCCACACTCCCTGCTCCACAGCCGCCCGGGTGAGCGCCGGGACATCAACGGGTGTGTGCAGCTGGATGACTCCCACCCCACCTAGAACCCTGACATCGCGAACCTGCGGCAGGGCTGCCGCAGGAGCCAGCGCGGTGGTCAGCTCTGCCTGAAGTGCGGCAACTTGCCCCTGCCACGGCTCGGAGCGAAGAAGTTTCAATGATGCCACCGCTACGGCGCACGCCAGCGGATTGGCCATAAACGTTGGCCCGTGCAGAAGTGCCCGCAAGGGTGAGCTGGTGATGACGGCCGCCACCTCACGCGAACACACCATGGCGGCAAGCGTCAGGTACCCCCCGGTAAGTGCTTTGCCCACGCACATGATGTCAGGTGCAACGCCTGCCCACTCGGAGGCAAAGAGCTTTCCGGTTCGGCCAAATCCGGTGGCAATCTCGTCAAGGATCAACAGCAGCCCATACTCACTGGCTACGCGGCGGGCGGCGTGGACGCACTCGGGTGCATAAATATGCATTCCCCCGGCTCCTTGCAGCACCGGTTCCATAACCACTGCGGCTAGTTCATCCCGGTGGACCCGCACGGTCTCTTCCAGGATGCCAACCCAGGCGGCAACCTCCAGCGGATCGGAGCGCAGCTCACCTCCCACCAATCGGGCCCGCGGCGGCCGGGGCAAGAACAGCTGCGACGCCACAAGCCCGGGGAACTCGGCGTGCATGCCGTCCACAGGATCGCACACGCTCATGGCTGCAAAGGTGTCACCGTGATAGCCACCGGCCAGGGCCAGGAATCGAGTCCGTCGCGGATGGCCTGCGGCCCGCTGGTACTGCACGGCCAGCTTCAGGGCCACCTCAACCGACACCGAACCGGAATCTGCAAAGAACACATGCTCCAACCCAGAGGGAGTCATGTCCACCAACATCTCGCCCAATTCCACGGCCGGAGCATGTGTCAAGCCGCCAAACATGACGTGGGAAAATGAGCCCGCCTGGGCCTGCAGGGCGGCATCCAGTTCCGCATTCCGGTAACCGTGGACGGCGGACCACCAGGAACTCATGGCATCAACAACCTCGAAGCTTCGCCCATCCCCTGCTTGCAGCTGAAGCCGTGTCCCACCCGCCCCAAGGACCGCGTAGGGTGCCGGACCGTCCAGCGGCGCATAGGGGTGCCACAGCAATCCGCGGTCACGCTCCACGAGAGATGGTTCCGCCAGTCTCGTATCCTGGCGGCCACCGCGTTCAACGGCGGCGCTGCTAAGCATTGGCGGCAAATTCCGTTCCGGCGCCCCGACGCCGGATGGTGAGTGAGGCACCTGGCCGAATCTCGCCGTCGGGCATGTCATTGGAAGTTGCCGCAGTGGGAGTTGTTGCGCTGGGGTCCGCAGGCTGGCTGCCGAGGACTATGAAGCCGGCGTCAGCAATCATGGCGAGATCGTCCTGGCCGGGTTGCCCCTCGCTGGTCAGGTAATCCCCTAGGAAGAGCGAGTTGGCGATATTCAGGGCGAGTGGCTGGAGGGTCCGTAGATGCATTTCGCGCCCGCCGGCCATGCGGATTTCCACGTCTGGGCAGGCAAATCGCACGGTGGCGAGGATGCGCAGGCAGCGGGCCGGGGTCAGCAACCAAGTGCCTTCCAGCGGAGTGCCCTCGAACGGCATGAGGAAGTTCACGGGGATCGAGTCACTGCCGAGCTCCCGCAGGGCGAAGATCGCATCGATGAGGTCCTCGTCGCTTTCACCCATGCCCACGATGAGGCCGGAGCACGGGGACAAGCCTGCGGTCTTGGCGTGTTCCACGGTTCGCACTCGATCGGCAAATTCATGCGTGGAACAGATTTCCTTGTACATTTCCTCGCTGGTGTTGAGGTTGTGGTTGTACGCGTCAACCCCACAGGCCTTGAGCTTTTCTGCCTGACCATCCTTCAAGATGCCTAGGCAGGCGCACACTTCCACGCCCGGATGCTGGTCCTTGAGCCCTTCCACCATTCCTGCGACCCGTTCCACGTCGCGGTCAGTGGGTCCCTTGCCGCTGGCCACCAAACACACCCGGGAGGCACCGGCATTGATGCCTGTGGTTGCCTGCGCCAGTGCCTCTTCCGGCTTAATCCAGGTGTACTTTAGGATCTGTGCGGCCGAACCCAATCGCTGGGAACAGTATGTGCAGTCCTCCGGGCACAGCCCCGATTTGAGGTTGACCAGGTAGTTCACCTTCACCGTATTGGCAAAGTGCGCACGGCGAAGGCGAGCCGCCGCGGCCACCACATCAAGCATCTGTTCGTCGGTGGAAGTCAGGACCGCCAAAGCGTCCTGACGGGTCAAAGTGGCGCCGGACAACTGGCGGTCGGCGAGAGCTTGAAAGTTATTGAACACTGTTCAAGTATCAAAATCGGCGACGGTTCTGTCAAATGGCCGACTTCACGGCGACGGCTCAGCGTGGGCTCGACGTGGGCCTTCATTGCGGGCCCTCATTGCGGGCAAGCGAAAAAGTGCTGCAGTCATAGGGCAAAATGGAAGTTGCCCCACGGGCATCCCGGCGAAGACTCAACGAAGGATTGCAGCACATGCCACTCACGCGTGATCAGGTCATCGAGACCGCCTTTGAAATCCTGCGGGACTACGGGCTGGCCGATCTGTCCATGCGTCGATTGGCACGGGACCTTGGCGTGCAGCCCGGAGCCCTGTATTGGCATGTGAAGAACAAACAAGAATTACTCGGCGTCCTGTCAGTCATGATCCTGGTGCCCGCCGATTCCGGGCCCGTGGAATCAGGTGCAGACTCCGGCGCTGACTCGGAAACCGAGGCGTTTGCTGCGCTGCGCCTGCAATCGCAAGCCATCCGGAGAGCCCTGTTGAAAGTGCGCGACGGCGCCGAGGTGGTTGCGCTGACCCACGCACTTGACCCGGAATCGCTCACCGTGCTTCGCCGACTTGCTCTTGGATTTGAGGCGGCAGGCCTGCGCGGGCACACTGCCGGATGGGCGGCCCGGGCTCTGGTGCACTACATCCTGGGCAGCGTCACGGAGGAACAAACCCGCAGCGGGCTGATCCAGGCTGGCGTTCTCGAATCCCCGGCTGGCCTGACAGACGCCGGTACCGCCTTTGACTTTGGGCTCGGATTATTACTCACAGGAGCGGCCACGGCCACCCATGCCCCACGGTAAACTTCCGGTCATGGACAACGCCCGCACAGCCAAGCTTCACCTTGAAATTGACTTGGAATTTGTCCAGCCTGAAGCTGTTCAGGACCATGCCCGGAAGTGGGCACGCAAGCAGTCCGGCGACGATTCAGGGTCGCTGGCGGCCATGCTCGGCCAAGCCGCTGAAAGTCCCGAATCAGCTCTCCTGCTGGTGATGGAGCCCGATGACGTTCTCGGCAAAGTACCGGGGGTCATTGCGCTGGGTGCAAGTATGTGGTTCGATGAGGCCTCCCATCACTCAGCAGCGCCGCTGGTCGGGGACGATAGCGACGATGACTTCGAAGCTGGCGATGAACTTGAGGAGCTCGAAAACGAAGAGGAATGGCTCCGGGAAATCTTTGATGCCGCCGAGAAACTTCCTGGTCTGGGGCTGGATCGTCTGGGCTACTCCACGGTCGAACGCAATCCTGATTCACGGGCCCAATCCCTGCGCCGGGCCACGAACCTCCGCGGTGCCATCCACTGGGCTTATGAGTACTTGATCGATCAACTCTTCGACGATGTCCAGTCGCTTCGCGCCGTCCCCGAGGCCATCGATGAGGCCCTGCAGCTCACCTCGTTGCCGCCCCTGTATCAAACCCATTACGGGCCACTGTTCGCCCAAAGGTTCCTGGTGGTGGCACTGGATCTGGGAACGTCGCTGGCAACATCATTCAGCTCACCGTCGTGCGTTGCCCAAGAGCTCTCACTCAAGTTGGTCCTTGACAGCGTGGACGTATTGCAAGATCTGCTCCCCGCTCTGGAATTGCCGGACGACTGGCGGAGCCTGGCCAACACAACCTTGTTTGACGGCCTGGATCATGAACTGCTCTACGCGGCCGCCCATGACGGAATCGGCAATGACGCGGCCGGAACCCCTATGGGCATCGCCACTCTGGATGTCTCGGCATGGTTCACTCCGTTTCTCGATCGAACCATCAACCCTTACGCTGCCAATGAATAACCCGTTTTCCTAACAGTCTCTCCGGCGGTCAGCCTCTCCCTCCGCCGGGAGGTTCTAGGCGCGGCCGCCGGGAGGGCCAACGAAAAGCATGGTGGCCATTATGCCGCCAACAACCACAACGAAGGTCACGCCCAGCAGCACCGGCCTGGCAACCATCGCTCGCAGGGCTACATCAGCCCACTTCCGGTCGCCGGGGTGATCACTCGCGGTCGTGCGCCAAGCGCCGTCGAGCATTCCCTTCTTTTCCAGCCACCTGTCGAAGGGGATGGTCAGGTACGGGATGACGGAGGTAGCCGCCGCAACCACAATCAGGCCCTTGCGCCAGCGCTGGTTCAGGCCAATCAGGACCGCCGTGACCACATAGGCGATGAACACCAACCCATGCACAAAACCGCCAATGGAGACGGGCCAATCGCCCACCTTCACCCCATATTTCAGGATCATTCCTACGATCAGCAGCGTCCAGGTAACGGCCTCGGCCGTCGCTATGGTGCGGTAAAAGGTGCGTGGCGACATGGTCTGGATGCAGTCCTTGGTTTGTGGGCGGGAGTCCGTTGGTAGAAAACACCACCATCCACCTTAGCGGCGCTTACTGGGAGCGTCCTGCATACCCAATCGCAGCCGCCGTACCCGAGCCGCGGCTTCGCTGGGGCTCGGCGACCCCAAACTCCTGCGCACCACGGCGAGCACGATTTGAGTGGGAACCCGCACCGGAAGCGGCACGCGGCCAAGTGCCGGGACGTTCAGCTGCATGAGCTCGCGATAGACCGGGGGCAGTGCTGCAACCGCGGCCGAAAACAGCACCATGTACCCGGCCCGCTGCGAGCGCGGCAGGGGCGGGTGGCGAATGAAGGCGATCGCCTCGCGGGCGCGTTCATCGCAACGAAGCTCTCCGGTAAACGCGTCGAGCTGAGTGTTGAGCTCCTCGACTGATGTGGGCGGATCCGTCACATGCATGAGCGCGCCGGCCACGGCCCAGTCGGCAACGTAGGCATTGGGACCGCCGGGAATGGGGCCGCCGTAAGCAAGATGTGAGGACAGGAATGCTTGGGTGAAGGCCAGATGTACCCACCGGAGCAGCTCGGGATCGTTGGCCGAATAGGGGCGTTCCTCCCCTGAATTTGCGGTGTAACTTCCCCGAACATGGCCGTGGATGCGTTGCACCTTGGCAGCGGCCTGCTGGGCAGTCGCCGTGTCGCCATACGTGATCGTGAAGATCCATTGAATGGTTCCGGCCAACCTGCCCAACGGGTCGGTGCGGTAGTTGGAGTGGTCGTAGATACCGGCGAGGGCACCTGGGTGCAGCGCCTGGATCAACAAGGCCTGGATGCCTGCCACGAGTGTCGTCATTGACCCGTGGACAGCCCACGCCGCCGAAGCAGGCCCAAAGTAGCCTGCGTCGTTGCCCTTTTCCAGGTCACGCTCCCATTGCGGGATGGTAGGCGAATTGTTGCTGAATGTGCCGCGCAGTTGTTGCCGCCAACGGTCCACGGGATTTTGCATGCTTCCAGTGTGAACCTCTCACGGCGAAAATACAGTGAGGATCCGGGAAACAGGGCAACGCGCACCCATGACAAAGCCGTAGCAAAGGACCACAATGAAAGAGAGGCCGCGCGGCCACTAGGTGCCGTGTGACAAAAGAGAAAGCACGGCCATGAGCAACACACCAGCCACGAGCCCGAGCGACGCAACCGTGCCCATCAGCGATTCGACGTCACGGGAACATGCCGAGACTGCAGCAGAAGGAACCGACGGCAGGGATATGCCGGAAATTCGCATGCATACCCAAGACGCTGCTGAAGGCCCCGACGACGTCGGTTGACCCGCTGCTTTACAAGGCCACTGACGAATGTCGGTCCGGGAGCCTATGCTGTGTTTATGTCAACATTCAGCGTCTCCCGCAGCTCCGTCATCCCAGCCCCCGCAGCAGAAATTTATGCCTTGGTTGTCAGCTTCCGTGAGTGGATCAACTGGTCACCTTGGGAAGGGATCGACCCGTCCATGCAGCGCACCTATTCGGGTCCCGTGGAGGGTGTGGGCGCCACCTACTCATGGAAGGGAAACGGCAAGGCAGGGGCGGGAACCATGGAAATCCTCGAAGCCATTGAACCCTCCAAAATCCACCTCCGCCTTGAGTTCACGAAACCCATGAAGGCCGTCAATCCGACAACTTTCACCTTTGAACCCGTTGCTGACGGAACCCGCGTCACTTGGACCATGACGGGGGAAAACAAGGGCCTGAGCCGGGTATTCATGCTGTTCATGAACATGGACAAAATGGTGGGTGGCGATTTTGAAAAGGGTCTGGCCAAGCTGGCCGAATGCGTGGCCAAGAAAAGCTGACCGTTCGGCTCAGCCGTGTAATGGCGGGTGGGCGTCCACGCGCGGAATGGCAAGGACCGGTATGTGCTGGGTTGCCAAAAGCTTACGGACAACGGATCCGGCAAGGACTTCATTGACACCTGCCAGCATTCCCGGGCGGCGGGCACCCACCACAATGACCGATGCATTCACGGCCTGAGCCAACCGCCCCAGGGCAAGCGCCGTTTCGCCGCCCAGAACGCGAATGCTTGAGGTGACCATGTGCCCTTCTGCGGCCGCTGACAGCAGCGCTCCCAGTTCCAAGACGGCCGACGCCGCCTCGTCCTCCGGATCTAGCGCCCGGTCCAAGGACTTGCCCAGAACATTGCCATCAGGGTCCCATTCGATCAAGTAGCTTCCGGGATCAACATATGCGCCCACTAGCTCGGCACCGGTTGCCGCAGCCAATTCGACAGCAAACTTCAAAACCGCGGGGTCTTGTTCCGGCAGCAACCCCACGACCACTGCACCTTGGCCAAAACGAGAATTCATGGCGTGCTCGTTCCTTTGGGACCCCCTGATGGACAGGCTGTTCACCCATCTTCGCGCATCCACGGCAGATGCGAAAGGGCCTGACTAGGTGGACTGCCGCACGCGGCCGGTGACCACCGTACCGCCCAGGCCGTCATGGGTTGCGATCCTCGTCAAAAAGCCATGAGAGGCCAAGATTCCGGCACTGTCAGGGGCCTGCCGAGCACTGCTTTCCATGAGCAGCACCCCGCCGGGTCGCAGCCAGTGCTGGGCCTCGGCCGCGATTCTTCGATGCACCTCAAGCCCGTCAATCCCCCCGTCCAAGGCAACCTCGGGTTCGTGAACCCTGGCTTCCTGTGGCATGAATTCAAGTGCGCTTGATGGGACATACGGGGCATTTGCGGCGATGGCGTGAAAGGTCCCGAGCAACTCCGGCGGCAGGGCCGCGAACAAGTCTCCGCAATGGACCTGTCCTTTGAAGGTTGCGATATTCTCCGTTGCACAGCTGAGCGCGGTCGAGTCAATGTCCGCCGCATGCAGCTCGACGTCGTGCGCCTGATCGGCCATTTCATGGGCCACGGCGGCACCGACAGCCCCGCTGCCGCAGCAAAGGTCAAGAATTCGCAAAGGCCCGTTCCCGAGCGGCATTCCCGTGATCGTGGCAACCACCTGCCCCACAAGAAACTCGCTGCGCAATCGAGGCACGAACACCCCTGGGGCAACGGCCATTCTTAGCCCACAGAATTTTGCCCACCCCACAATATGTTCCAGAGGATACCCGTGGGCTCGGCGGGCCAGCATGCGGGCGAGGATTTCCGGCGAATCGGCCGACTCAAGGAGAATGGCAGCTTCGTCCTCGGCGTAGACACAGCCAACCGAACGGAGCACAGCAACAATCTCTGCGCTCGGCATCCATGCATTTTGCTCCATACCAACAAAATGGTAGTCGCCCGGCCGCTACGCTGGTGCCATGACGCCCTCGGAAACGGACATGCTCACGATCAATTTCGCGCCCCGTACCCCCAATGCCGCATTCCTACAGGCCTTGCGCCCCGCCTTGGCTCAGCTTGCCATCACAGAAAAGGCTGCAGGGATGGCGCTCTATATGAAATCGTCCATGCCGTTTCTGGGTGTGCCCTCCCCTGCTGTCCGTAAAACCGTACGAGCCCTGGCCAAGGAACATCCGTTCTCCGGTGTCGAGGAGCTCCACGCAACGGTCACTTCCCTCTGGGAAGGAGCGCAGTTCCGGGAGGAACGCTATGCAGCCATCATGCTCACCGATTCACGCTTGGGCCGGGGCGAGTTGAGGCTCCTGCCGTTTTACGGCGTCGTCATTGGGACCGGGCAGTGGTGGGATTACGTGGATTCTGTGGCGCCACGCCTGTGCGAACTGCTCCTCAAGGACAAGGACACAATGGACCCGCTCCTGCGACGGTGGAGTGTGGACGGGAACTTTTGGTTCCGCCGGGCTTCGATCATTGCTCAATTGCCGGCCAAAACAGCTACAGATATTGGGCTGCTGCAGGATGTCATCGCACCCAACCTTGGCGACAAGGAATTTTTCATCCGCAAGGCCATCGGCTGGGCACTTCGCCAACATGCCCGGACCGATTCCGACTGGGTGCGAGATTACGTGCGCAATCACGAGAGCCAGCTCAGTCCACTTTCACGCCGCGAGGCACTTAAGCACCTCTGATCTAGGCTGACGTAGTTTTTGCCGCAGCGTCGCGGCCGGGAAGAAAGAGCCCGCGCGTTGCCCTGTCCCAAAACATCACGTACAAGATACAAATAAAGCCAACGGCTATAGCCACGGTACGGATCAGCACCACCGGAATCCAGGGGAACACGCTGAGCTGGTCGGTCAGTGCTATCAAGGTGAAGAACGCTGTCAGGTAGAGCACCGTGCGCAGCTGCCAGCCCTCTTCGATGCCGGTCACGGCGAAGAATGCGACAAGCCACAGCATGTACCAGGGCTGGATCATGGGCGCCATGATGACCACGGCGGCAAACGCCCACGCCATCCGGTGCAGCACGGCCTGACTGTATCGCTGCGTCTCGCCGAGGGCGTCAGGACCGCTGAAGCTGGAACGGCCGACGTCGGAGCCGACGTTTGCTGCCGGTACCTTGACCTTCCAAAATGCCAGACCCATGACGATCAGAATCGAAGCCACTTGGCCGATCCCCTGAATCACATCCGTCACTGCCGCACCGGCCCCGCCCAGTAGCGAGACCACGAACCCAACAACGTTGGAAAGCAAGCCAACCGGCGCATACCAAATCCATACTGTGCCGGGAGTCTGCAAGGCGGCCAACCAGCCGAAGCCCAGACCATTGATGGCGCCCATGACCCCCATGACAGCGGTGGCGATGCCCAAGGTTGCGGCCCAGATTCCGAACTTGCGCACCCATCCTGCTTTGGAACCTGCCCACAGCAAGCCAACAAAGGGCAACGCAATCAAGGTGATGGGCTTGATGGCGATGGACGCCGTAACGAGCAAAATTCCCACAATGGGTCGCTTCGATGAGGCGTAGTAGAGACCTGCCACCACAAGGCCCAGCATGAGCGAATCATTGTGGACGCTGGCCACAAAGTTAATCAGGACCACGGGGTTTAGGACCACCAGCCACAATGCACGGTGTGGATTGAAGCCGTGGCGGGCAGCCAGCTTGGGAACGTAGACGGCCAGAAGAACCACGCCAGCCAGGCAAGCCAGCCGGAAGGGAATCAGTGCAATCTCCGGGCTGTTCGCCGGCAACATTACCGCGAAGTGTTCCAACCACAGCCAGAGGGGACCATAGGGGGTTGGGGCCTCGGTCCACAAGGTGTCAGGGCCCAGTGAAAAGTAGTTATTCAAGGCCGAAATGCCGTCGGTGTAGGGATTGAGTCCCTGCGCCATGAGCCGACCCTGGCCAATGTAGGCGTAAGAATCCCTGCTGAAGAGCGGAAGTGCCAGCATCAGGGGGGCAACCCACAGGATCAGTGCCTTCTTCAGGATCGGCGCAGCGGATTCGTCCCAGAGCGCCAAGTGCTGCCGCAACCTCAGCCACCCACGTAGCATCAAAGCCGCACCGACACACAGCAGCACGGTGGCAATGATCACAGCCACGGGGGTGGTTCTGGCCACAATAAAGAGCGGATTACGGATCAGCACGGAGCTGCTGGCCAACCAACCAACGCCGAATGAGCCCAGCAACAACATCATGGATCCGGCAAATCCCTGCCACACTGCCGACGCCGCCGTACCTGTGCCAAGAGGCAACTTACTAAACACCTTGGTCTTCACCTCCGGCAGGGCAACTCGCGCGCTGGTCAACTGCTGTACTCCTGAACTAATGCTGTCCCTCACGGCAGGACTGGTTTGCGTGCAGAGGGTCGGAACCGACCCGGGGAGCAACTAGGGTGCTGCGCTAATATGTAAGCAGCCACGGACTCCGTTCTTGGCATTCTACCCACCTCGGCCGGTCAATTCCTTGGAAACGACCACTGGCCACGCGCCGCGCCAGGCTTGTTGCGCCCGGCGCCCACCACTTCTACAAAGGACTGGACCATCTCCACGGATACGTTTTTTGCCACTCTTGCCCGATTCCGGGACATGATCCTGCCCTCCCGGACCCAAAATTGGCTGAAAACCCCACGCGGCATGTGGACCATCTTCGGCGCAGTACACCTAGTCTTCCTTCTGCTGGCGGGGCTCCTGTCCCTGCGCGGCGAGGCATTTAGCGACACGTTTATCTACCGCATCTGGGCCTCGGTGGACTTCAACGAAGACTTGGTCACCGGCCCCAGCCCATGGGTGTATCCGATCCTTGCCTTGATTCCCATGGCCATTGCCTACATCTTCGGCAGCGGTCCGTTCCTGTTCATCTGGGTCCTGATGATCGCGGCCCTGAACACGCTGGCCGTGGGCAAACTCACCAGTTGGGGCAAAAAGCGTGAGGCCATTCCGGCAGCCATGTGGTGGACCGTGTTCACAGCTCTCATGGCGTGGCTGGGCTTTGCCCGCGTTGACGGCTTGACGGCTCCTGTGGTCCTGATCGCCTTGTCGATCGGCGTGGCTAGCCCATTCCTGACATCGTTCATTCTCAGTGTCGCGACGTGGACCAAAGTCTGGCCGGCCGCCGTCGTACTGGCCCTCTTTACCGTGGTCCGGCAGCGGGTGCAGGTGGTTCTGGCCGGTGTATTGGTCACGGCGCTCGTGGTGGGCATGGCGCTGAGCATGAATGCGCTGCCCAAGCTGCTGAACTTCCTGCTGGAACAAGGCGATCGCGGCATGCAGCTCGAGGCCACCTTCACCACACCCTGGCTGTGGATGAGCGTGCTTGGCTTGGGCGGGGCGCGGATGTACATGAACCAGGACATCAACTCCATGCAGGTTGACGGCCCCGGCTCCGAGGTCATGAGCGTGCTCATGCAGCCTCTGCTGATCGCCGCCGCATTGCTCGTTGCCGGGCTTGTTTTCTGGGCTCTGCACACCGGCAAGCGAAATGGCGGTGCCGATCGCACCGCGCTGCTGCTCTTCGGCTCACTGGCGCTGGTCACGGCGTTCGTGGTCTTCAACAAGGTCGGTTCCCCGCAGTTCATGGTGTGGCTGGCACCCGCCGTCGCCGTGGGCCTGTCCTACCAATGGAAGGCGTGGCGCGTCCCTGCCACCATGCTGATCGGCGTGGCCATCCTGACGTTCCTGGTCTACCCGCTCTTCTACGACGCTCTTTCGCACAACAACGCCGTCATGGCCGCCGTTCTGACCCTGCGCAATCTGCTGCTGGTGGTCTTGTTCGTATGGAGTGTGCGCCAACTGTTCCTGATGGGCCGGAACCCCTCGCTCATCCCCCGGCACGACGTTGTGAAGAACGACGCCGTTGCCTCCGCCGCGGCCGACTCAACTGGCGCCGTCTCCACCGCCACTGATGCCCTGACCAAGGAGCCCTAAGATTTCTGCTCCACTGTTTGACAGGGTCCTGGACCGGGCCACCACGCTCCGCAACAAGTTTCTTTCGCCCCCGGCGATTGCCTGGTTCCGTACGCCCACCAGCGTATGGTGGGGATTCGCCGTCGTTCATGGCTTTTTCCTCGCCTGGATGATGAGCTTCATTGTTCACGGCAATACCTTCAGCGACACCGAGCAGTACCGCCAATGGGCGATGCTCGGTTACAACCCGTCCGATCTTGGCGAGGTGATTAGCCCCTGGGTGTATCCGTTGCTGGCGCAACTGCCCATTTTCGCCGCGAACGTGTTTGGCCCGTCGCTGTATCTGCTGGGCTGGACGCTGATCATCATTGTGCTCAATGCCGTTGGATTGGTGTTCCTGACGCGCGGCAAGCGCTCCGTTAGCGGGATTGCCCCGGCCTGGTTCTGGCTGTTCTTCACCATATTCATGGGCTTCCTGAGTTTTGCCCGGGTAGAGGGAATCACTACATCGCTGGTGCTCATTGCCTTGCTGTACGCGGTTGAAAGGCCCATTGTTGCCGCGTTCCTGCTCTCGGCGGCAACCTGGATCAAGGTGTGGCCGGCCGCGGTGATCGCTCCCCTACTCATTGCCAGCGCCAAGCGCGGCCAGATTTTCATCACGGGCGTGGTGGTCAGCGCGGCAGTGGCCGCCGTGGCAGTCCTCACCGGAGCAGGATCGCACCTGTTCGACTTTGCCATCAACCAGGGCGATCGCGGCATGCAGCTTGAGGCCACGTTCTCCACCCCTTGGGTTTGGCTCAGTGTGTTCAATGTTGGCGGCTCTAAGATTGCCGACAACGTGGCCATTAACTCCACCGAGGTCTACGGGCCTGGGGCCGAAGTTGCCGCCGCGTTGATGCAGCCGCTGCTCATTGTCGCGGCGTTGACAGGCGCCATTCTCATGGTGTGGGCCCTGCGCCGTGGCGCCCAACGTGAGGAATTGATCCTCGAGGGATCACTGCTGATGGTCACGGCCTTCATTGTCTTCAACAAGGTGGGTTCGCCCCAGTTCATCATCTGGCTGCTGCCAGTGGTGGTTGCCGGCCTAGTGCACGACTGGGACCGTTGGAAGATTCCGGCCACCCTCCTCATGGGCATCGCCTTCACCACATTCATCATCTATCCGTTGTTCTACACACCACTGATCCACGCCAACCCGATCATGGCGGCCGTGCTGACCAGCCGCAACGTGCTCCTTGTGACGCTGCTGATCTGGGCCATTCAACGCACTGTGGAGCTGGGTCGGAACGCGGCCACCCCTGCTGTTTCTGCCATTCCGCCGAGGTAGCCGGTCCCGTTCGAATTCGCGGTTGTCGCATGTGAGTTTCGGCGTGGACCGGCTACCTCGGCGCGGGAGGTGCTTGAAGTTATCCACAGATCACTGACTGGACCTAGAAAACATCGGTTTTCGGCGACAACCTTGAAGTATGAATTCATCATCCGCGCCGAATGGAAGCCGTGAATCCGTTGCCGCCTACCGTGAAGTTCCCGAATTGTCATTGATGGTTTCCGGCCGTCGCTCAGAGGCATCGCAACGGAATACCGTGGATTCGGAAACTGGTGGCTGGGGTCGCCTAGCAAGCCGTCTGCCCGAGGGCGAAAACGCGTGGCGCTCGAGCCAACTCGCTGAGATGAAGCTCAACTCTGGGGCCATCAATACGCTAATTCGGCAGGGGGTCCTGACGCGCATACGTTTTGCTTGCTATGTCCGCTCGTCCTACTGGGAGTCGTTAGACGCCTCGCAGCAGGCAAAGGCCCAGATTTTCTTCCACGCCCATTCCTCGGTGGCAACGGAGAGCGCGCTTTCGGTCTACAGCCACGTTTCAGCTGCCCGGCTTCATGATTTACCACTGTGGAAGGCCGACGCTTACATCCATATCACCCGGCGAGCCAAGAACAGCACGCTACAACGAGCAGCGGATGTGAAAATCCATTGCAGGCCACTTTCAGATTCGGAATGCGCAGTAATCGAGGGCCTGTTGGTCACAGATTTGATCCGAACCACGGTCGACTGCGCCCTGACCATGAGTTACAAGCAAGCGCTCATTCTGATGGACCATGCACTACGCAACGGCATCCCCCGAGACGTCTTGGCGCAAGAGGCTCGTGCTCTCGATAAACACAGAGGCATCCGTATATTTCGTGCAGCGCTAGATTTTGCCCGCGGCGATTCTGAATCAGCGGGAGAATCCCTGACAAGGGACTTAATTGCGGTCTGCAACATAGCAGCGCCGCAATTGCAGTTTCAGCTCGCAACCCGACACGGCAATTATCGCGCTGATTTCGCGTGGCCAGAATACAAAGTGGTCCTGGAGTTCGACGGCGAAGGAAAGTACTTCAATTATCGGCCAACACAAGAGGTCCTGCGCAATGAGCGCATCCGGGAAAACGAGCTGATTGAGTTGGGTTGGACCGTCATCAGAATCGGATGGAAGGACCTCTTCAATGAACATCGCTTCAAGACTAGGCTCACCGCGGCACTCCGAAAAGGCGGAATGACGCAGTAGCACCCCGAACCCCTCGCCGAGGTAGCCGGTCCCGTTCGAATTCTCGGTTGTCGCATGTGAGTTTCGGCGGGGACCGGCTACCTCGGCGGCAAGGAAGCTGCGTCCACGGTGGCCTCGCGGCTAAACAGTAGTTTTCGGGTGTGCACATCCAGTACCAGCAGGTAGATGACAGCAGCCCATGCCACCACGCTGGCCAACGTCCCTGAACCCACCTGCATCGTGACAAAATTCCACACAAAGAGCTGGTCCTGAGCCCCAAACACCACAAAGAAACCGATCACCACGTAACAAACCTTGATCTGCCAGTTGTTTCGGATGCCTGTCGCAGCCAAGATGGGCAGGAACCACAGGATGTACCAGGGTTGGATGATGGGCGCCAGAAGAACGACGGCGGCAAACGCCAGTCCCGTGCGGCGAACCACCTGTTTGGGGTCGCCAAAGAGCACAAACCAGGCGGCCAGGCCAATGCTGGCAACGGTCAGTAGGCTACGGAAACCATTGCCGATGGCCATTCCATCCAGCCCCACGGCATTGCCAAGAAGTTCCAGCATCTGTCCGCCAAATCCTGAGGGCGAGTATCCCGTATAGCCGGGAGTGGTGTCCGTCAGTGCCCACGTCCAGCCAAGTCCCAGATTCCCGGGCAGGCCCATGATCCACAACAAGGCCAGGCTCAGCGAAGCTGTGGCGGCCCAGAAGAGGAATCGTCGCCCCCACCCGGCGGCATGTCCTGCCCACAACAGTCCGATGAAGGGCAGCAGGACTATGGTGATGGGTTTGACGGCGATCGAGGCCGTGACAAGGACTACGCCCAGCACTCCCCGTCTCGTCGCTGCGAAGTAGATGCCCGCGACAGCCAAGCCAACCATCAAAGCGTCGTTGTGAGCGCTGGCCACGAAGGAAATTAGAAAGAGCGGGTTGGCCACCGAAATCCACAAGGCCCTGGCCCCATTCACTCCGTGAAGTGCGGCCAGCTTGGGTATATAGATCACGCACAGGGCCACACCGATGCAGGCGATAGCACGGAACAGCAGGACAGAGAGATCGGGTTGAGCCCCTGTCAAGGCCACCACCCCCCTGCTCAGCCACAAAAAAACCGGCCCATAGGGTGTGCGGTTTTCGGCCCACGACGGGTCAGTGCCCAACATGAACCAGTTGCTGAGCGCCGAAATACCGTCGGTGTAGGGGTTCAGGCCCTCGGCCATGAGCCTGCCTTGGCCTGTGTAGGCGTAGACGTCGCGGGAGAAGATCGGCACGGCAAGCATCAGCGGTGCACCCCAGGCAACGATGGCCGTCACCACTACCTTGAGAGACCCAGGTCCCCAGCTGATGAGGCGCTGCCCCAACCGCAACCAGGAACGCAACAACACCATGGCGCCGAGCGTGAGCACAATCGTGGATGTCACCACGCCCGCGCCTTCTGTGCGCATGGCGATAACGAGGGAATTGCGGACCATGGGCGAACCGTTGGCGATCCAGCCGACGCCAACGGAGCCGACCAGGATCATGACGGAGCCTAGAAAACCCTCGAGCACCGCAATCCACGGCCTCTGCGCGGCAGCGGCCCGTCGTGGCACAGCTGAAGGCAGGGCTGTCATCGAAAGTCTCCGGCCGTCGTAAGTAATTTTCCTGCAACAAGGTTGCGGCATGCAGGTTCTGCCACGGCCAATTTTACCAGCGCGGCGGCGGGTGCGCGGTTAGCGGTACATTGGAGAGGTGGCTATTACTAATGAACGCATTGTGTGGATTGACTGTGAAATGACCGGCTTGGATGCCGAGAACGACGCCCTGATCGAGGTTGCGGCGCTCGTTACTGACTCAGAATTGAACATCCTGGGTGAGGGTGTTGACGTGGTCATCAAGCCCAGCGATGAGGCTTTGGCGCAGATGGGTGACTTTGTGCGGACCATGCACACCACCTCCAAACTGCTCGACGAGTTGGCCGGCGGAACCACCATGGAAGACGCGCAGGCCCAGGTGCTTGCGTATATCCGGGAGCACGTGCCCGTTGCCAACAAGGCGCCGCTGGCTGGCAACTCGATCGGCACCGACAAGGTGTTCCTGGTCCGTGACATGCCCGAACTCGTGGAGCACCTGCACTACCGGGTCATCGATGTTTCCACCATCAAGGAACTCTCCCGCCGCTGGTACCCGCGGGCCTACTTCCAGTCGCCGGCCAAAACCGGTGGACACCGTGCCTTGGGCGACATCAAGGACAGCATCAACGAACTCAAGTACTACCGTGAGGCCGTGTTTGTGCCCGCTCCCGGCCCGGATTCAAAGGCCGCAAAGAAGATTTCAGCAAAGTTCTAAGTTCAGTTTCCGCGTGTTTTCGCGGAATTTGTTTCGCCGCAACGCGATCTGGATCACAAATGGGCAAAAAGGGCTGCATTTGGTCTTGACACCCTTTTAGATCGGGTAGACTAGTCGTCGTTGCCACAAGCGCGGAGGGTAAAACTTCCAAGCCGACGGCGGACATGGTGGGATTAGCTCAGTTGGCAGAGCGCCTGGTTGTGGTCCAGGAGGTCGCGGGTTCAAACCCCGTATCTCACCCCATGTGTGATTCACCAAGAATCACAATAAACACCCCGGTCAATCGATCGGGGTGTTTTTCATTGCCACTCTAGTTTTGTAAACTTTCAATTTGTTGCCCGCGTGAAAAGGAAGTCCTCATGACCATCCGCCCCGTGACCATCTTGGGTGAGCCTGTCCTGCACCGCCGCGCGGATGAGGTCAAGGCCTTTGATACAGAACTCGCATCCCTCATCGCGGACATGCACGAGACCATGGACGCCGCCAACGGTGTAGGCCTCGCAGCACCGCAGATCGGCGTTGGCCTTCGCATCTTTACCTACAAGATGGAGAACGACGACGACGTCCCCACCCGTGGCGTCGTGGTGAACCCAACGCTCACCGTCGGCAAAATCTCCGGAAACACCCCGGATCCCGATGATGAAGTGGAAGGCTGCCTTTCCGTTCCCGGGATCGATTATCCGCTCAAACGCGCAGAATGGGTTCGTGTGCGCGGATTCGACGCCGAGGGCAACCCCCTGGACTTTGAAGCGACCGGCTGGTTTGCCCGTTGCATGCAGCACGAGTACGACCACCTGGACGGCAAGCTTTACGTGGACAGGCTCAATGCGCGCTACTCAAAAAAGGCCCGGCGTTCAGCTAAGAGCCTTGGTTGGGGAGTTGCGGGCCTGACGTGGATGCCCGGCGTTGATCCGGACCCGTTCGGCCACTAAGACGGATCTTCGCCGTGACGCACATCCCATGAGGCAATTATCACGGCCGATTTAGGCGCCAGCGACTCATTGGGCGTTCCCGCATGGAGTAGCTTTACCATTTGGAATTACTAAGCACTTTTTTCAAACGGGCCACGAAATTTTCAGTGGCGGCTTCAAAGGGGAACCATGTCCGGGACTACTACGCCAAAATCATCCGCAACGCCGATACCACGCAAAGTCATTGGACTTGCGGTCGCAGGAGCCGTGGGAGGATTCCTCTTCGGCTTTGATTCCTCGGTAGTCAACGGCGCCGTCGATGCCTTGCAAGATGAATTCGTCCTTGGCGATGCCCTCACCGGGTTCGCCGTCGCCGTCGCACTTTTGGGCTGTGCCATTGGCGCCTATATGGCTGGCCGCATTGCAGACGCCAGGGGCCGCATCCCCGCCATGAAAATTGGTGGCGTGCTGTTCCTGGTCAGTGCACTGGGTACCGGCTTTGCCTTCGGCGTCTATGACCTGATCTTCTGGCGCCTTGTGGGCGGCTTGGGCATCGGGCTGGCCTCCGTCATTGCCCCGGCGTACATCTCCGAAATTTCTCCGCGCAAGCACCGTGGCCGCCTGGCCTCGCTCCAGCAGCTGGCCATCACTATCGGTATCTTTGCCGCGTTGCTCTCCGATGCCCTGTTCGCCAATGCAGCCGGTGGCGCCGCGCAGGAGCTGTGGTTTGGACTGCCCGCCTGGCGTTGGATGTTCCTAGCTGCCGCCGTGCCCGCCGTCGTGTACTTCGTTATCGCCATGAAGCTGCCTGAGTCCCCTCGCTACCTTGTTCTGAAGGGCAAGGAAGACGAAGCCGCCAAGGTCTTCAAGACCATTGCACCGAACGAAGACGCTGAAATCAGCATCCGCGAAATCCTGGACGCTGTTCACGCCGATAAGCTCGCTGCACGCCAGGGTACGTTGCGAGGCAAGCGCTTTGGCCTGATGCCGGTGGTGTGGATCGGCATCATTCTCTCCATGCTGCAGCAGTTCGTCGGCATCAACGTCATCTTCTACTACTCCACCACGTTGTGGAAGGCCGTGGGCTTCCAGGAAAAGGACTCGCTGACCATCTCCGTGGTGACGGCGATCGTGAACATCCTCGTCACCCTGGTCGCCATTGCCTTGGTCGACAAGATTGGCCGCCGACCCATCCTGCTCACTGGTTCCATTGGTATGGCGCTTTCCTTGGGCACCATGGCCCTAGCCTTCTCCGCAGCAACCGGCTCGGGCTCAGATATCTCCTTGCAGGGAGCTTGGGGCCCCGTTGCCTTGGTCGCGGCCAACGTGTTCGTCATCAGCTTCGGCGCTTCCTGGGGTCCGCTGGTGTGGGTTCTGCTAGGCGAGATCTTCCCGTCCCGTATCCGCGCCCGCGCCCTCGGCCTGGCCGCCGCCGCCCAGTGGATTGCCAACTTCGCCATCACACTAACCTTCCCGTCCATGGCTGCGGCATCCTTGCCGCTGACCTACGGCATGTACGCACTGTTCGCCGTGGCGTCCTTCTTCTTCGTGATGTTCAAGATCCCGGAGACCAACGGCATGTCACTCGAGCAGGCAGAGACCCTCTTCGACAAGAAGCCGGTCGCCGGTAAGTAGTCCCCTCACATCCTCAAGAAGGACGTTTCCCCGCCACCTGCCGTGGTGGGGAAGCGTCCTTCTTTTTTGCAGCGCTTTTGGCTGGTCTAGGTTCGGTAGGCTGGGGATATGACCTTGCGGACCGCCATGAGCCCAGAGCTGACAATTGACTACCTGAACATCGCCCCGGAGGATCACGCCGATTCGCTCGCATTGTTCAATCGACCGGCGACCCCGGCCGTGGAGAAGGTACTGGCTCATTTGGAGTCACGGCTTGGCAGCGCCGATGAATCCGTTCCGGAACTGGGCACCGCCGATCATCCCGTCACGGAGATGGACTGGCTCAGCGCGATGCTGCGCTTTGTTCCCGCCATCGTTGCGTGGCACTCCAAGCGAGGCATCCCTGAGGCCGTCTCCCGCGCCACCCTGGCCGATTTTGGTCGCAATATGGCCATCAACCGGCGCGTTCATAACCGTTTTGGCATGGACACCTACAAATGGCTCAATCAGACATTTTCGGGCCGTATTTACCAGCTGGGCCGTCTGCAGTTCCTGATCCACCAGCCCAAGGCTGTTATCCCTGGCGTTGCCGCCGGTGAATGGATTCTTGGCGTCCATATCCCCGAGGACGGTGGCCTGTCGGCGGATGTTGTCCGGGCCAGCCTTGCCCAAGCCGCACCATTCTTCGCCGAACACTTTCCCGAAAAGCCTGTCCGGACGGCCAATTGTGAGTCGTGGCTCCTGGATCCCTACCTCAGCGATCATCTGGACCCGGCGTCCAATATTGCCCAGTTTGCCGCCCGCTTCACCCTCTACGGTGAACTCATGCTTCAGCCAAGCGATGCCGTGTACTTCACCTTCCGCACGCGCACCATGGAGAACTTGGCCTCACTCCCCCGGACGACGGCGTTGCAAAGGATTGTCCTTGAACGCATCGATGCCGGAGGTGCTTGGCAGCTGGGATTTGGGTCCCTGACGCTGCCACAGTAAGTAGCGCCAGCCTGCGGTAAACTTGATAGTTGCGCCTGCCCTCGTCCCCAAAATTCTTCACCGCTAGAAAGTAGTCTTGTGTCCTCTCCGGTCCAGTCCCCCGCCCGCGCCACCGAAATTACCGGTCAAGCGGAACGTCGGCGAACCTTCGCTGTCATCTCGCACCCGGATGCCGGTAAGTCCACGCTGACAGAAGCCTTGGCCCTGCATGCCAAGGTCATCGGCACGGCAGGTGCCACGAACGGCAAGTCGAATCGACGGGACACGATCTCTGACTGGCAGCAGATGGAAAAGGACCGCGGCATCTCCATCAGCTCCGCGGCACTACAGTTCTCCTACCGCGACACCGTCATCAACCTCCTCGACACCCCCGGCCACGCCGACTTCTCCGAGGACACCTACCGTGTTCTGGCCGCCGTCGATTGCGCCGTCATGCTCATTGACGCCGGTAAGGGTCTGGAAACTCAGACCATGAAGTTGTTCGAGGTCTGTCGCCAGCGCAACCTGCCCATCATCACCGTCATTAACAAGTGGGACCGTCCGGGACTTGATCCGCTCGAACTCATGGACGAGATCACCGAGCGCACCGGCCTCAAGCCCATGCCGTTGACCTGGGCCATCGGTATCGCCGGCGACTTCCGCGGCGTCTGGGACGTTCGTCGTGACGAGTTTGCCAAGTTTACCCGCAACAGCTCGGGCGCCCAGATTGCACTGACCGAATACCTGACGCCGGAGCAGGCCGCCGCCTCGGAAGGTGCCGCCTGGACCGATTCCACCGATGAGGCCAGCCTGGTCATCGACGAGGAAAATCCTCTTGACCTCGAGGCGTTCTACGCTGGCAAAGCCACTCCCCTTTTGTTCTCCTCGGCAGCCTTGAACTTTGGTGTCAAGCAGATCCTGGATACCTTGGTGGACTTCGCTCCCCCTGCGTCCCCGCGCGCCGATGTCACCGGCAACGCCCGCGCCGTCGATGCCCCGTTCTCCGGATTCGTTTTCAAGGTCCAGGCCGGCATGAACCAAGCCCACCGCGACCACGTGGCTTTTGTCCGGGTCTGCTCCGGCATGTTCGAGCGTGGGATGGTTGTCACCCAGACGCGCACCGGAAAGTCTTTTGCCACCAAATACGCGCAGCAGGTGTTCGGCCGCGAACGCGAGGTCATCGACACCGCGTTCCCGGGTGATGTGGTGGGCTTGGTGAACGCCTCCGCCTTGCGCGTGGGCGACAGCCTCTTCGTCGAGGAGTCCGTGGAGTACCCGGCCATCCCGCTCTTCGCGCCCGAACACTTCCAGGTGGCCCGCTCCAAGGACCCCAGCAAGTACAAGCAGTTCCGTCGCGGCATTGAACAACTCGAACACGAGGGCGTTATCCAGGTGCTACGATCGGACCTCCGCGGTGATCAGGCACCCGTGCTCGCCGCCGTCGGCCCCATGCAGTTCGAGGTTGTCGAGGACCGCATGCACCACGACTTCAACGCACCTATGCGCCTGGAGCGCCTGCCGTACTCGCTCGCCAGATTGACGACGCCGGAGGCTACAGCCACACTGGCCAACCTCCATGGTGCCGAGGTGTTGGAGCGAACTGACGGCGAATTCCTTGCCCTTTTCAACGATATTTGGGCCATGCGTCGCGTCGAAAAGAACCACCCGGAACTGTCGTTGACCGAAATTGGAACCACCATGTAGCAGCTGCGGCACAGGGCCTGTCTTCCGGCACCACCCTTTATGGGAGGTAGCCGGAGGGCAGGCTTTCTTGTTGTGGGCACAAGCCGAGCACGCGCACCATGGCGGCTTTCTCGGCCGGTGCAACCCACAGCGTGTAGGCGGCCTTGACGGAGATCTGACGGGCCACATAATGGCACCGGATCTTTTTGGCGGAGGGCAACCAGGTGGCGGCATCACCGTCGGACTTTTCCTCATTGGCCGGGCCATCCACTGCCATGAGGTTGAGTGGATCGTTGGCGAGGCTTTCGCGTTGTTCCGGGGTGAGCGCTGCTGCACCGGTTCGCCAGGCATTGCCGAGCGCAACCACATGGTCGATCTGGACCGCACCGCTGCTGTCCTTGCCCCGTTGAAATTCGATGTCCTTGCCCGTGTAGGGCTCGGCCAGCAAACCCGAGGTCACAACACACCTTGAATCCTGGACGAAGGCAAGGTTCTGCAGGTCGCGGCGCAGGACGTCGTTGCGGGTATCGCAGCCATTTCCATCGGCGTCTGCCCAGGCCTCCCCAAACGCACTGCGCTGATAGTCGCTGCCCGATGATTTCCCCTTGACCATCAAAGTTTCCAACAGGGCCAGTGCCGTCCCGGGGCCCACCTCAACAACTGGTTTACCCAAGGCTGGAGGCAAGGTGGTGAGGCTCGGCGGGGCTCCGGCGTCCACGGCAAAGGGCCAGCGCCCAGAACTGTGCAGCCAACCGGCCAGCAC
>JBKKBD010000085.1:0-8420 GCA_046714315.1 Specibacter sp.
AGCCACAGCGTGAGGACTTGAAGTCCTGCCCCATTGTGAGTGTCACCGACGGAAGTCCGCCGCCAGGAATGTCGTTGTTGATGATGTCGTCACCGTTGGTGCCGCTCGTAAGGATTGCCCAATAGCAGGACGAACCGACGCTGCTTTTCGCCTTGTAGGTCCAGGCTTCAATGTCCACCCCAACAACCCAGGTGCCATCCGCAATGGTGTTCGCTGCCTGCTTCCTTTCCACCGTGGTCACGGCAGACTCACGAAGCACGACGGCGTCGTCCTTTTTCTGCGTTTCTGTTTCCAGTGCGGCCATCTGGTCCTGCAGGGCGTCTCGCTGGCCGTTGGAACGCTAGTGACCTTGCCAAACCAAAACCAACAGCCAAACAGAAGGACAACAGCGAGGGCAACTCCCACCACTTTTGTGCCACGGCGCCTGGGCTTGACGAGATGATTCGAGCGCTGACGCCGTAGCATGACTGGCGGATCTGACATCCAAGCTTGCACCCACCCCAAAGAAAATGGTGGGCTGTACCCATGAAGAAGATTCTGGGGATTCTTGCACTGACGCTCATGGCAATTCTTGGTGCCGCACCGGCAGCCATGGCCGCTCCACCAACGGACGTCATTGTCGAGGACACCGCAGGCGTATTGTATCAACCCCAGTTACTCCCGGCCGTTGAGAAGATCAACTTCCACAGCCCCACCAAAGTTGTTATCTACACGCGCAACGGCTCATCCAGCGACAACTTTAACGAGGAAGTTCTCCGCTATGCCCGGGCCAACCACCCTGAATGGATCAGTTCCGACGGCCAGAAATGGGCCGACGGACTTTTCATTCTTGCCTTTGATCCGACTGGCCGCCATGTAGGCACCTACATGGGCGAGGACCGCAAGGTGTCATTGTCGAAGCAGGAGGCCATCCAGGAATCCACCAAGGATCTCTTCCGCGAGGCCCAGTGGACCGATGGCGCAATCGCTGGCGTCAAGAAGGGTGCGAAACTGATCAACCAGCCCTGGTACCTCTCAGCCGGCTTCATCATCACCACCAGCGTCGCCGGCGGATTGACCTTGCTGGGCTTCGGCATCCGGGCAGGCGTGCGTGCCAGCAACCGCACCAAGGCCGCCGGACATCTCCAGCGTGGCGATGCCGGATACTCCAGCGTGAGCCTTGCCCTGGACGTCACTGAGCTCAACGCCAAAACCATTCCCGAAACCTCCAGCTACGGCACACTGGTGCTGGAGAAGTACCGCAATTTCAGTACCCGATACCTTGAAACCAGGGCCCTAAACGAGCAATCCCACGCTTTCACAAAGAAGGATCTTGGCAAGGGCGGCAACGTCGCAACAGTTGCCCGCTACGCCGATATGGCCGAGGATCTGGACACCCTGGATGATGTCATCGGCGATACCAATGCCCTATTGAACAGGTATGCCGGCTGGGAAGGTGCCTGGGATCGTCAGGTCCGCCCCTTGCGCGAGGATCTTGCACAGCTGCCTGCGCTGATCGGCCAACCGGGAGCGCAGGGGTTGGCGAGCACCGCCGCCTTGGCATCCCTTCATGGACAAAGGTCCCAAGGCCTTGAGCAACTCGCCGCCGATTTCCAATCCGGAATCATCACCCCTGACGCTGCCCTGGATGAACTTCGAGGAATGAGCCAGGAATTGACGGCACTGCTGCAGCAACATTCAGAGGCCATGATTGGCAAATACACCAAGACGAATTCCGAGAAAGCCTCCATGGAGAAGGCCATGGAAAGCAGCCGTATGAATGATGTTCGCGGCCGCCGGACCACCATTCTCGGTTCGGTTTTCGATGGATACATGTTCTATCCCGTGCATTCCTTCAGCGCCGGCTACCTGATAGGGCAGAGCACGGTGGATACCGCCCGCACTCAGGCCAGCTCGAGTGGCAGCAGTTCCGGCTACGGCTCCAGCGGCGGAAGTTTCTCCGGCTCCGGCAGTTCCTCCAGCTTCTAGGACCCTGGAGCAAACCCGCACCTTGTTCGCTTACCCGGGGGTTTTAACCTCCATATAAGCCAACAAGGTACGGTCTTGCGGAGAAGGTGCGTACTTACTCGGCCGAGTCTTCAATGTAGCGCTTCGCATTGATCATCACGGCGCCCGTCATCATGACCGCAAGGCACACGCCGAGCATGGAAAAGGACGCCGTCCAGGTGCCCGTGGCGTCGTGAATGGTGCCGAACACCAGCGGCACAATCCCGGCCCCCGCGTATCCCAAGCCCTGGCTGAATCCGGACAGCACCGACGAGCCGTGTGTTGTCCGCGAGCGCAGGTTGACCATGAGCAGGGCCGTGGCGAAGGTGCCCTGTCCCAAGCCGGCAAACGTCACCCACAGCCAGGTTCCATCCAGCGGTGAGAGGTACAGGCCCAGGTGACCGGTGGCCCAGCACAACGCGAAGAGGCCGATGGCGACGATGGGATTCTTCATGCGCGGCACCCACAAGGGCACCAGCAAACTCACGGGCAGCCCAAGGATGGCGAAGTAGGCCAGCGCACTTCCTGCCGTGGCCGCGTCCACACCCTGCCCGGATAGATACGGCGGCAGCCAGGTGAAATACACATACGTTTGGGCCGAGTTTCCGGCCAGGAAGATGGCCAGCCCCCATGCCACCGGTGAGCGCCACGGTCGCAGATGCGGAACGGAACCGGCACGCAGGTGAGCGGCCGAGCCAAGGGGGTTGGTGCCGTCGAGCTTGTCCTTGCGATCACGCACAAACTGGGTAATCCACGGCAGCAGCACCAGGAAACTGATCGATGCCCACATGCCGATGGAGACGCGCCAATTCGCAGCCCCGGCAACTGGCACGGCCAGCTGCGGGCTGATCGCGGTACCCACCGCCAGCATCGTCACATAGCCAGCCGTCACGAGGCCCACCCTGTCGGGGAAGTACTTCTTGACCAGCGGTGGCAGCACCACGTTGCCAATGCCATACCCGGCCATGATCACAGCGGTCAGGCCCAGGAACGGCCAGACCGCCTCGGTTGCGGCACGTCCCAGTTGCGCCAGCACGGCCAGTACGACGGCGGCGAGCAGCGCCTTTTCGAGGCCGACCCGGCGGATCAGGATCGGTGTCAGGAGACCGAAGATGGCAAACAGCAAGGGTGGCAACATGGCCAGCAGACCCGTTGTTCCGGCGGTAAACCCCAGCTCACCGGTGAGCTCACCGAGAAGCGGCGGCACCACTGAGACACCTGTACGCAGGCTCAGGGCCATGATCATGATGCCCAAAAGGGCGCCGATCCTGCCGGTCCAGGGTCGCTTCACAAGAAAATTAGTCACCGCACAACCCTAGCCAACGCCGGGACGCCGCCCGGACCAGCTTCATGCGGACGCACTGCCACTTAATATTCTGCATGATCGTGCAGAAAATGGCGCCTCAGAGCATAGGATGATGGCAATAGAGCTGCAGCGAAAGGACGAGTCACCATGGACGTTGCCGAGCTTGGCGCCGCGTTACGCGCAAGGCGCAGGACCTTGAACTTGACCCAAAGCGAAACGGCGGACCTTGCCGACATCTCAACGAGGGTGCTGAGCGATTTGGAGAACGGCCGCGAAACCATTCGGCTGGACATCCTGACCGCCGTGGCGTCCGCGCTGGGCATGACCCTGAGCCTCCAGGTCACCGGGACATGAAGAACCTGGAATACGCCAAAACCGTCACCCAGGCCGTGATTTACAAGAAGGGCCGGGCGGCAGCGACACTAACCCGCAGCCCCGGCCTTGGCGTGGTGTTTTCCTATCTCAGCGGCTACCTCCACTCCGGCGGTCCGGCGATCGCTTCCACCCTGCCCGCGCTGGATGTCCCCGTCACCCTTGGCCACGGCAACGTCCCGGCATTCTTGGCCGGGCTCCTGCCTGAGGGTGAGCGGCTCGCCAAGCTCCGGTGGGCCGTGAAGACCACCATCGCGGATGAATTCTCGCTCCTCCTTGCCGCGGGCGAGAACCCTGTGGGCGACGTGCAAATCGTGGCTGCCGGTGAGAAACCGCGACCCGTTCCAGCCCTCCTGATGGTCACCAAGACCATGGATGACATCAACTTTGCTGATTTTGCCGCCGTCCCCGGCCCCGTCGATCTCTCCTCGCTGCCCGGCATGCAGGACAAGGTCACGGCCTCCTACCGTCACGACAAGGACCCCACGCGCGCCTACATCCTCAAGTTCAACGATGGCAGCCATGAACGCCAAGTCGAAACCGAATTCTTGCTGCTGAACAAGGCCAAGGCGCTGTCCATCCCAGTTGCAGATGCCCGCCTGGTGTACGACGGCGTTGGCCAGGCCGCGCTGCTCGTCTCCCGTTTTGATCGGTCCCCCAGTGGGTCACTGGCGGTTGAGGACTGCGGTCAGCTCATGGGTCTGCTGCCGGGACGCAAATACTCTGTGCCGAGTGAGGCCGTTGCGGCCTCCGCCGTAAAGATGTGCGCGTCCCAGGCATTGGCCGCCCGGAACATCTTTCTGCAGTTCCTCTTTGCCTGGCTCACGGGCAACGGCAACCTGCACGCCAAGAATATTTCCGTGGTGCAGCAACCCAGCGGCGAATGGCTAGTAGCCCCCGCCTACGATCTGCAATGCACCCTTGCCTCCGAGATTGAACAGGGATTTGCGGCTGGCGTGCCGGGCGGAATTCTCACGGATCTCCTCGATGGCGACCCGTCCCGCGATCCTGGCATGGCGCTGCCAGTTGGCGGCAGCGCTGGCGCCCGGACTGGTTTGAACCGCAATGACTGGCTGCGTTTTGGCCGCACCCTGCATATTCCCGAACGGCTCGTGGCCAAGTGCATCGACAAGGCACTTGTGGCCTCACATCTGACCATGGCCGAACTGCCTTTTGAGCGGGATGTGAGCGCCGCCGTGCTGCGTGTTCTTGCGATTCGGCGTGCCGCCATTCAGCGGTAGCAGATCCGGAAAATACTTTTGCTGACGAAATGCCGCTAAACTGTCACTATGCCTCGAATAGCCGCCCCCACGAACGCGGCGCAGCGCGAGCAAACGCAGCGCAAAATCCTCAACGCTTTTGGCGAACTGTTGTTTACCCACGGTTTGCCCGGTCTGACCATGACCGACGTTGCCAGGACAGCCGGCGTGGGAAGAACAGCCGTCTACAACTACTTTGCCGATCTGGAACAGCTCCTGGTTGCCTATGCGCTGGATGAAACCGGCAAGTTTGTCGCCGATCTCAAGTCGAGCCTGCAGGGTCTGCAGAATCCGGTGGACCGCTTGGCCCTCTATGTGCGGGCGCAACTGGAAGATCTCACCCGCCGCCACCTGCCACCGGGCCCGGCCATGCGATCGGTGCTTTCCAGCGAATCGTTCTCGAAACTTGGCGTCCATGTTGGCGAGCTGAATACGATCCTGATCGATATTCTTCAGGACGGCATGGACCAAAAATTCCTGCCGCCGGCCGACATCGAGGGACTCGTGCAACTGATCCACGGCTCCTTGACCGCGAGCGCGTCCCGCCGCAATTCGGACACACCCGACGAGGACCGCATTGCCGCAGCCGTGCGCTTCATCCAGGCCGGCGTTGGCGCGTCCTTTGACGCCCAGGGCCAGCCGCTGACACTGGATTAATAACTCCTGAACTAGGGCTTCGCTGGCGCAATTGCGGCCGGGGTGCTGGGCGCCGGGCTCAGGCGCGGGCAGGAGAGGACACCGGGTTTCGTGTCCACTTTTGGTTCCGCGACCATGGCATCGTAATTGGCGGTGACGATGACATCCACCGTGGTGTCTTGGCGATCGTCTTGCACGTAGTCGGAGTCGGGGAAGTTTCTCTGCAAAGTGAGAGCTGCCGAATGGCCCTTGGCCCCGGACACCACTACCGCCGGTGCGGCATAGTCCGAGTCCTTGTTGGCAATGTCCTTGACCAGGAACCCACGCTTCTTCAGATCCTGCGCAACTTGCCCGGCCCGCCCCTCCGTACTTCCGCCGTTGTACACGTTGACGGTCACGGTTTTATTGGGCGCATGCTCAAGCGTCTCGGCGGGGCAGGTGACAGGTGCGGCGATGGGCTTCCACGACCCAATTTTCAGCTCGATCTCGCCTCTCTGCAGCATGCTGGCCAGCACCAGGCCAGCCACGAGCAACGCCACAAGGATCACCAAGATGGCACCGTGGAAGATACGCCGGCGCACCGTGGCTGGTTCGAATTCCGGTGTCTCAGGCGGCGGGAACGCCTCCGCCAACCCTCTGGCATTGACAATGTGATGCCCGCGCAAAGAGGTGCCATCTTTGGCCCTCTTGCGTTCTTGCCGCAATTCATAGAGCGCATCCTTGGCCTGCCGCCGCTCTTCGCGGGCAGCCCGGCGCTCCTGCCTTGCAGTGAGCAGGACGCCGTCGTCAGTGGCGCCGTCGTTCTTCTCCGCGGGAGTGCCCGAGGGCGGCCCCGCAGGAGAGCTAGTCATCGATCACCAGAACGCGGGCATGCAGGATGGTGCGCTGGTGCAAGGCGGTCCGGACCGCCCGGTGCAGGCCGTCCTCGAGGTAGAGCGTGTCCCGCCACTGGACAACGTGGGGGAACAAGTCACCAAAAAACGTTGAATCCTCGGCCAGCAGCGCTTCTAGGTCCAGCTTCGACTTGGTCGTGACCAGTTCAGCAAGCCTGACCTGCCGCGGCGCAACTCCGGCCCAGTCTTTGGGCGTCACGTGGCCATGGTCCGGGTAGGGGCGTTTGTCGCCAACAGCTTTGAAGATCACTCCTTCAGACTAGGGACTACATGGCGCTAAAGGAACTGCCGCGCCACCGAGCCGCGGGGTGTGTCGCCAAAAGGTTACATAAAGTGGCACTTCAACCGGCCGTACTGGGAACATGGGGCCATGACTCTTTTGCACCCCACTCTTGCTCTGCTCCTTGACGTGGATGGCCCGCTCGCCAGCCCCGTGACCCGCCGCGTATCCCCCGGCATCATCACGAGCCTGATCGAGCTTGTCCGCCAGGGCATTCCCGTGGTGTTCAATACCGGCCGTTCGGATGATTTCATCGCCGAGCAGCTCATGGCACCGATGCTGGCGGCCGGTCTGCCCGAGGGTTCCACCGTCCACGCCATCTGCGAGAAGGGCGCCGTCTGGTTCAGCTTCACCCCCGATGGCCCCGGCCCCATCCACGTGGACAAGGAACTGGCCATGCCCAAGGCCTACGGTGACGACATCCGCGACCTCGTAGCCCGCTCATACGCCGATTACATGTTCTTCGATGAGACCAAGCGCGCCATGGTCTCGGTGGAGCAGCATGTGGAGGTCGAGAGTAGCGTTTACCTCGCCCAACAAACAAAGTTCGACGCCGACGCGCTGGCTTTGCTGGCCGTGCATGACCTGGGTGCCACGCGGCTTGAGCACCGGGCGCCGGGTTCAGCGGGCAGCATCGACTACCGCGTTGACCCGTCCATCATCTCCACAGACGTTGAGTCGGTGCGCCTCGGCAAGGATCTGGGCGCCAGCCGGGCCGTGGAACTGCTGGCCGCCCAAGGCATTGTGCCGCAGGCTTGGCGCACCGTGGGTGATTCCCGCACGGACTACGCCATGGCCGATTGGCTGCACCACCAGGATCACTTGATCAAGCACGTGGATGTACGGCCTGCCGAGGGCATCCCCTCCAAGCCGTACCCCGTGAAGACTGCTGCTGACCTGCAATTGGGCGACGAGATTGTCAACGACTTCGCAGGCGCAGCATTCCTGCAGTTCTGGCTGGACGGCCTGGCCCGCTAGGGCTGGCGGCCTAGCTGAGCGCTGCTTCGACGGCCGCCACGAGCTCGGGGGCGTCCGGCGTGACGTCAGAGGCGAATCGGCCCAGGACGTCGCCGTCGTTGGTGATGAGGAACTTCTCAAAGTTCCACTGCACCGGCTCGGTGCCGTCCTTGGTCAACGCTGCGTAGATCGGATGGGCCTCGGGCCCGTTGACGTCGGTCTTGGCCGCGAGCGGGAACGTCACGCCAAAGTTCTTGCGACAGAACTCAACAATCTCCTCCTCGGTGCCCGGCTCCTGGCCGCCGAATTGATTGCAGGGGATGCCGACAACGCTCAGGCCCTGTCCGCGGTACTTTTCGTGGAGGGCCTCGAGGGCGTCGTATTGCTTGGTGAAACCGCATTTGGAGGCCACGTTGACCAGCAGGACGGCCTTCTCGGACAACTCCGGAAGTGACGTTTCGGATCCATCGTTGAGGATCAGGGCAATGGTGTTTAAGGTTTGAGTGCTCACAGCCAGAGTCTAACCACAGTAGTTGTGAGAATGCGCTGCTTAACGACAGAAGGTCCGGAATCGCAATGATTCCGGACCTTCTAGCTGGCGGAGGATGGGGGATTTGAACCCCCGAGGGCGTTAACCCAACACGCGTTCCAGGCGTGCGCCATAGGCCGCTAGGCGAATCCTCCAGCTTGCCGTGCAGAACACGGCAGGTTCAAGAGTACCTGACAAAGTG
>JBKKBD010000086.1:0-22556 GCA_046714315.1 Specibacter sp.
AAGCGGCGGACTCAGCGGCGGACCAAGCGGCGGACCTAGCGGCGGACCGAGCGGCGGACGAAGCGGCGGAGTCAGCGGCGGCCTCCGCGGCGGCCTCAGCGGCGGACTCAGCGGCGGACTCAGCAGCGGAGGCGACCTTCTCGCCAGCAAGGACAACAGGTGCAGCTGCCTCGGCCGTGGCCATGTCCACGATGCGGCGAAGATCCCGCAAAGCCTGCGCCTCGGCCGTGTGACCGGCCAGTTCCAACCACTGCGGGGTGTAGGAGCGGATCAGCCAGTCCAAGGCGAGGTATGAACGCTGTTCGTCCTTGCCATCGCCACCAGTACCAACCATGCGGGGCAGGAACGGGGCAAGCTTCTGACGGTCAGTCGGTCCCCATGCATCGTTGACAGCGATGGTGAAGTTGCGGAGGACGCGGGAGGCGCATTCGGGGGAGTCGGTGTGGCCTTCGCCGGCCAACCAGGCGACGACTTCCATGGAGCAATGGCCGTCCTCGAAATCGTCGTGTGCACCCTTGTCCAGGTTGAGGGTGGGAAGGAGGGCCAAGCGGCCTTCAATGATGCTGGTCATGGGGTTCTCATTTCTCGTGTGTGTGCTGATGCTTTGGGGTGGTGCGTGGAACTGGCAGGACTCGAACCTGCGACCTCTGGCACTGTTTTGTGTGCGCACCCATTGCTCTAACCTCTGAGCTACAGTCCCTGGTCGTCATGGCGGTGAGGGGTCAATCCCTGCACCGCCACAACGGGTGTTGCTTGGTTAGGCTGCTGCTGCCTGTCCGCGGATAGCGGCGATCACGACGGCGGCGAGGCCGGTCTGTCCTTCGATGACGTTGTCGGGCAGGCCCAGAGCGATCAACTGGCGGGCAGTGTCGACCGGGTCAGCGGCCGCCGGTGCAGGTGCCGCGGCAACGGGGGCGGCGGGCGCTGCTACTGGTGTCGCTACGGGCTGTGCAACTTGCTGCTGAGCGACAGGTGCCACGTATTGCTGCACGGGCTGCTGGTACTGCTGCTGCACGGGCTGCTGGTACTGCTGCTGTACCGGGGCTGACTGCTGTACAGCGGCATCCAATGCTGGCGAGGAACCTCGGGTGATTTCGTACCGGTGCATCTTCGTTGCCGACAATCCCGGATTCGGCTTATCTGCGTAGTACGTGTCCGCGAAGATGTTGCCAGGCGCCAGGGCTTCGGACAGGCGATCGAACCCGCCATTGAACTGGGCTTCGGTGAGAGCTTTCTTCCAATCGCCCCACGTCTTGATGTAGAGGTTGCGAACGCCGTCATCATCTTCATTGAGGCGGTGGTCGGTCTGGATCCGCACAACGATCTGCTGCTGCGGACGGCCGTCATCCCAGAACTTTGGCTTCTTGGACTGGATATCCTTGATCTGCTGCACATTGGCATCGATGATCGGGCCACGGAAAGTGGTGCCCATAGGGGTGTTGACATCGAATGCGGTAGCTCCGCCGCCGCCGCCGCCGAGTACATCGTCAAGACTGTCGAGAGACATGGTGTGTCCTGCTTCCTAATTAAGTGTTTGCTTTTGCGTGTGCTTGGTACTGCTAAATGCTGTTGAGACCGTCCAAGAACGGGTCAATAACAGCGGGTGCGTCCGGGTACTTCTTGCAGTCCCGGCACTCCTTCCCAACCTTCAAACCCGGTACGTACTGGGCTGTGTGGCGGGGAAGAGACTTGATGTAGTCGTCGCGGGCCTGAATGCTGATTGACTCCATGGCCCGGACGTTCACTGCGAGCCGGTTCGCCCTGGCGAGAATCTCCTCAGGGATGGCCGGGTTGTACGGTTCTGTCCACCACACCGCTTTGGCTAGGCTGATGTCGTTGCGGGGAAGGTAGGCGATGGCGACGTGCCGGATGTCGAACCCGGCAGCGATCAGACCCTTGGCGTAGAGGTGGGCTTGGCCCCGGTACACGTCCGACGGGCCCTGCTTCGCTTCCCGCAGGGTGGTGATGCCGACGCACTTCCAGTCGATGGTGATGCCGGCGGCGAGGTCGACCAGGTCAACGGAACCGGTGATCTCGACACCGTCAACGACACCGACGACTGAGCGATGCTCGGTGAGGTAGCGCTTGCCGGTGGTGTTGATGGCGTTGTTCACGGCCTCGTACTGGATGAACATCTCTTCCAGCGCCGCATGGACCGCAGTGCCAATGAAGGGGAGCCATGGGACGTCGGTCTCCGTCTTTGCCCAACCGGCCAGCTTCGCAGCCAAGCAGTGCTCGCACGGGGTGCCAAGCTCTGACGGACCGACACGCTTCTGCAAGGAGCGGGGCTGATTCAGGATCGAGTGTTCAATCAGAGTCCGCGCCTCCTGCAGTGACGGACGTGCCGCAACCCCTTGGTAGGGCATGTAGCGCGGTGCGGGGTGCTTGTAGTCGTGGGTGGTCGGCGGGGCAAAGGACAGAGTCATGGCTACTTGACCAGAACGACCGGTGCGCCTTGCACCTTGTAGAAGTCCAGCTCGATCGGTGCGATGAGGTTCTTGGCTGCGTCGAGGTCGAACACGGGCTTGTAGAGCATCGGGAACTCGTCCTTCGGCTTAGCCGCCTCAATGGCCTTTGCATCGACACGCTTGGAACCAGCACGGACAGTGACCAGGTGGTCTCCCGCTTGGTGCTTCCCGATGGGGAGGGTGGCGAGGCGTTCCTTGATGGCCTTGGCCTCACTCGTCCAGTACTCGGCGAGCTCGTTGGCGTGCAGGTACTTCTCAGCCAGCTCGGGAACGTTCAGGGCCGGGGTTTCGATGAGTTCGCCGGTTGCCTGATCGAGCTGCTGAACTTCGCCTTCAACAACGGCTGCGGTCATTCTGGCGACGCCGTCAGTGAGGGACTCGGCGATAGCGGAAACGATGGGACTAGTCATGATGATCACGTCTTTCTGGTGGTTGGGTTAGCCGTGAGCTCGGGGCTGTCGGGCCCGGTACTCGAGAACATCGGAGAAAGGGATACGAACGGGGGAATTGCGCTTCCCTGCACCGGACTTATATGCGTGAGGGAAGAACCTTGTGGAGCGGACCAGGTCAGCGACGGTGTCCCGCGACTGCCCCAACATGTGGGCCGCTTCTGCGATTGACAGGTCGGGCTGGTCGATGCTCGGCGCCGCTGCCCTGGGCGGCAACTTCCGGGCCAATGTCTTTGTTGCCACGCTGGGCCTCCTGTTCGATACGTTGTTGGTGATCTGCTTCGTCAGCGGCCCACACTTGCCGGGCTTCGTCGAGGATGAACTCGAGGTCCGCAGCGCTGACACGCTTCCCTTTGGCCCTGCAAATGGTGCAAGGCAGCTTGGGGTTCTTGGTTACCCGTGGAAGTCCGCAGATGATGCACGGGGTTTTGGGGCTCATACCCACTCCGTACTTGCCACTGCGACGAAGGTGTAGAACCCGGCTACTGCGAGCCACGGCCATGCCTTGTCCCAGAGCCAAGCGGAACGGCTACGAGGAGCGAGGGGCTTTTTCACGAACCAACCTCCCCGCTTCGTCCTTGGCGCGGTGGGTGTCGGCGATGATGCGGCCAAGAGTGGTCTTGCCTGCGCGATTGGCCCGATCGATCGATGCGTAGAACGGGGCAGCCAGCGTGGTGGCGTCACCACTGACTGGGAACTCCGGTCCATCAACTACCTCGTCGATGTCGATGTCGTCCCAGCCATTCACGATGGCGTTCAGATCGAGCGGGTCGATGCCCTTCAGCGACTGGGCTGAGGCCGGGGCGCTCATGCTGGCACCTCAGCAGTCAAAGCATTGATGGTGTTGATGACACCGAATGCACCGACCGCAATGGCGAGGACCAAGATCGTGTGGTTAGTGGAAAGGCTTGAGAGTGATGCGCAAACAGTCAGGGCCACGAATCCGACGATGAGCTGAGCGGCATACCCTGCCAGCTTCAAAGAGCGGATCATGCTGAAACCCGCATGGACTTCGAGGTGAGCGGGTAAAGGTGTGCACGGTGCCGGGCGAAACCCTTCGCGAGCCGGTCACGCTCGACGGCTTCCTGCGACTGAGGGTGACGCTCGGCCCAACGCTCCAAGTACGGGATGGTGCCGTTGCAATGCTGTCCGCGCTGCATAGGCTGAATGTCCTTCTTCATTGCTAAACTCATTTCTGTGTGCTGGATACTTTCGGGTGTTCGGTAAGGCCCTTTTCTGGTGGTTCAGGAAAGGGCCTTTTTCATGCCACTCGCTGATACGTGGAATGTGTTCCGGGTTCCGTCTTGGGCAAAAAAAGAGTGCAAGGGGCGAGGCCAAGAGCCTTCTCGATAGCCTTCGCCGTCTCGGAGCTAGTAGTGCTTCGGCCACCACAATGCAGGTGACCGACGGTGGCTTTGCTCTTGCCAATCATTCGGGCGAGCTTGGCAACACTGACGTCCTGGTGCTGCATGTGTCGCACCAAAGCTTGCTGGCTAACGATCTCCACGTAGAACCTCCCGCAGTTGGTAGTAATGGCTCGAAGCTTCATGCTTCTCTCCTTGTGTTTGTAATCGTATCGGAAAACGGAACGTGTGACAAGTTCCAATGTAAACGGGTTCGATTACATTTGCAAGCCGAGTTTTCCCCGCCAATTAGCCGCCACCCCTAGCAAAGCAAAAGTAATTTGTAATCGATTCGATTACTCTGGGAGTTGACGCACCCTATGTACCAGCGAGGACAGTTGTAACCATGAGAAAAGAAACTCCCGAACCATGGCTGAAACTCATGGAAGCAAGCGGCTACACATCATTGCGTGGACTGGCGGAAGCAGCAGGCGTATCGCATCCGGTCATCAACCGAATGGTCCAAGGTATCGGCACGCCCAAGGACGACTCAGTCAACGCAGTCGCCAAGGCCCTCCGCGTCAAACCCTCCACAATCTATGACCTGGTCAAAGTGTCCGCGCCATCCGAGTCCGCACCATGGAAACCGCCGGCCGAAGCTGCCAGGCTAACCACCAGTCAACGTGACGCACTGGCCCAGCTCATCCGCACAATGGTCGCGCCAGAACCGGTTGACCAATTCGCGGAGGCCATCGACCACGGTCAGCGCTCCTATGAACTCGCAGCCAACAAAGGCACCAGCCTCGGGCGTACACTCCACGACGCGGCCAGCACGCGCGGCGAGGAATCACAAGACACCCATGAGGATCACTGAAAACCCATGACAGACACAAGTGGCACAAGATTCGTTAGGTAGCCCCACGCGCGTGTACACGCACGCAGAGCATCTTGCAAGTCCTGTGCCACTTGTGTCTCGACGGTGAATGTCAGAGCCTCACCGTAGTCTCAGCCCCATGTTTCATCCTTGGGGGGTACTACGAAAACTCGCTCACATAAGAGTGACCTGGGCCGACCTTCCCGTCGGCATTCTCGGCTACACCAACGGCCTCGACGAGATCGTCATGGACAAACGCCTCCTGCAGGTAGAGCGGCGTTGCACCCTCACTCACGAGCTCGTGCATATCGAGTGGGGGCACTTGCATTGCCAGTCCGCGAAAGTCGAACAGCAAGTTTGTGCTGAGGTGTCCCGGCGCCTGATCACCATCGAGCAAATGCTCAAATATATTCCCTGGGCGCGGAACTATGACGAGCTTGCCGATGAACTGTGGGTAACCAGCGACGTTCTCGATGACAGGATAAAGTGCCTCACCAAGGATGAATGGGTGCTGATCAAAGCGCTCGAGGATCAAAGAGATTGGTGAATGCATGGCACGAGTAGTTGACCTCTGGCATAAGAAGGATAGGTCCCGTAGTGCGCGCTACGGAAAAGGTCAGCGGTGGCGCGCAGTGTGGACCGAGGGCGGTGGCGAGAAGGTCAAGCACTTCGACATCAAGAAGTCAGCCGAGGACCACCTCGTTTGGGTGCAGCACCATCAGCGCTCAGGCACCTACATCAATCCCGACCTCGGGCAGGTGTTTGTCCGCGACCTCATGGACGACTGGGTGGCCACCCTTGTCCACTACAAAGCATCGACTCTGAGCACATCCCAGCACGACATCAACGCGACGATCCTGCCCTACTGGGGTGACTGGGTCATTGCTGAAATTGAGCGGTCCGACGTTCAGTCTTGGGTCAACGGCATGGGGAAAGCGGCCCGGACGGTGGAGACGATTCATGGCCGGTTCCTTTCCTTCATGGCATGGTGCGTGGACGAAGGCCGCCTAACCAAGAACGAGGCCAAGGGCGTCAACCTGCCCGAGGGGAACAAGCGCGCCCACATTTTCCTGACCGTCGCCCAGGTCACCGCTATCGCCGACAACATTGCAGAGCGATACAAGGGCTTGGTGTGGGTTCTCGCGACGACGGGGATCCGGATGGGGGAGGCCTGCGAGTTGCGAGTGAAAGACTTCGACCCTATCCGCCGGCGCATCACGATCTCGCGCGCCGTTGTCAGGAAGGTGATCGGGACACCTAAGAACAAGAAGACCCGGTGGGCGCCAGTGACGGCGACGGCCATGGCCTACCTGCTTGCGGCGTCCAAGGATAAGGGCCCGGATGACTTGCTGTTCACGACGACCCGCGGCCAGCAGATTAGCGCCAACAATTTCAAGCGCCGAGACTTCGATGGTGCGGTGGCCAAGGTTAACGACGCGGCCGCCAAGCTCAAAGCTGCGGGGGAGTCCGCGGGTGTGAGGATTCCGGCCGGGTTGTGGGTGCATGACTTGAGGCATACGGCAGCGTCGTGGGCTGTCCAGGCGGGGGCATCGGTGAAGTCGGTGCAACGTATGCTTGGACATAAGACAGCATCGATGACCTTGGACGTTTATGCCGGCCTTTTTGATCAGGATTTGGATGATGTGGCGGCCCGAATGGAGGCCATCCTGAACCCGCCTGCGGAAGTCCTTCCGGACCAGAACCGTACTGGGGTTGCAGCATAGTGCCGCTGACTAGGCACGATACCCCTGTTGTGTCCACGTTTACACCGTGGATGTCATCGGTTCGATCCCGGTAGGACCCACCACAGAAGAACCCCTCGAACTCAAGGCTTAGGCCATGAATGCGAGGGGTTCTTTGCTTTGCCCGGTGACTTCGCCGGGGCAGAAACTCAACTTTGGCGCACTCTTAATGTGCGGGCGCCACGGTGCGGCCATAGGTGGATTGCATGCAAGGGATATCGTTCACAGCCATCGATTTTGAAACTGCCAACAACTACCGTGCCTCTGCCTGCGCTGTGGGACTGACCAAGGTCAAGGCTGGAGTGGTCGTTGACCAGGTGGAGTGGTTGATCAAGCCGTTGTCTGGGTATGAGGAGTTCCACCCCGTCAATGTGGGTATTCATGGCATTACAGCCGCCCGCGTCCGCAACATGCCAGATTGGCGTCGAATCTATGGTCCCATGATGGATTTTGTTGATGGCGACGCCCTGGTTGGCCACAATGTCAGTTTTGAGAAGTCAGTTATCGCCAAGGCCAACGAAGCCAGTGGACTGCCCGTTGCCACCCTGGAGTTCCACTGCACGCTGGCTCTTGCTCGCAAGCACTTGCAATTGCCGCACTACACGCTCTCGGACGTTGTGGGAGCCTTGGAGCTGCCAGCGTTCAACCATCATGACGCAGGCGATGATTCCCGGGCCAGCGCCCTCATTGCGATTGAACTGGCGCGACGCAACGGAGCAGCGACGCTGGATGACTTGTGGCCAACCACTGAACGGACCGGCGCTCGGGTTCCTGGCTACTATTCGGCGGGCTACACGCGGAAGCTCGCCGACCTTCCGCAGGCAAACCCGCTAGCCAATCCTCACGGGCCCCTTTTTGGGCAGACCATTGTGTTTAGCGGGGATCTGGAGGCCATGCCGCGGGTCGAAGCCCAGGATGCATCTGCGGCCAAGGGTGCCACGATTGCCAATAGCGCAACTAAAAAGGTCACCCTGGTTATTTGCGCTGAGTTGGAACGTGGCGGCCGGCCCAGCGCCAAGGTCACACGTGCTCACGAGCTGGCGGCCACGGGCCAGAACATCACGGTAATTGGTGAGCTTCAGTTCCTTAGACTATTGGCTTTCAAGTAGCCGCTTCAAGGAGCTGCGACTACATCCTTAATAGGGATGTCGGACCCCGTCCGTACAGTACCTTTCATGGCCTCGTTCCCGGAAGAAGTACTGGTACGCACCACAACAACGGGAGTGCCGCTGGCCGTTAACCGAAATGGTCGCGTTTGGTTTGTTGGCGCCGAGCCTGTGCGATGGTTTGAGCGCACGGCTTGGTGGAAGCACGAGCGGCGGATGCCCAAGGGGCAGGGCCGGGTTGACGTCCAGGTGTGGCGCGTCCAAGTCCGGTTGGGACACAGCCTTCGCAGCGAGCTGGTGACCATGGAGTTGGAGTGTGACTCCGACGGCGGGAGGTGGCGGATACGGGGATCGCAGACCGTCGCCGCATTGGTGGCCAGTTAAAGTGAAAGGTTCCCCGCCACAGCTATTGGGGGACGCTGTGGTGGGGAACCAGTAATAAAAATATAACGCGTCATTCTGCAAGATGCAAACTGACACGCCGAATTTCCAGATTGCCGCAGGACGGGTGCAACAACGCTTGACACAGAGTTGTGCCAAGGGAGCTAGCTGTGGATTTTCCCTCCGGAGCAGGCTCGGACGAAGGGCGGTTTAAAGTGGAGGACCCTCCACTGTGGCTATTGGGGGACGCCACAGTGGAAGGTCTGAAAACGAATATACAGCCCACATGAAAAAAACACAATGCCGGACGTTCTACCTCCGATATTGAACAGTATGATGGAAGATGTTCATTGCAATGAACTAAAAGTTTGTTGTGAATTGCCGGCCCGTGAGACGCATGGGCCACCCCTTCAGTGTCGAGGAAACCACATGAGCGAAGTTATGGCCGAAGCTACGAGCGCACCTTCCCGGAAAGTCGCGATGGCGCCCAAAGGCCATGAGCCCAGGGCGAACGCGACTCCGGCGCCGGCGGTTACTCGGGCTGCGGCTGTTCTTGACGCATTGGCGGAATCTGTGACGGGGCGCCTTACGCTGAGTGATCTGGCACGTGAGTTGGCCATCCCGAAGTCCTCCACTTCCAACTTGTTGCAGGCGCTGGAAGATGCCGAACTTATCACCAGGGTCGGAACCGATTACGCGCTTGGTGTGAAGTTGGTGGAACTCGGCGCCGCATATCTGAGTCGCCGCGATGAGGTCAAGGAGTTCTACCGCTTCTGCGAGCAGGCACCCCTCTTGAAGTTGGCGACCGTTCGTATTGCCATGCTCGACGGCGACAACGTCATTTACCTTGCCCGCTATGAGGGTCACCCCGCCGTCCGGCTGACCTCCAATATTGGCGACAAGATGCCAGTGTCACTTTGTTCCGTTGGCAAGGCTCTTGTGGCCAAGCTGCATGACCACGATCTGGAAGAGCAGTTCCCTGACGATGGTGCGCTGCCCATCATGACCGCCAAATCCCTGAAAACCGGGCGTGAGCTTAAGGCTGAGATCAAGACGATCCGCGCCCAGGGGTACGCCTTCGAGGATGAGGAATCAACGTTAGGTGTCGTGAGTCTTGGTGTGGCTGTTCCTACTCGTGGCTCGCACGGACCGAGCCTTGGTGTCACTGTGACAGCACTTAAGGCGACTTTTTCCGAGGCTGAGCGCGAGGCCATGGTCGCCGAATTGCGGGACCTGACGAAAATGCTGGGCAATCCGATGGGGTAGTGACATAAACTACATTTTTCCTTGGTGAAGTGTTCATTGTGATGTACGCTGTTCAGTATAGTGATCGACCCCAGGGTCGTTGTCGCCTGCCTGAACCAATGGTGGTTCGGTACGTTTCAAGGGAGATTCAGTGACTACACAACCGCTACGCTCAGCTCCAGCATCCGCCTCGCAAGCAGATGAGAAGGTTGACCCGGACCAGCTTCGCCGGGCCACACTGGCCAGCTCCGTTGGCTCCGCGCTTGAATACTACGACTTTTATATTTACGGTCTCGCTTCGGCCCTCATCTTTGGTCCGCTTTTCTTCGCCCCACTGGGTGACACGGGCGCCTTGATCGCATCCTTCGCCACGTACGGCGTTGGCTTCGCGGCTCGCCCCTTCGGTGGCCTCGTGTTTGGCTACATTGGAGATCGCTTCGGCCGTAAGCAGGTCCTGCTGCTGACCATCGCTCTCATGGGTGGCGCATCGTTCGCCATCGGCCTGCTGCCCACCTACGAGCAGGCAGGCATCGTGGGTGCAGTGCTGTTGGTTCTCATGCGAATCCTGCAGGGCTTGGGCGCAGGCGCCGAGCAGGCTGGAGCCACAACGCTCATCTCCGAAGTTGCTCCGCGCAAGCGCCGTGGCTTCTTCGCATCCCTGCCCTTCGTGGGCATCCAGATCGGTACGCTCTTGGGCGCCGGTACCTTTGCCTTGCTCGGCATGGCTAATCCGGAAATCCTCACGGGCTGGCTGTGGCGTGTGCCGTTCCTTGCCAGCATCGTGCTGATCGGCGTCGCCGTGTACATCCGCCTTCAACTCAAGGAGACTCCCGTCTTCCAGGAGCTGGAGAAGCACAAGAACGTCACCAAAAACCCGCTTGGAACGCTGTGGCGCACCTCCAAAAAGAATGTCCTGATCGGCATTGGCCTGCGCATGGGCGAAAACGGCAACTCCAGCATCTACTCCACGCTCCTGGTCGGCTTCATGGCCTCCAAGGGTGGCGTGTTTGAAGGGGACAAGTTCATCGGCCCCGTGGGTTTGCTGATCGCGGCCGGTTTCGCTGCCGTCTTGGTCATCACTTTCGGCGCACTGTCCGACCGCGTCGGCCGTGTCAAGGTGTACCGCTATGGCGCATTGTTCCAGCTACTGTTTGCCTTCCCGGCGTTCTATATGATCACCCTGGGGCACGTCTGGCTCGTCTGGGCGGTCATGGTTGTGGGCATCTCCATCGGTGTGCAGTCCATGCTCGGCCCGCAGTGTGCGCTGCTCCCAGAGCTCTTCGGTTCGACCCACCGATTCACGGGTGTGGCCATGAGCCGCGAAATCTCGGCCGTGTTTGCCGGTGGTTTTGCACCGATGATTGGTTTTGGCCTGTTGGCCGTGACGAACCACTCCTGGCTGGTTCTGGCCGTGTACTCCGCCGTTCTGGCCGGCATCTCCTTCGTCACCACCTTCTTCACCCCGGAAACCGTGGGCCGCGACCTCAACCTCGTCGAGGACGCCTCGTAACTTCGCACCACCAACACATGGCGCCTGCTTCCCGCAGGCGCCATGTGGCATTTAAGGCACCTTTGTCCTTGAGGGAGAAGGAGTACGACGTCGGGAGTCTCCTCCAGCACAAGGTGAGCCTTGCGCCGTCGTACTTTGGAAAGACGCGGGGCAGGGGAGCCTGCCGCCGGGCAAGCAAAAGGGGAGCCTGCCAAGTGGCAGACTCCCCTTTTGGGGGCCAGTTTAGTAGAAGTGAACCGGATCTACCGTGTGCAGGAGGGGATCTCCAGCCTGGAAGCTGGTGAGATTCTGGATGAACCGTTCTGCGATGAGGCGGTTCTCAGCAGCGCTCAGGGCCGATGTGTGTGGAGAAACCATGACGCGTGGGTGGTCCCAGAGCGGGCTCGCTGCTGGCAGGGGCTCCACGGCGAACACGTCCAGGCAGGCGTATGCGACCTGGCCGTTGTTCAACGCCTCCAGAAGTGCATCCTCGTCAACGACGGTACCGCGGCCAACGTTGACCAACACCGTGCCGGGCTTCATGGCGTTGAATACCTCAGCGTTGATCATCTTCTCTGTGAACGGCGTACCCGGCAGAGTGTTGATCAAGACGTCGGCAGTGGCAACCAAGCCGGGCAGGCCGGCGGTGTCGGTGACCTGCTCGATGCCTTCGATGGGTGCCACGTTGCGCTTGGTGCCGCTAACCTTCATTCCCAAGGCGCGGGCCAGGCGGGCAGTCTCCATGCCGATTTCGCCAAGGCCGGTGATGACCACGGAGGAACCGCTAGCCAACCGGGTGGGCGTGCGCAGTTCGGGCCAGTTCTTGGCGGACTGATCGGCGGCAAGTTCGGCGGTGCGCTTGAATCCGTTGAGAACGCCCATCATGGCGAACTCGGCCAACGGCAGGGCGTGGACGCCGGCGGAGCTCGTAATGGCGATCCGGGCCAAATCGGTTTCTGCGAGGTTGGCTGCCTTGACGGCTCCGCCAGCTCCGGCTGCCATGGCCTGGATCCACTGCAGCTTTTGGCTGGAGGCAATTCCGGCAAGGCCGGCAGGGCTTTCGTTGGGGAAGCCGTAAAGTACGTCGGCGCTGTTCAGTAGTTCCCAGTAGCGGGCTTCCTGTTCTGGGGTGCGCGCGAAGGCTGGATCGCCGGCGTGGTCGGCCGGGAAGCGTTCCTGGGGGAGGAGCTCGGGCTCGTAGACAACTGTGACGGACGGGTGGGCGGCCCGGATGGCCTCCACGAGCTCGGATTCCAGCGGGACAGCAATCGCAACGGTGAGATTATTTGTGGTCATGATGTTCATCATACTGAATTGTGGATAGAATACTGAACAAATGTGACAATGAGTCGCAGGGAAAATCCAACCACAAAGTTGTGAGGACAGGTACGCAATGACGCAAACCCCTTCATCAGGACAAGACGGCCTACAAACACTTGGATTTGTTGGCTTGGGGCACATGGGTGCGCCCATGGCGACCAATTTGCTGCGTGCTGGCTGGCCCGTGACGGTCTGGAACCGCTCTTCATTGGCCGTGCAGAATCTCACCCAACTGGGAGCCAGTGCGGCGGAAAACGTTGTTGAACTTCGGGACCACAACGTCATTATCTTTATGCTGCCTGATCTTGGCTTCATCAGTGAGGCAGCGGAGCCTCTCCTTGACTCTTGGCGAGCCGAGCCGCCGGCGCCGGGAACCGCCGTCGTTGTTATGAGCAGTGTTTCACCGCAGGCGGTCAAGGGCTTTGGTGAAGAGGTGGCCCTGGCCAGTTCCGGCAATGCTGCGGTCATTGATGCTCCCGTCAGCGGTGGAACTGTGGGTGCACAGAACGGAACATTGGCCATCATGGCAGGTGGCGCCGAAGCGGACTTTGTCCGCGTTCGTCCGGTTCTAGAAAGCATGGGGCGCACGGTGCGGCTGCTCGGTGGCCTTGGCTCGGGTTCCCTGGCTAAAGCCTGCAATCAGCTGCTGGTGGGAACCACCGCTGCTGCCCTTGCCGAAGCTGCCGAACTCGCCGAGCGCTCGGGTATGGATGTCGAAGCGCTCTTCGAGGTACTCAGCGGCGGGCTGGCCGGCAGTGCCGTGATGGAGATCGTTGGGCCGCGCATTGCCGCCAAGGACTATTCCCCCACGGGACCGGCGAAGTTCATGCACAAGGATCTGGGCTTTGTTTTGGACAGCGCTCAGGCTGCCGGCTCAGCGGTTCCCATGGCAACGGCAGGTCACGCGTTGTACGGCACCCTCAAGGAGCAGGGGCTCGGCGATCTAGACCTCGCCGTCGTTCGCGAGAGCATTGCCCGACTGGCCTAACGTTCAAAGACTGCCCGCCGCCCTCAGCGAGGCCTTGGCCGGGCGCAATCAATAGAAGCTTCTCGAATATATAGAAGGACAGGCGAATGACTGGAATGTTTGATTTGAGTGGCCGTGTGGCCCTGGTGACCGGCTCAAGTCGAGGTATTGGCAACGCGTTGGCGCGTGGCCTTGCCGATGCCGGGGCAACCGTTGTCCTCCATGGGCTCGATCCGGATCGATTGGCAGCTGCGGAGGCCACCATGGCTAAAGACTTTGCGGCGGGGCAGATCCGCTCCGTTGCATTCGACGTGACCCACGATGTGGCCGCCGCCGAAGGGGTTGCCTGGATTGAAAGCAATGTTGGACCCTTGGAAATTCTCGTCAATAACGCCGGGATTCAGCACCGCGTTCCACTATTGGACCTGGACGTGAAGGACTGGGAGCGCGTTATCAGCACCGACCTGACCAGTGCATTCCTCGTAGGGCGCGAAGCTGCCAGAGGAATGCTGGCGCGCGGTCACGGAAAGATCATCAATATCTGTTCTGTGCAGACCGATCTGGCCCGCCCTACGATCGCCGCTTACACGGCAGCCAAGGGTGGGTTGCGGAACCTGACCCGTGCCATGACCGCGGAGTGGGCCGGCGGCGGATTGCAGATTAATGGAATCGCACCCGGATACATTCACACCGAGATGACTCAAAACTTGGTGGACGATGAAAAGTTCAACTCCTGGATTCTGGGACGCACGCCGGCAAATAGGTGGGGGACCGTGCAAGATCTTGCGGGACCTGCCGTGTGGCTGGCCTCGGATGCATCGAACTTTGTCAACGGCCAGACCATCTTCATTGATGGCGGCATGACGGTGGTGGTCTAGGACATGGCTGAATACTTAGCACTTCCGGCCACGGCCCCAGCCGTAGTTGCACATGGCAAAGGTGACTTGCGGATAGATCAGGTCTCTTTGAGGGAACCGGGCAATGATGAGGCCGTGATTGAAATTTCCTATGGCGGCATCTGCGGTTCGGATCTTCATTACTGGATCCACGGTGCTGCGGGTGAGTCAATCCTGAAGGACCCCATGGTGTTGGGCCATGAAGTGGTGGGCATTGTGGCGCGTGTTGCCGCTGATGGGACCGGACCTGCGGTGGGGACCGCCGTCGCGGTCCATCCGGCCACCCCCGGAACCGGTCCGGCCAAATACCCTGCCGATCGACCCAATCTTTCTCCGGGCTGCACCTATCTCGGTAGTGCCGCCCGCCATCCCCACACCAATGGCGCATTCCTGCGATACGCAAATTTGCCCACCCGAATGCTGCGCACCTTGCCACCATCTCTACCGCTGCGTTTGGCAGCACTCGTGGAGCCGGCCAGCGTAGCGTGGCATGCCGTGGCCCGGGCTGGAGAGGTACGCGGGAAATCCGTACTGGTAGTTGGCTGTGGTCCCATTGGAACTCTGGCAATCGCCATCTTGAAGCGTGCTGGCGCTGGGAATATTACGGCAGTTGACATGCATGCCAAGCCCTTGGAGATTGCGGCCGCCGTTGGGGCTGATCGGGTGCTTCAAGCGCCAGAAGTGGAGACGATTGCTGCGATTGAGGCTGATGTGGTGATTGAATCCTCCGGGAATCATTTTGGCCTGGGAACGGCTATCAATGGCGCCACCCGCGGCGGGCGCGTCGTTATGGTCGGGTTGTTACCCTCAGGTCCGCAACCGGTTGCCATCTCTTTGGCGATCACTCGTGAGCTTGAGCTCTTGGGGTCATTTCGCTTCAACGAAGAAATTGAAGAGGTTATCGACGCCCTTGCCGACGGTTCACTGTTCGTAGATCCCGTCATTACGCATGAATACGCACTTGGCGACGCTCTGGAAGCATTTGACATGGCCAGGAATTCCGCGCTGTCGGGCAAGGTTCTGCTTAACTTCGGTGCACTTTAAGTCGCATTGGCATCCGGTTGCCAAGGATTCCAAGGTTTGTGCGTAATGTTACGTATCCAAATCATGGGACGAGATGGGGAACGGGTGCCAACACCGATAAGCTGTAGGAAACTGTTCAATTTACTCTGGAGGTAGTATGTCTGCACAAACTGGCACTGCACAGATCGGTGTCACCGGCCTGGCCGTCATGGGCGCCAACCTTGCTCGCAACTTGGCCCGCAACGGATTCACCGTCGCCCTGCACAACCGCTCGGTCGAAAAGACCGACGCGCTGCTCGGAGCCCATGGCACCGAAGGCGAATTCGTACGCACGGAAACTCTGGCCGAACTGGTCGATTCCCTCGAGAAGCCACGCCGCGTACTCATCATGGTCAAGGCCGGTGGCCCGGTTGACTCCGTGATCGATCAGCTGGTCCCGCTCCTGGAAGCTGGAGACATTGTTATTGACGGCGGTAACTCGCACTACCTGGATACCCGCCGCCGTGAAGCTGCGCTGGCTGAAAAGGACCTGCACTTCGTAGGCGTTGGCGTTTCCGGTGGTGAGGAAGGCGCCCTACTGGGTCCGTCCATCATGCCCGGTGGTTCCAAGGAATCCTACGATGCACTCGGCCCGCTGCTGGAAAAGATTTCCGCCAAGGTTGACGGCCAGCCCTGCTGCGCTTGGATCGGCACCGATGGCGCCGGCCACTTCGTGAAGATGGTTCACAACGGCATCGAATATGCCGACATGCAGGTTATTGGTGAAGCTTTCGACCTGCTGCGTAGCGCCGCTGGCATCGAGCCGGCCGAGCAGGCAGAGATCTTTGGTAAGTGGAACGAAGGCCAGCTGGCCTCCTTCCTGATCGAAATCACCGCTGAAGTTCTCGGTCACGTTGACGCCAAGACCGGCAAGCCGCTGGTTGACGTTATTGTTGACTCCGCAGGCCAGAAGGGCACGGGCCGCTGGACGGTTCAGTCCGGCCTGGATCTGGGTTCGCCCATCTCCGCCATCGCAGAGTCTGTGTTTGCTCGCGGCCTCTCCTCACAGCGCGATCAGCGCGCCATCGGTCAGGAAGTTCTGGCCGGTCACGAGGTTGCTGTTGAACTCGGCGCCGACTTCGTTGAAGACGTTCGTCAGGCACTCTACGCGTCCAAGCTCATCAGCTACGCGCAGGGCATCGACATGCTGCAGTCTGCCGCTGTTGAATACAACTGGGACCTGAAGCTGGATGAGATCGCTTCGCTGTGGCGTGGTGGTTGCATCATCCGTGCCGAGCTCCTCAAGGACATCACCAAGGCCTACGCAGCTGAAGACAAGCCGACCAACCTGCTGTTCGCTCCGGCCTTCGCAGCCGAAATCGCAGAGGTTCTCCCGGCCTGGCGCCGCGTGGTTTCCACCGCCGTCCAGCTGGGTATCCCCGTACCGGTGTTCTCATCCTCACTGGCTTACTACGACGGCCTGCGCCGGCCGCGCCTGCCCGCCGCACTGACCCAGGGTCTGCGCGACCTCTTCGGCGCTCACACGTACAGCCGTGTTGACGTTGAAGGCACCTTCCACACCCAGTGGAGCGGCGACAAGTCCGAGATCAGTGCAGTAGACACTCACTAATCCCTTTCGGATCTGTGTGGCAGTTGTTGGACCGATTTGCCCGAATGCGGGTGGATTTGGTCTAACAACTGCCACACAGATTTTTAAAGAACGACGGCGGCCGGTGACTTTCCCTGAGGAAGGTCACCGGCCGCCGTCGAACTTTAAGCGAGCGTCAGGAAAAAATTAGATCCACATGGCGGGGTCGATGTATTCTGCCGGATCCACGGCCGGTGCCATCTCGCGCTTTGCGTCCCGGTGGCGCCACGTGGCAGGGATGCCGGTGATGATGGAGTTGGCGGGCGCATCCTTGACCACGACGGCGTTGGATCCAACCGCCGAATCGTCGCCGATATTGATGGGCCCCAAAACTTTGGCGCCGGCACCGATCGTGACCCGGTTGCCGATGGTGGGGTGACGCTTCGTCTTGGCCAAGGAACGGCCGCCGAGGGTTACGCCGTGGTAAATCATGACGTCGTCGCCAATTTCAGCTGTCTCGCCGATAACAACGCCCATGCCGTGATCGATGAAGAACCGTCGGCCAATCGTGGCTCCCGGGTGGATCTCAACCCCGGTGGCGAAACGGGTCAGTTGTGAGACAACCCTGGCCGGGAATCGCAGTGCAGGATTGGCCCACATTTTGTGCGTCAGACGGTGCATCCAAATGGCGTGCATGCCCGAGTAAACAAAAAAGTTCTCCAGTGAACCGCGAGCCGCCGGGTCATGTGACCGGGCGGATTCAAGGTCTTCACGTATCCTGCCGAAAAATCCCACAGACTTCTTTCAGTTGACCGCCGCAGTTCTTCTTCGGCGTGATTCTTAATGCAACGTACCCTGCAGAGCCGAAGACCCGCATCACTGACACAAGAGCGTCGGTGATGCGGGAATTATTCCAGCGCGGGCAGTTATTAGCCCCGGATGTCGTCGTACAGCACCGTTGAGATGTAGCGTTCGCCGAAGTCGGGGACGACGGCAACAATGAGCTTGCCGGCATTCTCCGGGCGCTTGGCCAGTTCCAGTGCTCCCCACACGGCCGCACCGGCGGAGATGCCGCCGAGGATGCCTTCCTGGTTGCCCAGAGCGCGTGAAACGGCAACGGAGTCTTCCAGCGTGGCGTCTAGGACTTCGTCGTAGATGTCCTGGTCAAGAACCTCGGGGATGAAGTTGGCGCCAAGACCCTGGATCTTGTGCGGGCCGGGTGTGCCACCGTTGAGGATGGCGGAGTCGATGGGCTCAACGGCTACAACCTGAACTCCGGGCTTGCGCTGCTTGAGCAGCTGGCCGACGCCCGTGATGGTGCCTCCGGTGCCGATACCGGCGACAAGGATGTCGATGGCGCCATCGGTATCTTCCCAGATTTCCTCACCAGTGGTGGTGCGGTGGATGTTGGCGTTGGCCGGGTTGGCGAACTGCTGCGCCCAGATGGCGTTCTCAGTGTTCGCGACAATTTCCTTGGCCTTCTCAACGGCGCCACGCATGCCCTCGGAACCCGGGGTCAACACGATCTCGGCACCGTAGGCGCGCAGCATGACACGGCGCTCGGTGGACATGGTCTCCGGCATGGTCAGGATGACCTTGTATCCGCGTGCCGCACCCACCATGGCCAGGGCAATTCCGGTGTTACCGGAGGTGCCTTCGACGATGGTTCCGCCAGCCTTGAGCTCGCCCGAGGCTTCTGCGGCGTCAACAATGGCCACACCGATCCGGTCCTTGACGCTGTTGGCCGGGTTGTAGAACTCAAGCTTCACGGCGACGGTGGCGTCCAGGCCTTCGGTCAAGCGGTTCAGGCGGACCAACGGGGTGCCGCCGACCAGCTGGGTGACATTGTCATAAATACGTGCCATGAAAGGTCCTTAATAGCGTTGGTGGAAACGGTGCGGTGCGGACTGCATCGACAGGCGTGCCGTGTCCGCGGACAGTGCATTACAGTCAGCGTAGCGAGTACCGTTGCGGGGTTCTAGGCGGTGAGCCACTTCGCGTAATGTTTGCGAACCTTTGCAATTTTTGGGTTGATAATGACCTGACAATAGCCAACTTCGGGTCGCTGGGCGTAGAAATCCTGGTGGTAGTGCTCGGCCGGGAAAATTTTCTCCTGAGCCGACACCTCCGTGACGATTGGATCGGCCCAAAGCGGTTGGTTCCTCTCGATGGCCGCCCGGAAAGATGCTTCCTGGTCCGCATCGCCGTAGTACATGGCAGAGCGGTACTGGGTGCCGACGTCGTACCCTTGGCGGTTCAAGGTGGTGGGGTCATGCTGGACGAAGAACATATCCAGAATGACGTCCTCCGGTATGACGGCCTCATCAAACGTCACGGCAACCACCTCCGCGTGGCCTGTCGTCCCGGTGCAGATTTGTTCATAGCTGGGGTTGTGTACGGCACCTCCGGTGTATCCGGACACAACAGATTCCACGCCACGGGTCATTTGATACACGGCATCGAGGCACCAAAAGCAGCCGCCGCCCAATACAAAAGTCTTCATAGTCCTTTATAAGTCATTTGCGGGCGCCAACATTCCCGCCGCGACGTTCCGGGTCCTCTATAGCGGCCTGCCGGACGTAAGGTAGAAACATGAGCAAGGATCCAACTTTTCCCACGTCCGACGACGGGACTGACGCGTTTGCCCAGGGCGACGAGGCACCAACGGCACATACCGAGGAATTCCCGGTCGCCGGTGACGCCGCCGAGGCTGCGGTTGAGGCCGCCACGCAAGCCGTGTCCGACGTCGAGCCTTTGGCCGAAGATGATGTGGATTATGAGCCGGAAACGTTGGACACTCCTGTCCTTTCCGATGTACTTGTCGCCGCCGAGGAACTCTGGCCCGAATCGCTGGCGGAAGACTGGGACCGTGTGGGGCTGGTGGTTGGCCGTCCCGATGCTGCCGTGAACCGCATCATGTTCGCCGTGGATCCCACGATCGAGGTCATCGAGGAAGCACTTGAGTGGGGAGCCCAACTCCTCATCACCCACCACCCCCTGCTCTTGAAAGGTGTGAATTCCGTGGCGGCAACGTCCGGCAAGGGCCGCGCCGTTCATCGTTTGATCGAGGGCGGCTGCGCTCTTCTCACCGTCCACACCAACGGAGACAGTGCCGTAGGCGGAGTCTCTGATGTGCTCGCTGACGTCTTGGGACTCACCGACGCTCAGCCGCTGATGCCAGCAGCCCACGGGCTTGTTGAAGAGGGAATCGGCCGTGTGGGTCTGCTGCCCGGCGCCGAAAAGCTCGGTGACTTGGCTGCTCGAATATTCTTGACCCTCCCTGCTGTTGCCGGTGGTGTGCGGGTGGCAGGGGACCGGGATGCCCTGGTTCACAAAGTTGCCGTATGCGGCGGGGCCGGTGACAGCTTGTTCGAGGCCGTCCGTGCCAGCGATGCGGACGTTTATGTCACAGCGGATCTGCGCCACCATCCGGCGTCGGAGGCTAGGGAGGCCCGCACCGATGGGCGGCCCTACCTGATCGATCTGTCCCACTTTGCCAGTGAATGGCTGTGGCTCCCGGCCGCTGCCAAGGCGCTGGGAAATGTTCTGGCCGATCAAGGATTTGAAGCAGAATTGGTTGTCAGCCAGACAAATACGGACCCGTGGGATTTTATTCTCACGCCCGGCAACTAGGCTTGCCTAGAGGAATACCCCTTTTTTGATATGCAGCAGGAGGACTTACATGGCTAAGGCAGAACCGGGCGAGCAAATGCGCTTGCTGGACGTTGCGGTACTGGACGGCAAACTACGGGCACTGGACGTCCAAGCCAAGGCTTTGAAGGAAGACCCAAGGCTTCCGGATCTGCATTCAGGCCTTACGGTGGCCAAGAGTGATCTTGTTGTTCTGGATACCGCCGTCAGCGATGCACAGCGGGCGCTGACAAAGTCCGAAGATGATGTGGCCGCAGTTGTGGCTCGCATTGAGCGCGATGAGTCAAAGCTGAACAGCGGAACTGGTTTGTCCAAGGACCTGATGGCATTGCAAAGCGAGCTTGAGTCGCTGAACAACCGCAGGGGCGCTCTGGAAGATGTTGAGCTCGAAGCCATGGAAGCCTTCGAAGAGGCAACCGCCAAGGCTCAAGCCGAGCGCGAGCTCGTGGCGCAGATGCAAAGCGTCCTTGACGAGGTTCTGGATGAGGTGCGCAGTAAGCTGGGCGCCTTGAAGATGGAGCGCGACGCCATCTTGGCAGAGCGGTCCGAACTTGCAGCTACCTTTGCCCCCGAGCTGCTGGCCATCTACGACCGTTCACTCGCCAAATACGGGGTGGGCGCAGCGCGGTTGTTCCACGGCAAGTCCGAAGGATCCGGGATGCACCTCAGTGCCGGCGACCTCGTTGACATCAAAAAGAGCAGCCCTGAGACAATCGTGATGTGCCCCGACTCCGGAGCGATCCTGGTCCGCTCGGAGGAGTGGAACTAACCGCCCCGTCACAACTGGCCCGCAGTAGTGGTTGAAAAACCCGTGATTTTCGCGAATTTTCAACCACTACTGCGGGCCAGTCGTACTTGGTACGGGTTGTCAGTCGGCCAGGATGATGTTCAGCGCGTACGGCTTGCGGGCAGTTCCGGGAACGAGTTCCACGGTCCACTTTTCGCCGGCCGCCTTGGCTAACTGAGTCGGCGTTTCCGGTGCCTTGCCACGGCGCGTTAGCAAATGCCGGGCCAGTTCACCGCGAGTGTGTTTGGCGAAGTGTGAGACGACCTTGCGGGTGCCGTCGCGCTCGGTGAAAACGTTCACTGCCACCGTTCGTTCGGGTTCTGGCGCCCATGCCGCTGCGTATGTGCTGGAACGGCAGTCGACCAGCAGATGACCAGCCGCCGGACCGGTCATGGCAGCCGCCAGCTGAGGCTTCCAAAAGCTGGCGAGCTTGCCAAGACCCGGCAGACCCGCGGACATGGATAAACGGTAAGCCGGAATTCGATCGGCAAAACGTACAGCTCCCCAAAGCCCAGAGACAACCACGACGGCGGCATCTGCCTTGCTCTTTTGGGTGGCAGTGAGACTCTGGTAACCCAAGGCGTCGAAGAGTACGCCCGTATAAATGCTGTGCGCCGGGGCAGCCGGCTCGTGAGCCAGACGAGTATTACGGCTAACCTCGTGTGCCAATGACGCTCCAACACCAAGCTGGCTGAGTGCGTCATCCCGCGCCGACACGGCAGCCAATGCCACTGCCACTTCCTGCCGGGCAGCAGTCAGTTCCGGAAAGTTCAATTCGGCCAGGTCTACGGGGGAGCCGGCGTCGGCAGGAGTCTTACCCTCAGAGGGTGGCAGCAAAATTAACACCGTTAGAGCTTATCGGTTTACGAGATGGCTCAGATTCATCCACGGGGGAATTGCCCCGCTACTGCGCGAGCGTCTGAAGGAATCGCCCCTTTACTGCGCGAGCGTCTGAAGGAATCGCCTCTTTACTGCGCGAGCGTCTGAAGGAATCGCCCCGCTAGTGCGCGAGCGTCTGGGGGTGGGGCGCGGAGCGTGGTCTGCACCCCGCAAGCCTAGACCGGTCTAGTGAGTCGCCTCACGGAACTCGCCGGTAACAAGTGTCCACTGACAGACTTGTCCATGGCTTGAACCAAGGGTGTTTCAAGCTGGAAAAGGGTAACTACAGTGGTGCAACAACTTGTGGCAAACAACAGCGATGCCGTCCTTGATTCCTGGATCGGACGCGAGACCATGGCCGAGGCCATG
>JBKKBD010000087.1:0-11353 GCA_046714315.1 Specibacter sp.
CGTTGACTGATGCCACCTTAGCGCTGGCGAAATCAATAATGCAACCGATTGCCAATATGCGAGATCACATGACGATTCGCGAACTACAACATCCTCGAAGCAACGAGTGTAGTTTGACTCAAAATGAACATACAAAACCCCTCCGACCGGACGTTTGTCCTAGTCGGAGGGGAATGCGGGTGGAGCTAAGGAGATTCGAACTCCTGACCTCCTCTTCAGATTGTGGTGTTTTTAATAGTTTTTAACGTTACCTAAAACCCCTAGAATACGCGGCAAAACATGGTTTTCGATAGCTTACGAAGACCGTCGAACAACGACACGTTTTGGACCAAAGCGTGTCGTTTCCGTGTCGATTTCGCAGGGACTTGCCAGCGCCTAGAGCGGGGTTGGTTGTGGAGCATTACACCCAAACCTAGTTCGAGCCTGAACCGGCTCCAAACCAGTACCCGATCTCCTCGTTTATCCAAGCCCATGCCTGCGGCCAACATTTCTTGCTCCATCGCCTCCACGATGTCGCAGGGGCTGATCGCCATCGGCGTCCGTGTAGATGGCGAAAACTGCGCCGTCTGCTTCATGGTCATTGCGCATGTAGCCAACAACCATCGCTGCAAACTCACTGACAGGGTGACTCACCGGGGATTCCCCACAGGCGCTTGAACTACCACCCCCTCCCTTCGGTTCCTGTGCCCAGATGGTGGCCCCGCTCCCCCATCCAGTGTCGTCATTGGCTGAAAAGAACCCGACCACGACGGACAGCTACTCGGCGGCGCTGGGTCTTAATCCATGGGGAACTTGGCCTGTGAGGAACAAGGGAACTGGATCGCGCGTCTAGTTTTCGGTGTCTGGGTGAGGTATGGCCCAACCAGTCGGTTCAGGAGTCCTGGGACCGGTTAGCCCGTGGGCGAAAATTCAGGCAAGCAAAGTCACTCATTCAGCGCGGGAACACGCAGCGTACACCCTTCATCTACCGTCAGCCAACCCTCATTTGGTTTTCTTGACTTGGCTTCGAAATGCGTGAAGGGTCGATATTGGAGGGGACTCCGAGCCGGTCTCAGATCAGAAGGACCTCGCCACGAAAGCTCTAGAGCGACAAGCGTTGCCGTGACTAGCACCAAACAGTATTGGGGAAACAATTGAACAGTCGGATTTCAAAAGTCTTTATGGGGACACTGCTGTCTTTGAGCATGCTCGCTGGCGGAGCAGTGTCCGCCAACGCGAGTACACCGAACGCGACACACGACCAGGTGCACGCTGAATCAGCAACAATCCCGTTGAACGCAACAACTACCACCGATGTGCCAAACGTGACGGCCGAACAAATGTCACAGATCGCCGTTGGTTTGAGGACAGGATCCGCGCCACGGGAAACTGAAATCACCGCTACTGGGGAGAGCGTTGACTACGATCTTGGCAGCGGTTTCCATATGGGCTTCTCTTATGACAGTGCAAGAAACCCGATAGTTACGCAGAGCGCCCCCTCCTCCGTGATCGCACCGAGGGTTGGTGCTGGTGCTGACCCATTTCCCTACGTTTCCCTCGATAGTACGGAGCAAGCAGCTGGCGGAACCGCAGGTGCCGCCGTCCTGGCAGGGCTCATCTGTGCTGCTTTGGGAGCGGAAACAGCCGGAATTGGTTGCCTCGTTGCGGGTGGTATTGGTGTGGTAATTGTTGCCATTGTCATCGCTCATGGAGTGTGCCCCAACAATCAGAACATGCGCATTTACACGATCACGAAGGATGTGCAATGCCGCAATGACTAAAACAGGAGGAAATATGTCGAGGAAGCAAATTCTCAAGTACTCTGGCTGCTTCGCAATTTTTGCTTTGGCCGTATGCATTCAGCCAGCAATCGCCAATCCAACCGCCGGTCATTGGGTCTTCTTTGCTGCCGCAGTTGTGCTCTTTACACTCTGCTTCTACTTCGGCTTGGTACTTTTAGCGAAGTACAAATCAGTCCGTAGATAACAGCATTCCTTTACGATCAAATCAGGGTAGCTGCGAACTTGCAGCTACCCTGATTTGATCGAGACTCGGGGTGTTAACTACCTCTACGTTAATCCCTGTTGTAATTGAAGGGGCATCCAGGGTCTTCCGGTTGAGAATTAGCAGGTGCAGAATTGGCTCATGTGTGGACGATACGTAATTGCGCGAGCAGTGGGCGATCTGGTGAGCATGTTCGACGTCATGGCGGCAGGTGACAACCTGCCGGAACCGTCATGGAACATCAAACCAACAACCCGTGTGCCCGTGGTTTTAGAGTCCGCCAAGGGTGAGGATGAGCCTGTGCGCCGGCTTGAGGCTGGCCGCTGGTCGCTCACTCCGGCATACTCCAAGGAACTGAAAACGAAGTTCGCCACCTTCAATGCCCGCTCTGAAACGGCGGCGGAGAAGGCCACGTTCCGTGGGTCGGTCAAGAGCAAACGGGCGATCCTGCCGGCTTATCTGTAGTTGAGGGCTGGCATTAGCTGTTCGTGCAGGCCAATCCTTTGATGACGCGTCTTTATGAGTTGGACTTTGGGGATGCGGGAGTCTCAGTTTCTCGATGTGACGAAAGAGCGTCGCTGGTGCGTGGCAGCAGCAGCGCTGAAAGGACTGATGTGACGGCTATGAGGAGCGCGAGGGTTCCGAGGCCGGCCGCGATGCTGACGGTTGTTGCGATGGCCCCGACAATGAGCGGCCCGGCCGCGTCGCCAACCTCTCTGCCGATTTCTGCCGATCCCATCGTTCTCCCCATTCGTTCTGGCGGGGTCGTTGAAGCGAGATGCGCGAATCCAAGGGGTGTGGAGATCCCGATGCCGCACCCGATGACTAGCGCGGCCAGGTAGAGAGTTAGGGGTTGCGGGACGACTGCAAGTAGGACGATACCTGCTGCGATGAGGGCCAGACCCAAGCTCATTCCGCCCCGTGCTGAGATGCATCCTTGGTCTCGCCAGCGACCTACTAGGGGTTGGGTGAGGGTGGAGGAGAGCGCTAGGACTGCGACCACGGCCATGCTTGCGACCAGGGGAAGGCGGAGCGTGGTGCCTAGAAGTGGCAGGAATCCGACGGCGACACCGAGGGCGCCGGTAGCGCCGGCCAACACCATGGTGGGAATAAGGAAGGAGCGTTGGGTGCTTTGGTGCACCAGGTCGCTGAAGGTGTAGCGGGGGCGCGGGAGGACCGGCAGTGCGGGCATGGAGATTCCGACCCAGAGGGCGGCCGCAGCAGAAATGATGGCCATGGCCAGGAAGAGGGCAGGGAACCCACCGACCCAGATCAAGCCGGCTCCCAATAGTGGGCCGAGAACGTAGCCCAGTCCCTTCCATGAGCCGTATTTGCCGAAGTACCTGCCTGCGGTGCCCGGTCCAGACAGCCTCGCCACGGCCGCGGAGGATGCGGGAGAAAAAGCTGAGGCTGCAGCTCCTTGGCCCAGTCGGGCTATGCCGATGATGAGCGGGGCGGTCCCGAGCGTGCCGATGAGGGAGGCGAGGGCGAATCCGACCAGGCCGGCAATGATGACGGGTTTCGAACCGATCCGGTCACTGAGGGACCCGAATACGGGTTTGAGGATGACTTCGGCCACATCGTAGAGCGCCAAGAGCACGCCAAAGGTGAGCAATCCGAGCCCGATATGGCCGCTTTCCGCGCCCAGGCCTGCCGCGATGCTGTGAGCACCGAACGCGGTGGTGAATCCCGCTGCATAGAGCGGAGCCAGCACCCGTGCAGAGGGTCCAGTCTGAGATGGGCTCGCCGAAGATTCGGCCGGGGTCTTGCGGCGGCCTGGCAGTCTCATGTATCCGGTCCGTCTAGGACTGGGGGTGTTGTGGCCGTGGCGCCACTGTCGGGCGCGTCCGTTCTTCCGTGGACGGCCTGGTAAACCCGTTCGGCATAGCCGTCCAAAATTGTTGCGCAGGCCCGCAGCCGCTTCTCGGCGGCCTTGGCCTCGGGTAGTTCCAGAACGTCGCGTTTCTTCAGGTCCCGGTACCAGCGCCGTAGCCGGTCCAGGCTTTGTTCCTCTTCCTCTAGCTCGGCGAACGTGAACTTCTGCTTCTGAATTTCCTTGGCAATCTCCACCTCGAACTTGCCGCAGTCCGCCGTGAACTCGGCCCATTCATCCACACGAACGGCCATGAATGCGTCCCGGATCATGGAGGCTGAGGTCTCGTCGCGTGGGGACGCGTCGATGATGACCAGGCTCCCGCCGCCGTTGCGACAGAGCTCCCCGGCCCGGTCCGAATCGGCTTGGAAGGCCGGTCCGGCGGGGAGTGCCCAGACGCCGGTCGAGACGGGGACAGCACCTGCCTTGCGCAGCTGGCGCCACACGGCCACCCGGTGGCGGGATGGTTCGGACGGAATTTGCGGAAGAATCAGCACCCATTCAATATTTTGTGTCACACTTGAAATTGTAACAGTTGTTACGTCACGGAGGAACGATGGTTAAGTCGGCTACCGGCAGCTCCTTGTTGGGCAAGACATTCAAGATCAGTCTGGTCCTCAAGGGCCTGGATGGAGTGCTGGAACTAGTCGGAGGAATCCTGCTCCTGCTGGTCTCACCCGCGCAGGTGGGCTCCTTGGTTCAGAATCTGACCCAGCATGAGCTTTCCGAAGATCCCCATGACCTCATCGCTACGACCCTGGTGCACCTGGCCGCGACGATGACCGTCTCAGCGACCCTGTTCGGTGCGATCTATTTGTTGTTGCACGGGCTCGTGAAGATCGTTCTGGTTTGGGCGGTACTGAAGGACAAACTCTGGGCCTATCCGTGGATGATTGCCTTCCTGGGTGTTTGTATCCTTTACCAAAGCTACGAGCTGGTGGTTTCCTTTACCTGGGGCATGGTCTTCCTGACTGCCTTTGACATCTTCATCGTTTGGCTCACGGCGCACGAATACATGGCCCACCGTTCAAAGACGAAAGGCGCCAACCTGCAGGAGCAACCAGCCCCTGAGGGTGCGGAACAGCCCCGGAAGGAAAGATAGTGGTTCAAGGAGTAGTGGCCGGCGGGTGGGATGATTGGTCGAACATCAAGGCGATGGGGCTTCCCGGGGTGGTTGCCGTCTCGGTAACCCTGGCAGTGTTCATCGCCGCGGTGATGATCGGCTTTACTCTCCTTACCCTGCGCCGCGCCCGACGCCGTGGCGCCCTACCGGCAAAGGTCTCACCGTTACGGAACCGAAGGACCGGGCCGCAAACACGCCGCCCACCGAAGGGTGATGGCGAAGAACCCGAGCAATCCCTTGGCTAGGCGCCGCTGAGGGTCCGCGACGAGTCCAGTCGGCAGATGGTCCCAAAAGCCTGACCGGTCATGGTCAATGCGACATAAGCAGCAGCTTAATGAGACTATGTGCGTATGAATGCAGATAAGAAGTCTTGCACATTGGATGTAGACAGCCAATACGTGGAACTGGCGGTGGAGATCTTTGCCATGCTGGCCGATGCCACCAGGGTGCGAATCATCCTAACCCTGCGCGAGGGCGAGATGGCCGTGGGCGCGCTGGCCGAATTAGTAGAAAAATCCCCTGCCGCTGTTTCTCAGCACCTGGCCAAGATGCGTCTGGCCCGCATCGTCTCTACCCGCCAGGACGGGACCAAGGTCATGTACCGGCTGGCGAATGAACACGCCCGCCAACTGGTGGCAGACGCCATTTACCAGGCCGAGCACGCTCTCGGCGGGATGCCCGCGCACCACCGCGCAGACCAGACCGCGACATGAGCCTCACCGGACAGGCGGGCCACCGCCACCACGATGACGAGCACCCGCACGGTCACGCGCACGAAGACGGCCACACCCATGAGCATGAGCATGAGCATGAGCATGAGCATGAGGGACATTCCCACAAGCACCACACTGGGTTCAAGGGCTGGCTATTTGAATTATTTGTCCCGCACACCCACGACTCTGCAGACTCCATCGATGACGCCTTGGAATCCAGCGTCCAGGGCGTCCGCGCCCTGAAGATTAGCCTCTTCATCCTGCTGGGCACCACGGTCCTGCAGTTCCTGGTGGTGCTCATCAGCGGCTCGGTGGCCTTGCTGGCGGACACCATCCACAACTTCTCCGACGCCCTGACCGCGGTCCCGTTGTGGATTGCCTTCATCTTGGGCCGCCGCGCCGCCACCCGCCGCTACACCTACGGCTATGGACGCGCCGAAGACCTGGCAGGCCTGTTCATCGTCGCCGTCGTGGCACTTTCCGCCGTCGTTGCGGCTTGGCAGTCCATCGACCGACTCTTCCACCCACAGCCCCTGCACAACCTTTGGTGGGTACTTGCCGCCGGCGTGATCGGCTTTGCCGGCAACGAGGCCGTGGCCATCTACCGGATCAGGGTGGGCCGGCAGATCGGCTCCGCCGCACTCGTGGCCGACGGCGTTCATGCCCGGATTGACGGATTCACCTCACTGGCCGTCGTTCTCGGCGCTGGCGGGGTCATGCTCGGCTTCCCGCTAGCGGACCCGATTGTGGGGCTGCTGATCTCGGCCGCCATCATCGTCTTGCTGTGGGGCACGGTGAAGAGCATCGGCCGCCGACTGATGGACGGGATCGAACCCGACCTTGTCGCCCGTGCACAAACAGCCCTTGAAGAAACTCCCGGCATCCTGGCCGTGGAACGGCTACAACTGCGCTGGGTCGGCCACCGACTCCAGGGCGCGGCCACCGTCACAACCGTGGACGCACCACTGTCCACCGTGGATCAGACGCTGGAGGAGGCCAGACATCGACTGGGGCACGCCCTCCCCAAGCTGGATGACATGGTCATTCAAGTCTCCACCGCACGCGCAACGGAGACTGGACATGGTTCCTAAGCCGGTGCGCCGGGTAGAGTCCGCGCCAGCCGGGCAAGGCATGTTGGCCCGAATTCCCGGTCACGGCAGCTTCACCCTGACCGGAGAGGCCGTGGCCATGATCGGGATCTTTGGCGGGCTTCTGCACTGCTATCTGGGTCCCAGCGGCTGCCGCAAACAAGGACTGTACTTCTCCCGAACGGAACCAAAAAAGCCCCTGCGCTGCCTGCTCAGCGCACTGGGCGATGCCGGGAGCGAAGGGGCCGGTGGGCTGGAGGAGATTGTGGTCAGCGTCAGCCACGATCTGGCACCGAAACTCAACGGCGCCGTCCTGGACTTTGACACCTACAACAAGATGCAGCGCTTCGCCTGGCAAACGATGCCGGCCGTCAAGGGGCCGGCCTGCACGTGCCTGCGCTCCATCGGGCCAGCCGCGGGGAAGCACTCGCCCTGCCTCGATGACCAGGGAATAGGACTCAGCGACTTCCCGGGCAAGTGAAATACTCCGGTATCAACGGCCCAGTACCGGCAAATTCACCTGAGAACATCCTTGCCGATGACGCGTGCATCACGAGAGTCAAAGCTTGACGGCAATACCCCATGGGGGTATGTTTGGGGTGTTGTCAGTGAAGTAGTTTGTCGCGGCCGTCGATTCTTCCAGCCGCCACTGCCGTTCAACCCCAACGCACACCATCCAACCCCTTTTCAAAGGAACTTCCCAAATGTGCGGAACTGAAACTCCAAAAGACCTCAAACTGACGCAGACAACCGAGAGCTCATGCAGCTGCTGCTCGACCGAGACAACAGAGGCCAAGGCAACCGGCGAGTCTGGAACCGCGTACTCCTTGGAAGGACTGACCTGCGGGCACTGCGTCCAAAGCGTCGAGATCGCCGTTGCGGCAATTGAGGGCGTGGAATCCGCCACCGTTGATCTTGTCGCAGGAGGCATCTCGACACTGATGGTCTCTGGACCTGTACTCCCTGAAGACATTCGCTCTGCCGTGGCCACTGCCGGCTATACCGTCACAAAGAGCTAGAAACCACTTCTATCAACCCGAACGGGGAGAGACATGGAAGAGAACCATAATGGGCACGACCACCAGGCACAGGCTGCCGACCCCGGTGAGACGTTGACTTCTGAGATGGATCACGCGGCCATGGGTCACGGCGGCATGGATCACGACGACCATGCCATCCACACCGCCGGCCAGCATGCCGGGCACAGCACCGCCATGTTTAAGAATCGATTCTGGCTGACCCTGGTACTTTCCATCCCGGTGGTGTTCTTCAGCCCCATGTTCGGGCACCTTCTCAGTTACACTCCTCCCGATTTCCCGGGGGCTGTCTGGATCCCACCGGTGTTGGGCACCTTCATTTTCTTCTACGGCGGCCAGCCGTTCCTCAAGGGTGGCTGGCAAGAGATCAAGTCCCGGCAACCGGGCATGATGCTGCTGATTTCCATGGCCATCACCGTCGCATTCATTGCCTCCTGGGTCACCAGCCTGGGTATCGGCGGCTTTGACCTGGATTTCTGGTGGGAGCTGGCCCTGCTGGTGGCCATCATGTTGCTGGGGCATTGGATTGAAATGCGGGCCCTGGGCTCGGCCCGCGGGGCCCTCGACGCCCTGGCCGCCCTGCTGCCGGATGAGGCCGAACGGGTCATCGAGGGCGGCACCGAGACCATCAGCGTCACCGAGCTACAAGCCGGCGACCTTGTCCTGGTCCGTTCCGGGGCTCGGATGCCAGCGGACGGCGTGATTACCGACGGATCCGCCGAGGTGGATGAATCAATGATCACCGGCGAATCCAAAACCGTTCCCCGCTCGGTCGGGGACCCCGTGGTGGCCGGAACCGTTGCCACCGACAACTCCCTGCGGATGAAAGTTACGGCAGTCGGTGACGATACCGCCTTGGCCGGGATCCAAAGGCTGGTTGCCGAGGCACAGGCCTCCACCTCCCGTGCCCAGGCCCTGGCCGACAGGGCAGCGGCGTTCCTGTTCTACTTTGCCGCCGGCGCCGGTGTCATCACGTTCATTGTCTGGTCCCTGCTGGGCAGTGTCCCGGACGCGGTGACCCGCACCGTGACGGTGTTGGTTATTGCTTGCCCGCACGCCTTGGGTTTGGCCATTCCACTGGTCATCGCCATCTCCACCGAACGGGCCGCGCGGGCCGGGGTGCTGATTAAGAACCGGATGGCTTTGGAGAGGATGCGCACCATCGACGTCGTCCTGTTCGACAAGACCGGAACCCTGACCAAGGGCGAACCCGCTGTCACAGGTGTCGTTGCGGTCGAAGGCGTCACAACAGAGGAGCTGTTGGCCCTCGCCGCCGCTGTTGAATCGGACAGCGAACACCCGGTCGCCAGGGCGATCATCGCTGCCGCCAAACAGACCGGCAATCCGGCTTTGACTGCCTCGAATTTTCAGTCCCTGACCGGACGCGGCGTCCAGGCCACCGTCAATGGAACCAACGCTGCTGTAGGCGGACCAGCCCTACTCGCGGAGCTCGGAGCCTCAGAACCCGCGGACATCGTAGACACAACCGCAGCGTGGATGGACCGGGGTGCATCGATCTTGCATGTGATCAGGGACGGAACAGTCATTGGCGCAGTCGCACTGGAGGATGAAGTCCGCGAAGAGTCCCGCCAAGCCATTGCGGCCCTGCAAAACCGGGGCATCAAGGTTGCCATGATCACCGGAGACGCCCACCAAGTCGCCCAAGCCGTGGCGGCCGAGCTTCACATCGACGAAGTTTTCGCCGAGGTTCTGCCCCAGGACAAGGACCAGAAGGTCGCCGAGCTGCAGGCTCGTGGGCTGAAGGTGGCCATGGTGGGTGACGGTGTCAACGACGCCCCCGCCCTGGCACGGGCCGAAGTTGGCATTGCCATCGGCGCCGGAACCGACGTAGCCATGGAATCCGCCGGCGTCGTTTTGGCCGGCAATGACCCCCGGGCCGTGCTGTCCATGGTCGATCTTTCCCACGCCAGCTACCGCAAAATGTGGCAAAACCTGATCTGGGCCACCGGCTACAACATCATCTCCGTCCCCCTAGCCGCAGGCGTGCTGGCGTTTGCTGGCATCGTCCTCTCACCGGCCACAGGTGCAGTTTTGATGTCGCTATCGACCATCGTGGTGGCCCTGAACGCACAACTGCTGCGCCGCCTCAAACTCAACCCTGCCGACGTCCACTAGGCACGCTCGAAGCTCTCACCCAGCTTGGGTCCGTACAATTCACAACGACCAGCTAGATTCCAGCGGAACCGCAGAAAGGATTTCACCATGCGCATGCCAAGTAGTACGCCCACGATGGGATCCTTCCTGCGCTGGGGCGCGACGATCGCTCTTGCCTTCGCTGTCATCGGGGGCATCTTCGGCATGCATGTCATCGGTGGAGCAGACGTCTCGTCCATGACATCCCCCAGCATGATGAACGCCTCCACCGAAACAGTCAGCGTCAAAACCACTCCTGTCTCCGAGCACCCAGTCTCCGACGGCACCGCAACGCTTGACAGCGCCACTCATGCGCCCTCGACCACACCGGCGGCCTGTGGCTGTTCCTCCACTGGATGCGAACCATCCATGGACAGGCACCAAAGCTGCATTCCAAGCCTCGCAACAGCAGTCGTGACCTTGCCCCTTCCGGATGCGTTCACGCTTCCTTCGAGCAAATCGGCGTTTCTGGTTGTTGCAGGACACAAGTCCTCGGGTCGTGTCCCTGACCCGCCGTCACTGAATCAACTCTCGATCAGCAGAACGTAAACCCATGAGTCGTCCCGTGTATCTCGCACGGGTCCTCATTAGCGCACCCTCAAAGTCAGGGCAACTGCAAAGTATTCGAGAAGTTCAAGTGAAGGACTGTTTTATTATGAAGAAATCATTGACCGTTTCAGCCACCATTGTTGCCGCCATGCTCGCGTTGGCAGGATGCTCCACCGAAACCGACGGCGGATCCATGCCAGGGATGAACCATAGTGGTCCGACGGCCTCCTCCATGGAAGCTACAGTCGCCGGTGGGGAGCATAATGCTGCGGACACGATGTTTGCCCAAATGATGATCCCCCACCATGTCCAGGCAGTAGAGATGAGCAACATTATGCTCGCCAAGACCGACCTCGACCCCGCGATCATGACGCTGGCCACAGACATCAAGGCCGCCCAAGACCCGGAAATCAAGAAGATGACCACCTGGCTCACCGGCTGGTCCGAACCAACCTCCATGGCCGGAAACCACTCCATGAACGGAATGATGACTGGCGATGATCTTGACAAGCTCAAGGCTGCCGAGGGCACCGAGGCCAGCAAGCTTTTTCTTACCCAGATGATTGCCCACCACGAGGGTGCCGTAGAGATGGCCAAAACCGAGGTCACCGACGGTCAAAATGCCGAGGCTGTGGCCTTGGCAGAGAGCATCGTTGCCTCCCAGGAATCCGAGATCAAGGACATGAAGGAACTGCTCGCTACCCTCTAACAGGCTGGCTCAATCCGTCCTCGGTGGTGGATCCAAAACTTCTTGGTTCCACCACCGACGCTCCGTGGCAATAATGTTATTTGGAGTGCCGTTTGTATACCTGTACTTCGTTTTTAACTGCCCC
>JBKKBD010000088.1:0-44302 GCA_046714315.1 Specibacter sp.
ACGAACGATGTTTACCCCACAGCCGTCAACGTGGCCACCATTTTCGGTGCGAAATCGTTGGTTGTTGCCATGGAGTACCTCTGCGATGCGTTTGCCGCGAAGGCCGTGGAGTTCCGGACCGTGGTGAAGATGGGCCGCACGCAACTCCAGGACGCCGTGCCAATGACGCTGGGGCAGGAATTCAACACTTATGCCGTCACCATGGGGGAGGACCGGGCACGCCTGGCCGAATCCACGCTGTTGGTCCACGAGATCAATCTTGGTGCCACCGCCATTGGCACAGGGCTCAACGCACCTGTGGGTTACTCAGCTCTGGCGTGCCGTCACCTGGCCGAAATCTCCGGCCTGCCGCTCACTACCTCCATCGATTTGATCGAGGCCACCTCCGATGTTGGCGCTTTTGTGCACCTCTCCGGTGTTCTCAAGCGCGTGGCCGTGAAGCTGTCAAAAATCTGCAACGATCTGCGGCTGCTCTCCTCCGGGCCGCGCGCCGGCTTTGGCGAGATAACCCTGCCGGCAGTGCAGGCAGGGTCCTCGATCATGCCTGGCAAGATCAATCCCGTGATCCCGGAAGTTGTGAACCAGGTGGCCTACGAGGTCATCGGCAATGACGTCACCATCACCATGGCGGCTGAGGGCGGGCAGCTCCAGCTCAACGCCTTTGAGCCGATCATTGTGCACAGCCTTAACAAGAGCATGACCCACTTGGAAGCAGCCTGCATCACGCTGGCCGACAAGTGCATCCGCGGCATCACCGCCCACGAGGACAAGCTGCGCGAACAGGTGGAACACTCCATTGGCCTAGTTACGGCGCTCACCCCGCGCCTGGGCTATGCCGCCTCAACAGCCATTGCCCTTGAAGCCCTGTCCACCGGCCGTGGTGTTGCCGAGCTCGTCTTGGAACACAAACTGCTGACAGCTGAACAACTCGATGAATTATTGCGACCGGAGTACCTCGCCAATCTCGGCGACTGACACCGCTGTTCGGCAATGAAGCCGGCGGCGCCTCACGAAAAGGATTTTCACCATGCAACACCAGGAACAACTAGCAACGTCTGACTTAGTTCAAGACACACCCAACGCCGCCTTGACGGCGGAGGACGCCGGGCTGCATAAGGGCCTGAAGTCCCGTCAGATCCAGATGATCGCCATTGGCGGTGCCATCGGAACCGGACTGTTCATGGGGGCCGGGGGGCGCTTGGCCGGGGCAGGTCCGGCACTGATGTTCAGCTACGCGGTCTGTGGCTTCTTCGCCTTCCTGATCCTTCGGGCACTGGGAGAGCTGGTCATCCACCGCCCCTCGTCGGGTTCGTTTGTCTCGTATGCTCGTGAGTTCTTCGGTGAGAAAGCTGCCTTCGTCTCCGGCTGGTTGTACTGGCTCAACTGGGCCATGACAGCGATCGTTGACATCACCGCCGTCGCGCTTTACATGCATTTCTTCGCCAAGTACATCCCGTGGATCGGGTCTGTGCCGCAGTGGGTGTGGGCGCTCGGTGCCTTGTTGCTGGTGTTGGGACTGAACCTGGTTTCCGTCAAGGTCTTTGGTGAATTGGAGTTTTGGTTCGCGCTGATCAAGGTGGTGGCGCTGGTCGGCTTCCTGCTGGTTGGCACGTACTTCGTCATTTTTGGAACCCCCGTCGAAGGCCAGCAGGTTGGCTTCAGCTTGATCGCCGACAACGGTGGATTCTTCCCGAACGGGCTGCTGCCGGTGGTGGTGGTCATGCAGGGCGTGGTGTTTGCCTATGCGTCGATTGAGCTGATTGGTACGGCTGCCGGCGAAACCCAGAACCCTGAAAAGGTCATGCCGAAGGCCATCAACACGGTCATCATCCGGATCGCCGTCTTCTACGTTGGATCACTCGTTTTGCTTTCGCTGCTGCTGCCCTACACCGCCTACAAGGCCGGCGAGAGTCCGTTCGTGACATTCTTTGGCTCCATTGGCGTGGAAGGCATGGATTCGATTATGAATTTGGTGGTGCTGACTGCTGCCATGTCCTCGCTGAATGCCGGGCTGTACTCCACCGGCCGTATCCTGCGCTCCATGGCGCTGTCCGGTTCGGCGCCCAAGTTCACGGCCAAACTCAACCGAAGTGGTGTGCCCTATGGTGGCATCCTGCTCACGGCCGCTGTGGCCTTCCTTGGTGTCATCTTGAACGCAATTGTCCCGGCCCAGGCCTTCGAAATTGTTTTGAACATGGCGGCGTTGGGCATCATCGCCTCGTGGGGCATGATCGTCCTGTGCCAGTTGGCCCTGTTCCGCCTGGTGAAGAAGGGGCAGGCCATCCGCCCGGCATTCCGCATGATCGGCGCCCCGTACACGGGCTACCTGACACTGGCGTTCCTGCTGGCTGTGCTGGTCCTGATGGCGTTCGACAGCCCCGTTGGAACCTGGACCATTGGCTCGGTTGTCGTCATTATTCCGGCGCTCATCATCGGCTGGTACCTCAGCCGCGGTCGGATCAATGAGATCGCTGCGGCCCGCCACTCGGATACTCACGGACACCCGGTCAAGGCCCACCACGCAGGCGAAGGGGAATAACCTCAGGCAGTGCGCCGTTGACTCCAATAGATGCAAACGCATGAACTAAGGAGTCATAATGCAGCGTACCGTAGTAGTCATTTCGGCCGGTCTCGGCGTCCCGTCCTCCACCCGCATGTTGGCGGATCAGATGGGCGCCGAGGTCCAGTCGCAGCTGCAGGCGTTGGGCGTCACGGCCGTGCTGGACGTGATTGACCTGCGCAATTACGCCACGGACATCGCCAACAACATGGTCTCCGGCTATGCAGGTCCGGCACTGGCCGAGGTAGTCAAGCGTGTGGAAGCCGCCGATGCGATGATCGCCGTGACTCCCACCTTTAGCGCCTCCTACAGTGGGTTGTTCAAATCGTTCTTTGACGTACTCGATCCCAAATTCCTTGACGGAATGCCGGTGCTTTTCGGTGCCACGGGCGGCTCGTCCCGCCACTCGCTGGTCCTTGACCTGGCCATCCGCCCATTGTTCAGCTACCTCCGCGCAAACACCATGGCAACCGCCGTCTACGCATCGCCCGAGGACTGGGGTGGTTCCGGCGGCAACCCGTCTGGCGACAATAATCTGGAGCGTCGGATCGAACAGGGTGCGGGGGAGTTGGCGGCCGTGCTGGCCGTCGGTGGCTCGGCTGGATCTTCAGACGGCTCGACGTCGGATGCCCATCCGGTGGTTCTCGTAGACCACAAGGAAAAGCGCGCCCAGCGTGAACGCACTGAGATGACGTCGCTGCCCTTCGAGGAACTGCTGGCACAAACCCAGCGCCGCTAACCTTCTTTCGTTCAGGTGCCGAAGATTGCCTCGGCTGCCGAGAATCTTAAGCAGCTCCTGTGGGTGTTGGGTGCAGTGCTGAATACGTTAAGCAGTACCTGTGGGTATTTGTCTCCGGAACCCGCAGGAGCTGCTTAAACGATTCCGAAGCGTCGTCCACACCCGCAGGAGCTGCTTAAGAGATCCCAGGGAGCCTTGTGAAGTGGCTAGAAGATCGGCTGGAGCGGCTTCGAGGTCACCGGCGGCGGGTCCAGTTCATCCAACACCACGCGCAACGCCGTGCGGTAGATTTCCGGATTGATCTCGGGGCTGGCATGTCCGGTCTTGGGGATGCTGTAGGAGAAGCGTGGATTCCGCGGCAATAATGCCTCCCAGCCGCGGGTTGCCGATGCGGAATCGACAATGAAATCCTCGGGGTCGTACAGAAGCCCGATTCCGGTGGAGGTGGGGATTCCGCCGTCGTACTGTCTGGGGAAGGCCTGCAAGAAGGTGGCCTGGCTGGTGCTGAGGATGAGCGAATTGTTGCTCAGATCGAAGGAGCCTGCGATCCCGCGCCGGGCCGCGCTGTACATGCCCTGACCGTTCGGGTTGGCTAGCCCGGCCCAGAGGCCGGCGCCCAAACGACCCAGTACGCCCAGATACGGCACAATTTGACCGGCCAGTGAGATGTATTCCTTGCCGGGATCCAGGGTATCGGCCACGTTGCTGGGGCTCGAACCCATCACGATCAACTTCACGGTGAGCCCGATTTGGGTCAGCAACGAGCCCAGCACCACCGAAACCATGCCGCCAAAACTGTCGCCGTAGAAATACACGGTGTCGATTTTTCGCTCAAACACATCGCGCCGAATAGCAATGAACAGCTGGGCGACGTCGATGCCGTCGTTGGAATAGCCAATGTACGAGGCAGGCGCCCGCTGATTCATGGCCGGTTGCAGCGCCGTGAGCTTGCGTCCAGTATCGCGGTAGCTGACCCGAAAGCCGCCCAGGAGGTACCAGGTTTTGCCTGGGAAACGGGCAGCCGCCGCTTGGTTCTCTTCGTTGTCGGGAGTCGTGACCCGGTACTGAGTACGTTCGGTCAGCATGGCATCGGCGACGATATTGGCCTGAAAAGCGGTGGTCACGGCCGCGGCGCCCATGGTCAGGAAAAACATCCGGCGCGGGACATCCGGAATTTGATGGGTGCGCTTGGCAACAGGGGGCGGCTTCTCCCGATTGCCGCCCTGCTGCTGTTTACTGGTGAGTGCTGTGCTCGCTGTCATCGTGAATCAATGTCATTCTTCCACGCCTGCCGGACGCTGAGATCAATTCCGCCAAGTGGGTGGCAATCCTATAGGGTTTGCCACATGAAGTCATCGAACGGATCCCACGCAGTCAACCGCCAGGTGTTGGCAGACCACGTCTATGACGAGATCTTGGAATCGCTTATGGACGGGCGATTGATGCCCGGTGACTCCGTCAGTATCGATGGCACGGCCCGCGACCTGGAAGTTTCACCCACGCCCGTTCGGGAAGCGCTTGCGCGGTTGGAGCACACTGGGCTGGTTCAACGCGTGGCGCTCAAGGGTTACAAGGTGGCGCCTGTGTCCACTGCGGTGGAACTTGCCCAGTTGATGGAAGCAAGGTTGGTGATCGAACCCGTCAACACAAAGCTGGCCAGCGAAAGGATGACGGAGCAGACTCTGACTGCCCTGGGACAATCCATCCATGACTTGGAAACAGCGCCCCGGGGACCATCGTTCGCGGAGTTCCGGGACTATTTTGATGCCGATGAGCGCTTTCACAGGCTGATCGCCGAGAATGCCGGGAACCCCTTTTTGCTTGCGGCCTACAACGCCCTGGGTGGCCAGGTGCAGCGATTCCGCTTGTTCAGCGGCGTGGGCATCACGGACGCCAATCATGCGATCTCGGAGCATCACGCAATTTTCGAGGCGCTCCGTGCCGGTGATGCGATGGAGGCTGCGGCCAAGATGACCGAGCATGTCTCCAATGTCCGGGCGCGAGCGATGGCTGACGCACCCGAGGCCTAAAAGTCCAGCACGTCGTCTCAAAGCGCCGAAGCCTCAACGCGGCCGAGCCCTAGACCTACAGCCCGCCATGTGAAGTTCAATGGCGGGCTTTGCTGTGCCATGGCAGAGGCGGCCCCCGCGGCCATCACGTAAAACCAATTGTGACGTGGCCGTGACGCGGGCGCCCGGCCCCTGCTCGGAAACCGGTCTCGATGCCTTTCCTGGCCCGGTACCTGCGGATTGGCGCCGATTTCCCCTAGCCAGAGTAGCCACATCTGGTTGCTTCGGTGGGCAGAGTTGAACGGATTCAATTCCTTTAGCACTCCTCAAGACTGTGACGCTTGACATATCCGCCGCCCTTCACGATAGTAGATCCTATAGGAAACAGGATTTATCACGAAGGAGTGAAAGACATGGCTTACACAGCAGAGAATTGGCCCATCACAGCGGCCCTGCTGCAGTTCCCGGGCACCAGCGCAGCCGGCGTGCACATCAATGATGCAGAGCCGTCCGCATGGGTTGACGTCTTCCAGGAGGTCAAGGATGCGGGGTTTACCAACGCGGACCTGACCGATAGCTGGGTGCGCCCCGGCGATCTGAGCGAATCCCGTCTGCAGGAATTCAAGGCAGCAGCTGATCACGTGGGAATCGGCATTCCGGTCATCTCCGCGATTCGTCGCAGCGTCATCGACGCGGCCAACTGGGAAGACAACCTAGCCTACAGCCACCGCACCATCGACGCCGCAGCAGCCTTGGGCTGTGAGGTGGTCTCCTTTGGCCTCCACCAGGCGCTGACGGCAGAGCAGCAGAAGCAGTTGTGGTTCTGGACCGTTCAGGGCCATACGGATCCGGTAGGCGACACGGAAACCTGGAACAAGGCCGTCACCCGCCTCCGCGAACTGGGTCAGCACGCAGCCGAGGCCGGCATTCTGCTGTCCTTGGAATTGTATGAGGACACCTACCTGGGTACCGCGGACTCCTCGGTACAGCTGGTTCAGGACATCGATCTGGCCAACGTTGGCCTGAACCCGGATATTGGAAACCTCATCCGCCTGCACCGTCCCATCGAGGACTGGCGCGAAGTAGTGGCCAAGACCCTGCCGTACGCGAACTACTGGCACGTCAAGAACTACATTCGCGATGAAAACGTGGCGCGCGGCAACTACACCGCCATGCCGGCACCGATGGAAAGCGGCCTGATCAGCTACCGCGAGGCCTTCAAGGTGGCCCTCGCAGTTGGCTACCAGGGCATCATCTGCACGGAGCACTACGGCGGAGATGGCCTCAGTGTCACGGCCAGCAACCAGGAGTACCTGCGTTCACAGGTCTTGCCGAAAACCGAGGGCTACGCTCTCGGCACGAGCCAGGTTGCCCAGGGCCGCCAGCTTCCCTTGTCCTCCACTGCACTGCTCAACGCTTAGGGCCAAGAAGGAATCATGACTTCGATATTCGACAACCCGGCAGAATTCGCCGACGACGCCCTCGACGGCTTCGTCGCCGCCAACCGGAAGTATGTCACAAGGGTTGACGGCGGTGTGGTTCGTTCCACCGAGATGAACCCGGGCCAGGTCTCCCTCGTTGTTGGCGGAGGATCCGGGCACTACCCGGCATTCGCTGGCCTGGTGGGTGCGGGCCTCGCAGCCGGATCGGCCTGCGGCAACATGTTTGCCTCCCCGGCGGCCGGGCAGATTTACCGAGTCGCCAAGGCCGCCGCCATGAACGGTGGCGTCCTGCTCAGCTACGGCAACTATGCCGGCGACGTCCTGCATTTTGGCCAAGCCCAGGTACGGCTTAACGCCGAGGGCATTGAAACCCGCACCGTGGTGGTCACTGACGACATCGCCAGCGCTCCCATCGAGGAGTTGGAGAAGCGCCGCGGCATTGCCGGGGACTTGACCGTCTTCAAAATCGCCGGTGCCGCAGCCGAAGCGGGTCTGAACCTAGACGACGTCGAACGTCTCGCCATCAAGACCAACTACCGGACCCGCTCATTGGGCGTCGCGTTTGACGGCTGCACCCTGCCCGGTGCGGACGAGGCGCTCTTCCACGTTCCCGAGGGAAAAATGGCGCTGGGTCTCGGCATCCACGGGGAGCCGGGCATCTCCGAGCACCCCATGCCGACGGCGTCCGAGCTGGCTGAGTTGCTGGTCTCGCGGCTGCTGGCCGACAAGCCCGACGACGCCGGCACCGAAGTCGTCGCCATCGTCAATGGCTTGGGAACCGTGAAGTACGACGAGCTCTTCCTCCTCTTTGGCAAGGTGGAAAAGCTCCTGAGCGCTGCCGGGTTGAGCGTCGTGGAGCCCGAATGCGGTGAATTGGTGACAAGCCTTGACATGTCCGGGCTGTCCCTGACACTGCTGTGGCTCGATGACGAACTCAAGGAATACTGGGCCGCGCCGGCCGACACCCCGGCCTTCCGCAAAGGTAATTCGGCTCCCCGTGCGCAGCGCAATGTCGCCGAGGTAGAAGAAGCAGCAGCCGCGCAACTGGAAACCCCCACGCCGGCAGCCGCCGAGTTGGGCCTGCATGCAGTGACAGCTATTTCGGCCATCCGCGACGTGGTCATGGAACACGAGGAAGCCTTGGGGAACCTTGACGCTATTGCGGGCGATGGCGACCACGGGATCGGTATGCGCCGTGGCGTTGACGCCGCCAACGCGGCCGCACACAAGACGGCAACTCTTGACGGCGGTGCGTCGGTTGCCGCTGTGCTGACAGCAGCCGGTGAGGCTTGGTCCGAAAAGGCCGGCGGAACCTCGGGTGCGTTGTGGGGAACTGCATTCATCGCCGCCGCAACCGCACTGGGCAATAAGGATTCCTACTCCAGCCAGGATGCGGCTGCCGCCGTCGAAGCGTTCAGCAACGCCATCACCACGCTGGGCAAGGCCGAACCGGGCGACAAGACCATGGTGGATGCCATCCTGCCGTTCCGGGACGCCTTCATTGCAGCAATTTCGGCCGGGACAACCGTGGTGGAAGCAGTCAAGGACGCCGCCGTCGTATCTCAGGATGCGGCCAACGCGACATCGAAACTGCGTCCATTGAAGGGCCGCGCCCGGCCCCTGGCAGAAAAAAGCCTTGGACACCCCGATCCTGGCGCAATCTCCTTCGGCCTGATCGTGGAGCGATTGGGTCAACACTTCGCAACAGAACTAATGGAAAGTGGGACGCGAGCATGAGCGCCACGCAAGCAAGCGGTTACCGGATTGTCGTCGGAAACGATGAGGCCGGCGTCGAATACAAGAACGCATTCCTGGCACTCCTTGAGGCCGATCCACGCGTCCACTCGGTAGTGGATATCGGGGTGGGAAGCAACGATTCCCGCGCCTACCCGCACGTAGCCGTTGATGCGGCACGTAAGGTTGCTGACGGAGAAGCCGACCGGGCACTCTTGGTGTGTGGCACCGGCCTTGGCGTCGCCATTGCCGCCAACAAGGTCCCCGGAATCCGGGCGGTCACCGCACACGACAGCTATTCCGTGGAGCGCTCTGTGCTCAGCAACAACGCGCAGGTGCTCACCATGGGCCAGCGCGTCATCGGATTGGAACTTGCCAAGAAACTGGTCACCGAATGGCTGTCCTACACCTTTGACGAAGCATCGGCGTCGGCAGAAAAAGTCGAAGCCATCTGTTCTTACGAACCCACTTACACGAAAGCAGTCTGATCATGAGCAACAACGTAGAAAACACCGAAAAGCAGCTGCAGTTCGCCGTCGTGGGTTCGGGCTACATGGGCGGCGGAATCGCCCAGGTGCTGGCCTTGGGTGGTGCCCGCGTGGCACTGTCCGATGTTTCGGCGGAGATTGCGGCCAAGAACTACGAGCGCTTGCTGGTCGAGTCAGATCAGTTTGTGGCTGACGGTTTGTTCCCCGAAGGCGCCACCGAGACATTGCGCAAGAACCTCTGGGCCGCCAAGGACATCGAGGAAGCGGTCGCTAACGCGGACTTCATCGAGGAAGCCGTCCCGGAAGTTCTCGCCATCAAGCATGCAACGCTGGCTCGCATCAGCGCGGCGGCCCGGCCCGACGCCATCATCGGCTCCAACACGTCCACGATTTCCATCGCCGATCTGGCCGTGCCCGTGATCAACCCGGAGCGCTTCCTTGGCGTTCACTTCTCCAACCCCTCACCGTTCATTCCCGGCGTGGAAATCATCCCTCACGCTGAGACCTCCAGTGCCACGGTTGGTGCGGCCCGCGACATGGTCCACTCCACGGGCAAGCAGACGGCAGTGGTCAAGGACGTTACGGGCTTTGTCCTGAACCGTCTCCAGTACGCGCTGTTCCACGAGGCTGCGCAGTTGGTTGAGCAGGGGATCGCCACCGCGGACGACGTCGACACCCTGGTCCGCACGACCTTCGGCTTCCGCTTGCCCTTCTTTGGCCCCTTCGCCATTGCGGACATGGCCGGGCTGGATGTTTACGACTTCTGCTACAAGTCCCTGCAGACCGGATTCCCGGAGCGTTTTGCCACACCGAAGATCCTCACGGACCTGGTCGACGCCGGGAAGCTGGGTACCAAGACCGGCGCCGGCTTCCTGAACGTCCCGGCCGAGCGGACGGCCGAACTCATCGCCTACCGCAACAAGGCTTACGTCGCCATGTCGGCTCTGCTCGAAGACCTCGGCCCGGCCCCGATTCACTAACGGGCCTTCGCTCACAACACATTCCTAGGAGAAACTATGTCTGAAACCACTGTGAAGTTCCCCAAGGAACGCACCGCGATTGTCACCGGTGCCGTCTCCGAACGCGGCATTGGCCGGGCCACCGTGAATTACCTGGCAGAAAACGGCTGGAACATTGGCATCATCGACCTCGACGATGCCGCCTGCAAGAGCGTTGCCGCATCCATTACTGCAGAGTTCGGGGTCAAGGCACACGGCGTTGGCGCCAACATTGGTGACGAATCCTCCGTTCGCAGCGCCATCGACGAGCTGGAAGAAGAACTGCCGCAGATCGTTGCGCTGGCCAACGTTGCCGGCGTCAGCTCTCCCGTTGGGTATCTGGAGCTGGAGTCAGCCGAATGGGATCGCGTGATCGGCATCAACCTCAATGGTGTCCACTACGCCACCCGTCGTGTTGCCGAAACCATGGTCAAGAACCGCATTGGCCGGATCGTGAACATCTCCTCCGTTTCGGCACAGCGCGGCGGCGGAACGTTCTCCAAGACTCCTTACTCGGTGGCCAAAGCCGGCGTCATCGGCTTGACCCGGTCCACCGCCCGCGAGTTGGGTCCGTACGACATCACCGTCAACGCGATCTCTCCCGGCCCCATCGATACCGACATCATGGGCGGAACGCTTTCGCAGGAACGCAAGGAAGATCTGGTCAAAGACTTGGTCGTCAACCGAGTGGGAACCACCCGCGACATCGCCACAGCCATCCACTTCTTGATCAGCGAAGAGACCGGATACATCTCCGGCCAGACGCTGAATGTGGATGGCGGGCTGTACATGCACTAGGAGAACACATGAATAACGAGAACTCCACCAAGTGGAGCATGGCACGCAAGTTATACCTCGCGGTGGGGATCGTCATCTGTGGCGTCGCCATCGTCATGATGACCTACCCGCGCTAATTAATCCCATCCGCGTTCAACCAGCAACGCGTCAGAAAGAAGTATTCAAGGGTTTGACTCAATGAGGAGTTTTGAATGGCTGTTGAACTAAAGCAAGAAAAGAATGTGCTGGAATCCCCGGCACTGAAATCCGCAATATCCAAGGCCACCTTCCGGCTCATGCCGATGCTGGTCATCCTGTACATTGTCGCCTTCCTTGACCGCACCAATGTTGGCTTCGCAGAAGCCGCACTGGAAATGGACCGGGGCATCACCGCTGGAGCCTACGCACTCGGTGCCGGCATCTTCTTCATCGGTTACGCAATTTTTGAAATCCCCAGCAACTTGATGATGAAGAAGGTCGGCGCAAAGTTCTGGCTGGCCCGCATCGCCATCACCTGGGGCATTGTCTCGGCTTGCTTCGCCTTCGTTCAGGGCGACACTTCATTCATCGCGCTGCGGTTCCTCCTCGGCGTGACCGAAGCCGGCTTGTTCCCCGGTGTCATCATGTACCTGGCCGAGTGGTTCCCCAACAAGCACCGCGTGAAGATGTTCGCCATCTTCTACCTGGCCCAGCCGTTCTCACAGGTCATCGGCTCGCCGCTCTCAGGCTGGCTCATCAACATTGGCGACCAGGTGCCCGGTGTCCACGGCTGGCAGGTGATGTTCTTCGTTGAAGGATCCCTGGCGGTCATCGCAGGAATCTGTGCGTTCTTCCTTCTCATCGACGGGCCGCAGAAGGCCAAATGGCTCCGCCAGGATGAGAAGGACGCGCTGACGGATGCCATGAAGCAAGAAGACGGCATCAAAAAGGAATCAGGTCCCACGGGTGTCCGGGCGGCACTGTCCAGCGGACGTGTTTGGTACTTCACCATCATCTACTTCTGCCTGCAGATCGCCGTCTACGGTGTGACCTTCTACCTGCCGCAGCAGGTTGCGCAGCTTACCGGCCAAAAAGTGGGCATGGCTGTTGGCCTGCTCGCGGCCGTGCCGTGGTTCTTCGGAATGTTTGCCTGCATCCTCATCGGACGGTACGCCACAACCGTCATTCGACGCCGGGTGCTCGGTACCTGGCTGTTCGTCTCCACCGGCCTGTGCATTATCGGCTCGGCATGGGCCGGGGCAAACAGTCTCCCGGCGTTGGGCATCATTTTCATCACCTTGGCAGTTTGCAGCTTCCTCGCCATTGGCCCCATCACGTGGTCATACCCGACGGCGTTCCTCACCGGAACTGCCGCTGCAGCAGGCATTGGCCTCATCAACTCCCTGGGCAACCTTGGCGGCTTCGTAGCGCCGATCATGCGCAACGGCATCAATGAAACGTTTGCGTCGGAATCCGGCGCCATGGGAATCGTTGCCTTGGGCATCCTGCCGTTCGTGGCAGCGCTGATGATGTGGGGCACCCGTCGTTTCAAGACCAAGGCTGACGACCTGCTCGAGAAGTAGACCGCAGCAAATAGCACGTGAAAGTAGAAAATTGTGACGCAATTTAGTCCCGCAGGCTCCGCCCACCAAGCAACCATCAGGTATGTAGGTGTGAGCACCAAGATGTACATGGGCTACGCCGAGAGCGTGCGCTGGTTGCGGGCAGTTCGTCATGAAGTGGACACCCGTCCGGCTCTTGCAGCCGGGCGGGTGGTCCCGTTTGTCATCCCATCCTTCCCGGTCTTGCCGGTCGCGGCGGAGATTATTGCCGGGTCAACCCTGGTGCTGGGAGCGCAAAATGCAGGGTGGGCAGACGGCCCATGGACAGGTGAGGTGGCGCCGTCAATGCTGGCCGAACTGGGCGTCACCCTGGTGGAGCTGGGGCATGCCGAGCGTCGTCGTTATTTTCATGAAGGCAATGCCATGGTGGCCAACAAGGTCACGGCCGCGTTGGCTGCGGGGATCAAGCCGCTGCTCTGCGTTGGTGAGCTGGAACGTGCGCAGCCGGCGGATGCTGCAGCCGTGGTTTACGAGCAGATTGCCGCAGCCGTGGGTGATTGGGAAGCGGCGGCGTCAATCATCATTGCCTACGAGCCCGTTTGGGCGATCGGTGCTGATGAGCCGGCACAGCCCGGGTACATTTCTGCAGTTGTTCACGCCCTGCGGGTTCTTTTGGGCCGGCATGGCTTGGGGCCGCTTCCTATCATTTATGGGGGATCGGCCAAGCCGGGGCTCCTGCCTGAGCTGGACCAGGTTTCGGGGCTGTTTCTTGGCAGATTTGCCCATGATGCCACAAACTTTGGCACAGTTCTTGATGAAGCGCTGGCAGCGGCGGAGCAGGACAACGTCCACTAGGATTGGGCAGATGACACCCCAGGCGCCAAGGCTCGGTAAGCTCACCCCGGACGAACAGTCGGCGGGTGTTGCTTTTGGCCGAGTCTATTCAGGCCTGCGATCCGAGGATCGTGCCCTGGAACGGCGCGGACGCCTGATCGAGGCCGGCATCGAGGTTTTTGGCACCATCGGCTATGCCGCCTCCAAGATCAAAACCCTTTGTCAGAGCGCTGGCCTCAGCGAACGTTACTTTTACGAATCCTTCGCTTCCCGCGAGCAACTGCTCACCTCGGTGTATGATCATCTGTCCTCTGAGCTGATGCGTCAAGTAGTCCAGGTTCTTCGGCTGCCGGGCATGACGCTGACCGAATCCGTCCGCGCGGGAATGGAAACCGTGGTCAATTTCAACCTTGTTGATCCGCGCCATGCCCAGATCATTTTGGTGGAGATCGTGGGTATTTCCCCAGAATTGGAAGCCAAACGCCACCAGTCAATGACCAAGTTCGCCGCGGAGTCAAGCAGGCTGGTGCTGCTTCTCGGTGGGGTCGATCCCGAGACTGTGGAAAATGCCGGCACCGCGGACGATTCGCTCGCCGATGTCCTTGAACTTGCCCGGCTGACCGGAGTCGCCATGGTTGGCGGGGTCAACAACATGCTCCTTGACGCATTGCGTGGGGGGACCACGGCCAACACCAAACAGATCACCGAAGCGGCGTTCCAGCTGATTTGCAATGCATCGACCGGAGTCCGGGTGCTCGCGGGCAACTAGTGCACCCGTCGAATGTGTCAACGCGCCGCCATTAATTATTGGTACACGGGTCGCGAAGTGGCACGATGAACGCATGCCCTTTCCTGAAATCCTTGGTTATTGGTGGGTCCTCATTCCCCTTGGCGGGATGGCTGCCGGTGGATTCAAGGCGCTGACCGCCAACCGGGAGCGCGTCCACCAGCGGAAAATTGAGTTGTACAAGTTGCAGCATCCGGAAGTCGCGGGGCGGGACGTTTCCGCTTACAAGCCTGCCGCCGTCGAACTTGCCGCACCGGTGGATGGTTACTCCCAGGCCGACGTCACCAAGATCAAAACCGAGCACGACGCCGTCAACAAGCGCTGGCTCAGCTATGAACTTGATGTCGCCAAGCTCATCGATTTCCCCATGATGAGCGATGTTCGCGAGCCGCTGACGGTGGCTTTTCTGCGAGCAAAGCGCGACGCCGATGCCTTGCGGCCGCTTGATGGCGCCGAGATCTCTGCCAAGAGCCGGTGGGACGATTACCGCAATGCCGTGAACGCGTTTGTGGTGGCGTTTGAGGTGGCAGAGAAGGAAGCTCACAGGATCAAGGACTCGGGCTTCAGCGAGGCTGAACGCCAGCGTTTGGGAACGGCCCGCAAACTAGTCAAGATCGCCGAAAACGAAGGTGCCAGCCCGGCCGAACGCCAAACAGCCTATAAGCGGGCCCGCAAGGAACTGGACGGTTTGATAGTGCTGCCGGATGTTACCGTTGCCGCACTAGAACAAAAAGTAGCCCGCATGATTGACCGTTCCAAGTAAGGACAACGCTATGTCACGCACCATTGTTATCACGGGCGCCAGCGACGGGATCGGTGCCGCCGCAGCACGGATTCAGGCCGGTTTTGGTGACCAGCTGGTTCTCGTGGGCCGTTCGCCGGAGAAAACCAAGGCCATTGCAGCCGAGCTGGGAGCGGATTACTTCCTGGCCGATTTCACGGATCTGTCCCAAGTTAAGACTCTGGCGGTGGCCCTTGCGCAGAAGTACCCGCGTATCGATGTGCTGGCGAACAATGCCGGCGGCGTGATGGGGCCTCGGGAGCTGACGGTGGATGGGCATGAGAAGACTTTTCAGGTGAACCACCTGGCACCGTTTCTGCTCACCACTGCGCTCATGGATACCTTGGTGGCCAGCCGGGCAACCGTCATCAACACCTCCAGTGCCGCGCACAGGTTGATGGCCAAGTTCAACATCGACGATCTCGACGCGGAGAAACGCTACAGTGCCAACGCCGCTTATGGGAATGCGAAGTTGGCCAATATCCTCTTCACCAAGGAATTGCAGCGTCGCTATGGAAGCCTTGGTATTAATGCAGCGGCTTTCCACCCGGGGATCGTGGGAAGCAATTTCGCCTCTGAAGCCGCCGGGTTTATCAAGTTTGCCTATGGCTTGATGTCTCAGAGCTTTATGATCAGCCCGGTGCAGGGGGCTGACACGCTCATCTGGCTGGCCAACAGTAAGCCCGGTGTGGACTGGACCGCCGGCGAGTACTATTCCAAGCGCAAGGTCACTCGCGTGACGAAGACGGCGGCGGACCCTACGCTGGCCGTGCAGTTGTGGGATCGTAGCGCGGCCATGATTGCTGCTTTTGAAACGAACGACGCCGTTTAGCCTCGCTGTGTGGGGAAACGGCCCCCGGTGTAGACACCTTCGGATAGTTGTTCCACGAGCCATGGGCTGAAAGTAAACGGCGTTGCCGTAACGGCTTCTTCCACGTCCACCACGTCCGCCCAGGCCCAATCGCAGATTTCATCGGCGTTCGGGGTGATCACGCCGTCGCCCTCATAGGTGGCCGTGTAAACGGGGCAGATTTCATTTTCCACGATGCCGGAGGCATCAACGGCGCGGTAGCGGAAGTGGGGGAGTGCGGGCTGGATCCCGGTCACCGTGATGTTCAGTTCCATGGCGGCGCGGCGGATGATGGCATCTTCGAATGATTCCCCGGGAGCAGGGTGGCCGCAGAACGAATTGGTCCACACTCCGGGCCAGGTCAGCTTGGACAGCGCCCGGCGGGTGAGCAGTGTGCGTCCCTGTGAATCCAGAAGGTGGCACGAGAAGGCCAAGTGCAAGGGCGTTTGCGTGGTGTGGACCAGGGCTTTGTCAGCGGTCCCGATCTCTTCCCCGGAGTCGTCCAGCAACCTGACCAGCTCAATGTTTTGACCCATGGTGGGACCAGCTCCTTTATGCGCGTGTCCCTTAAGTCTATGGTTTCACCACGTCGTGCGGGACCACCTCATGCAGTTCAAGACCGCCCGCTGCCAGTTTCCAATAGTGCAGCCGCAGTGCCGCCGCCGTCCCTTGTTCAACATAGAGCCGCCAGCACACATCGTCGCCGCGCAGCGTGACACCGGCATGGGCCCCCTCGTTGACCCTGAGTAGGTGAGGTTCGCGTTTACGCAGCGGACCCTTCCTGTCGGCCACCAGGTCCACCGCTGCCCGCAGGGTTTTCCCGCGCTGCTGCTCCGTCAGTTGGGCCCACGACGCCAGGAATTGCGGGCTGCAGCTGTATTTTCCAAGTGGATGGGCAGCCTTGTCAGCTGCCGAAACAACCTGCGCCCAGGCGTTCTGCAGGTCAAAGTTGAACTGCTCTGCCGGGTCCAGGAACAACGTCTCCGGGGCGCTTTCCGTTCGGGAGCTGGCCGACCGCCGCTTTTGCCGCAACTGCACTAGGGACGCCTTGGCCTTGGCCAGTTCGCCCTTAAGCGCATCGATTTGGTGGATCGCCGTGTTGCGTTCCCGTGCCAAGTCCGCAGTCTCGTGGCGTTCGTCTTCCAATTGGTCCTGCAATGCCCGGGCCACCTGATCCGTTGCGCCTTGTTTTTTGGCGGCCGACATCAGCTCAGCGATGGTTCGGCGCGCCGTTTCCAACTGCATTTGCGTGCTTTGTAGGGCGGTTCGCCGCTCGGCGGAGGTGGGTAATACTTCCACCTTTTCATGCTCGACGCCGGACGGCTCGCTCTCGCTGGCGGCGTCGGGGACGCTGTGGGCGGCTTGCACAACGGAGATCCCGGCGGTGAACAGGCTCGCATAAGGCCTGTGACTCTCGAGCCATGGCGGCCCACCGCGGAGCAGAGGCGGGGCTGGGACAGCGGGTTCGTCGTCGTCCACGTCAAGCATGGACAGGCGCACGGCGCCCTGCTCATAGAGCACCCGGACCCGGACCACTTCCCCTTCGGTCAGGAGGTCCTCGGCGGAATCCAGATCGTTTGAGGAAATTCGTTCCACGCCGATGCGGAAATCACTGTTGGGCCACAGGTAAACCGTGGCGTGGGTGGGGCAGACCGATTTAACGCGGGCCAGCGCCACATTGCCGTGCTTGTATACGGTGACGGGGGAGGCCCGGGGGAGGAGGAGTTGCTTGATATCCAGGATGTTCGTGCTCGGATCGAGGGATCCGGTCAGTGTTTGGCCCTTGCTGATGAGCCAGTTGAGCGGGATCCCCGGCAGGAGGTCCTCGCCGCGGATGATCACGTTTTCGCCACTGGAGGAGATCGTGGCCATGGCCCTGTCGGTGCTCGCGAACCCCTGGACCACTGCCTCGGTAATCACCGGCAGTTGGGCCGTGGTGAGAGGCAAGGGCGGCTCAATCTGCAGGGCGGCCAGCACCTCATTCTCGAGGTTGCGATACAGGGAGCTTAGCTCGGACGTGCGGTGTATCAGGTGCGGCTGTGGCGTCTTGGCCGCCCACAGCGGCCCGTGGGGATAGACGCGTGCGCCGGTGCCAAAGATGTGAAGCTGATCCGGCAGGCCTCGTTGCAACTGGCGCGTTTCAAAGCCGTTGGTGATCTCAAAAACCTCGATCTCGGGCCCTACTTGAGAGGCCACGGCCTCGGCGTCGATGCGGATGGAATCGCCGATTTTGTAGGAAACCACCACGGCGGTGTGGCTGCGGTGTGGATCCACCAAGTGGCGAGCCAGGGCGCTGCCGCCCAAATGATGAACCTCTGTGACAACAGGAAGCTGGACGGCTTCTTCGGGCGGGTGGAACCTGTTCCTGTTTTTCTGCGCAGGCATGGGGTTCCTTTCCGTCAGCCTTGCCGGAGGGTGCTTGTGACTTACCTTACAACGCTGGTGTGGATGGGACTTGTCATATTCGGCTGGGTTACGCTGTCGCTTCAACGGCGGCATTTTGGCTCGGGCCCTGCGTTCAACCTCGGGCGCTGGTCACTCGAACGGCGGCACGCGCATCAAGCGCATAACGCTTGGGTTACGGTTTAGGCGCTGTGATATAGATAACTTTCCCGTATTTCTGCAGATTTGCCGTTACGGACGTATTAACGAGCTACCAGCGGGTAGTCCTTTTGGATAGGCGGCTCATTTTGATCGGTATTTCGACGTGTGAGCTGCGGTACATTTGCCTGACAGCGTGTGACAGGGACAACATTCCCTGCTCCGCTGAGTAAATGAACAACCCTCGTTGAGGTCGGGCCGTCACCCATGGTCACCGCAGCGGGCCAGCTTGAAGGATGACTTAATGCCACTGCACTCAACCACGCAGCGGAGGGCGCATCAAGACTGCGATGCCGCCGTCCCTGTATTGCGGAGGCTGATCACTTGATCGGCTTTATTGCAAAAAGATTCATCAACTACGCGATTCTTTCGGCCATCGCGACCCTGAGTGCATACGTTCTAGCCAGCCTCATCCTGAACCCGACCAGTAGGTACCTTGGCCGGAATCCGCGCCCCTCCGATGAGACTATCAATGCGATCATGGACGGCTTGGGCGTCAACCCCAATACCCCCGTCATTGAGCGGCTCTGGGCCTGGATCGTGAATCTGGTAACCCACGGATCCCTCGGCGACACCATTCACAACACCAGCGTCATCAGCGAGATGACAGCACGGGCCGGCACCAGCCTCCGCCTGCTCATTCTGGGCACCATCATCGCAGCGCTCGTTGGTGTGATCCTGGGCGTGTGGGGAGCTGTGCGGCAGTACAAGGCAAGCGACCAGGTCATTTCCTACGCATCGTTCACGGTTCTGGCCATGCCGTCGTTCGTCATCGGCATCCTGTTGATGATCGTGGCCACCTCGTTCAACAACGTCTTGGGCATCCAGCTGATCAACTTCACCGGTGAATACACCGCAGGGCTCGACGGCGGCTGGTGGGTCCACTTCTGGGACCGCGCCGCCCACCTCCTGCTTCCTACGATCTCTCTTGCGCTCATGGGTGCCGCCGGTTATTCCAGGTATCAGCGCAGCGCAATGCTTGACGTGCTGTCCGCCGATTACATCCGGACAGCTCGTTCCAAGGGCCGAACCCGCGGGTCCGCACTTGTCCGCCACGGAGTGCGGGTGGCCCTGATCCCCATGTCCACTTACTTTGCATACTCCTTCGCCACCGTCCTGGCCGGGGCCGCCGTCACCGAGCTCGTGTTCAGCTGGCATGGCATGGGCGAGATGCTGGTACAGGCCATTTCACAGAGCGACATCAATGCCTTCACCGGCGCCATCTTGTTCAACGCCATCTTGATTCTGATCGCCGGAACCCTGGCCGATGTTGTGTACGCCGCCCTTGACCCGAGAGTGAGGGTGTAACCATGTCGATGCTTGAAGAAGTTTCCATCCCTGATGTCGCAGCCGCCAGCCCCGAGATTATTCGGTCCAAAAAGCCGGTTTCGCGCTTCCGTCTGGTTTTGTCGCGGCTGCGAAGTACGCCGCGGTTTTGGGTCGGCATCATTGGCCTGGGCCTCATCACCTTGTGGGCCATCTTTGGCCTCGTTCCCAATGCCTGGAACTATACGGACCTTGATGTCTACAACATGGGCTCCAGCCCCTCGGCGCTCCACTGGTTTGGTACCAGCGACATCGGTGAGGACATTTACGCCCAAACCATTGTTGGTCTGCGCAAGTCGCTGATCATTGGACTCTTGGTGGGTCCGTTGGCTGCCATCATTGCCGGCATCGTCGGCGCCATCGCCGGGTACCTCGGTGGCTGGTGGGACAGGGCAATCGTCTGGGTCATCGATCTCCTGCTGGTTCTGCCGAGCCTGTTCCTCTTCATCCTGCTCAGCCCCATCTTCAAGTCGCTGTCCTGGGTTGCGCTGATCTTCCTCCTTTCAGGCTTCGGCTGGATGATCATGGCCCGCGTGATCCGGGCGCAGACTAAGTCCTTGCGAGAACGCGATTTCATCAAGGCGGCCCGATTCATGGGTGTTGATACCTGGACCATCATTCGCCGGCACGTGCTGCCGAACGTATCTTCACTGCTGATCATCGACGCAACGTTGGGTGTCGGCGGTGCCATTTTGAGCGAGACCACACTGAGCTTCTTCGGCTTTGGAATTCAGGCACCGGATGTCTCCTTGGGAACCCTGCTTTCCTCCGGACAAGGCGCCGCCGCAACGCGCCCGTGGTTGTTCGTCTTCCCCGCGGCCATCCTCGTATTTACGGTGCTCTCGGCCAGCCTTGTCGGCGATGCCTTGCGTGACGCCGTCGACCCTACCTCCGGAGTCAACCGTGACTGACATTCTCACCTCATCTTCAACCGCCCACAGCGGCACCGTGCAGTCCAACCACCTGCTGGAGGTGCGCGATCTCAGCGTCACGTTCCCCCAGCCCGGCGGCGCCGTGACGGCTGTGCGCGGCGTCAATTATCACGTGGACAAGGGCGAGTTCCTTGGCATCGTGGGGGAGAGCGGTTCCGGAAAGTCGGTCTCCTCGCTGGCCGTCATGGGGCTGCTGCCATCCTCGGCGAAGGTCACCGGGGACATTCTCTTTGAGGGAAAGTCCCTGCTGGGTCGCAGCGACAAGGAACTATCCAAGCTGCGTGGCGAGGGTATTTCCATCATCTTCCAAGACCCGCTGTCGGCGCTGACCCCCGTGTACACGATCGGCACTCAGATCGCCGAAGCCCTCCTGCTCCATGACAGCAAGCTGTCAAAGCTTGGAGCCAACGCCCGCGCCGTGGAACTGCTCAAGATCGTGGGGATCCCCAACGCGGAGCGCCGCGCCCAGGCCTTCCCCCACGAATTTTCCGGGGGCATGCGCCAGCGGGCCATGATTGCCATTGCCATCGCCAACAACCCACGACTGATCATCGCCGATGAACCGACGACGGCGCTGGACGTCACCATCCAGGCGCAGATCCTCGAGGTCTTGCAAAAGGCGAAGGAATTGACCGGTGCCGCGGTGGTGCTGATTACCCACGATCTAGGTGTCGTGGCCGGCAATGCCGACAGGCTGGCAGTCATGTATGCGGGACGGATTGTGGAAACGGGCACCGTGGACCAGGTGTTCCGCGCACCGTCCATGCCGTACACCATTGGGCTGTTGCGTTCCATGCCGAATCTTGCCACTGCCGGGCATACCCGGCTGGTGCCGCTCGAAGGCCGGCCGCCACAGCTGAGCAACCTTGCACCCGGATGCCCGTTCGCGCCACGTTGCCCCGTGGCGATTGATGCCTGCCTCACCTCCGAGCCACCGTTGACCATGATCAACAATGACCCGCTCAATGCTTCGGCGTGCCTGCGGGTGGCCGAGATTGCCAGTGAAAAGCTCAAGCGAGGGGAAATCTACCCCGTACCCGAACCCGTGGCAGCTGGAGAACGCGCCGACGTTGCGCCGGAGAACGTCATGGAAATTTCCTCGCTCAAGCGGCATTTCCCGCTGTCCAAGGGCTCCATCTTCAAGCACACCATCGGCACGGTGCGTGCCGTCGACGGTGTCAGCTTCGAGATCAAGGCCGGCCAGACACTGGGCTTGGTAGGCGAATCCGGCTGCGGCAAGTCCACCACCATCATGGAAATCTTGGAACTGGCCAAGCCGCAGGCCGGCCAAGTCATCATCAACGGCCGGGATGTGGCAACTCTTTCGAGCAAGGAACGACGGGCGTTGCGCCAAGACATTCAGGTGGTGTTCCAGGACCCCATGGCATCCCTAGATCCGAGGCTTCCCGTGCAAGACATTGTGGGCGAGCCGCTCACGGTCCACGGAGTCCCTGCGAAGGAACGGCTGAAAAAGGTTGCGGATGTTCTGGAGCTCGTGGGCCTTGACCCGTCCATGGCATCCAGATATCCCCACGAATTCTCCGGCGGCCAGCGCCAGCGCATCGGCATTGCCCGGGCGTTGGTCACTGACCCCAAGATCGTGGTTCTGGACGAGCCGGTTTCGGCGCTGGATGTTTCCATTCAGGCAGGTGTCATCAACCTGCTGCAGGACCTCCAGGAGAAACTGGGGCTGTCCTACTTGTTTGTGGCCCATGACTTGGCCGTGGTGCGGCAGATTGCCGATGACGTGGCCGTCATGTATCTGGGACGGATCGTGGAAAGCGGACCGGCGGAGCAGATTTTCGACAACCCACAGCACCCCTACACGCTGGCGCTGCTTTCCGCCGTGCCTGTTCCGGATCCTGCCGTGGAGCGCAGCCGCACACGGATCATTTTGGATGGCGACCTGCCCAGCCCCACCGAGGACATCACGGGCTGCAACTTCCGCACCCGCTGTCCCCTGTACAGGCTCATGGATGACGCCGGCCAAGAGCGCTGCCGGAATCAGGACCCCGAAGAACGTTCCGTCAACGGCAGCGAAGTTGCCTGTCATCATGCAGAACGCATAGACCTCATGACCCCTGCGTAAGCAGTGAAAGTGTCTCACCGCAACCACCAACCCGCCGGAACTTCACCAATGACCGGCCGGGAACATTCAATGGGAGGAAAGAAATGAAACACATCAACAAGATGGTGGGAGCCGGAGTCCTGGCTCTTGCCCTCACAATCACAGGCTGCAGTGCCGGTGGCGGTGGTGGGAACAATGCCACCGTCGACAGCAGCAAGGGCGCGGCCGAGACAGGTGCCCTGCCCACCACCGCGTGGACCGTGGCGGATTATGCTGACGTCAAGGACGGCGGCACCCTGACGCTGGCCATTGACCAGCTGCCGGACAACTGGAACACGCTGCAGGTGGACGGTAACGTCACCGCTGGCGCCGAGATTATGGATCCCACCCTCGGCGGTCCCGTACGGACAACCATCGACGGCGGCTGGGAGGTCAACCCTGACTACGCCACAGAGGTGAAACTCACTAGCGAAGATCCCCAGGTGGTTGATGTCAAGCTGAACCCGAAGGCAGTCTGGGAGGATGGTACGCCCATCACCTACAAGGACTACGCCGCTACCTTCAAAGCGAATGATGGCAGCAACAAGGACTACCAAATTGTTGGTGACAACGTCTTCAAGGACATCGAATCGGTCACCAAGGGTGACACTGACTTCGACTTCAAGATCACGTTCAAGAACAAGAACGCTGACTGGTCTTCGATTCTCGGCAGCAGCACAGCCAGTCGAGCCACAGCCGCAGTACTGCCCGAAGCCGTGGCCGCCGATGTGAAGGCCTTCAATGAGGGCTACAAGTCCAAGCCGCTTCCCTCCAGCGGACCGTTCAAGGTCTCGAACGTTGACACCGCCGGACAGGTTGTCACCCTGACCCCGAATGACAAGTGGTGGGGCGAAAAGCCCAAGCTGGAAAAGATCATCATGAAGGTTGTCTCCCGCGATGGCTTGGCTCAGGCCTACGCCAACAAGGAACTCGACGCGTTCCGGATCGGCACCAATAAGAACAACTACGACACCGCCAAGAAGCGCACTGATGGAACCGTCCAGCAGTCCGGCGGGCTCACCTGGAACCACGTCACTTTGAACGGTTCCAAGGGCCCTCTTGCCGATGTGAAGGTACGTCAGGCCGTGGCCCGTGCCATTGACCGGGACACCATTTCCGCCAGCCGCCTGAGCCCCATTGGCGCCCCGGTATCCAGCCAGAACAGCTACATCTACATGCCCGGCCAGAAGGGCTATGCAGACAACGCCACCTCCGTCATCGGTTATGACACGGCCAAGTCCGAGGAATTGCTGAAGGAAGCCGGATACACCAAGGCCGCCGACGGCACCTACGAAAAGGACGGCGCCAAGCTCGAACTGACGTACACCCTCGATGCCAACAACCCAGTGTCAGAGCAGATCTTCAAGCAGATCCAGGCCAACCTGAAAGTTGTCGGCATTACCCTCAAGAATGACACGGTCCCGGAGGATAAGTTCTTCTCCGACTACGTACTCAAGTCCAACTTCCAGATGACCGGCTTCGCCTGGTCCGGGACCCCGTACCCGGTAGCCTCCACGGAATCGATCTTCTACCCCAAGGATGCCGGACAGAACTTCACCGGAGTTACCGACGACAAGCTTGGTGACCTGTGGGCCAAGGCCAACGCTGAGCTCGATCCCGAAAAGCGCATTGCGCTGGCCAACGAGATCGACAAGACCATCTTCGCCTACACCCCCGTCATCCCGCTGACCCCCACCCCGAACACCTTTGGTGTAACGAATGGTCTGGTCAACTACGGTGCCGCACAGTTCCAGTCAGTCGACTGGACCGCTGTGGGCTTCAAGGGCTAACCCGGCAATACCAAGGGCCCGGTTCCGGTAGTCGCGCTTGTCGTGACACCGGGGCCGGGCCCTTCGCCGTCGTTGGGCGAGCTTGTCGAGAGCTAGCTCAGCGCACTTGCGATGCAAAGCACCAGCAACAGGACACCAACGACGCCGGAGGGCAGGTTCCAGCGGCTCGCCACGTTCAGCTGTTGCTGAGGCTGGGATTCGAGGCGGCGCTCCCAAGCATCCCAGGAGGATTGAACGGCGGCTTGGGTTGGGGGCAAGGCAGGCATACGACCAGGACGGGACGAAATCCTCGGCCCTAATTTGCCGGCGCCGGGTGCACCCCAGCTGGGGATGCGCCCTGCCGTGGTGTCGAAGCTGACGTTCTGGATGACGCGCATGGCCTTGAGGCCAGCGAAGGGGACCTCATGGTCGCGCAGGATGTTGCGGATGAAGATGCCGTCCGTGCGGATCAGCAGGCACGGGCGCCACAGCAAAACATAAACTCCCCAGGCGATGAAGAGCAGCCACGGCAGGAACTTCCAGATGGATCCGGGCGTGCCCGTCAGTATCAGATTGAGGGAAAGCGCGGCGCAGAACAGCCAGGCCACCACGGCCAGAATTCGGGTGGGCGTGGAGTAGACGGATCTGGAAGGCGAAGTATCTGGGGCAGTTTCCATAGTCCTTCAAGAATGCCAGAGAATTCCCCGCCCAAGTGGACTCAACTATCTGTGGGCGCGCTATTCGAATCAGTCGAGGTTGACCTGTATTTGTGGATCAACATCGAAAGGCCCACGGTGCCCGCTAGGGCAATGAGTCCCATCAAGATAAAGGCCAGTGGGAGATTCTGACTCCACCTTGATAAGGAGCTGGCAGCGAACCACGTTGAAAGGAGAAAAGTGGCAGACGGCAAGGAAATCAGCACATCCATGAGCGGACTCGAGAGCTGATGGTTTGTGAGTTTTCGGAACGCCCCACCATAGATGAGGATCCCCACCACCAGAAGTATGAGGAATGCAATGAGCCCGAAGCCACCACAACTCCCTGAGGCCGGGCGGGATGCTGTTACATCGCAAGTGCCCGCCACATTAACCGCGCTCCAAGTGCCGATGATCAGCAGGGTCAAGCCAAGTATTCGAGCGAACCACCTCAGCGGTGAGTGGGGTCGATACGGGGTGGCTTCCATCATTTAACCGACTCTATCTGCTCGATTCTTGTTTTCGAAGTAGTGTCGCGGGGCCGGCCCCTGAATCGAGGCCATAGGGTTTATGGCATGCTTCCTCCGACAACCGAACAACAACGTGCCCCTGTCATGGAGGACGTCGCTCAACTGGCAGGCGTCTCGCACCAAACCGTGTCCCGGGTCCTCAACGACAGTCCGAGCGTCAGCCCGAAAACCAAGGAAAAGGTACAGCAAGCAATTGCTGAGCTGGGCTATCGCAGGAACACGGCGGCCCGCGCATTGGTGACGCGCCGGTCCCAAATCATTGGCCTCTTGGCGAATGGCATGAATGAATACGGTCCGTCCAATATTCTGTTGGCCGTCCAGGAAGCCGCCCGTGAAGCCGGATATTTTGTGAGCATCGCCGGAATTCGGGAAGTCTCACAGGTGGCTATCGCCGAATCTCTTCAACGTTTCCTGGACCAGGGGGTGGATGGAATCGTGGTGCAGGTGCCCCATGCCGATATTCCCGCCATGCTCCAAGAGCTGAATCTGGGTGTACCGGTTGTAGTGATTGGCGCCGCCGCTGACGGAAGTCTGAGCGGAGTCATGGTGGATCAGGAGGAAGGCGCCCGTGAGGCTGTGCAGCACCTCGTGGAGCTTGGCCACACCAAGATCGCCCACGTTGCCGGACCCGATGGCTGGATTGACGCAGCTGCCCGGGTGGCGGGGTGGCGACGGGCCCTTGAACAAGCAGGGCTGGCGGAAGGCCCACTAATCAACGGGGACTGGACCGCCGCTTCGGGTTATCTGGCCGGACTGGAATTGGCGAAAGATGCGGAAGTGTCGGCCGTCTTTGCCGCGAACGATCAGATGGCCGTGGGGTTGCTGCGGGCGTTCACGGAGCAAGGAATCCGTGTTCCCGAAGACATCTCCTTGGTTGGTGTCGACGATCTCCCCGAAGGGGCCTATCTAGTTCCACCGCTGACAACGGTCCGCCAAGGGTTTGAAGAATTGGGCCGCCGCTGTCTTGAGGTCATGTTGCGTCAGCTTGAATCGGCAACGACTACCCAGACTGCTGTTGTGTGGCCACGGCTCATCGTCAGGGAATCCACGGCCCCGTGCAACCTAGAAACAGTGGTAAACATAAAGCTTGCCATTGGTGCTGAAGGCAGTGGCCAGACTGTAGGGTCACAGCAAGGCAAATAGTATTAACAAGGGGAGTGGATAGTGGCTGCAACACTGCAGGATGTAGCCAAGCTGGCCGGGGTGTCGGTCAAGACGGTATCGAACGTGGTTAACAACTACACACATGTCCGGGCAACGACGCGAACCAGGGTTCAGGGGGCTATCGACCAGCTCAAGTATCAGCCGAACATGTCTGCCCGCGGACTGCGGTCAGGGCGGACTGGTGTAATCGGGCTGGCTGTCCCGGAACTGAGCATGAGCTACTTTGCCGAACTTGCCGATGCCGTCATCAAGGCTGCCGAACGTCATGGCATGGTGGTCCTCATTGAGCAGACAGGAGCGGATCGGAATCGAGAAATCGAGCTCCTATCCAGTCCCAGGCTGCAGCTGACCGACGGGCTGATCTTCAGCCCTCTCGGCATGGGAAATGACGACGCCTCCCACTTGGAAGTTCCCTATCCGTTGGTATTGCTGGGTGAACGTATCTTTGGCGGACCTGTCGACCACGTGACCATGAAGAATATTGACGCGGCAAGGGCCGCAACGGACCTTTTGATTGCGCGTGGTCGGAAGCGGATAGCGGTCATCGGAGCACATGAAGGCGAAGTTGTCGGCTCCGCAGCCCTCCGGCTGCAAGGGTACAAAGAAGCCCTGGCGGCGGCCGGGTTGCCCTATGATGACGAACTGATTGGCTACGTGGGCCTATGGCACCGCCATGATGGGCTGGTGGCCATGCGGAACATGATAGAACGCGGGGTGAAGTTCGACGCCGTCTTCGGTTTGAATGACACCCTTGCCCTTGGCGCCATGCGTGTTCTTCAGGAGGCGCAATTCAAGATTCCCAATGACGTTTCGGTGATTGGGTTCGACGACCTCGATGAGACGCGGTACTCCCTGCCCACACTGTCCACTGTTGACCCTGGGCGGGCAGAAATAGCGGAGACTGCGGTCCGGGTCTTGATGGAACGCATCAATGGCCAGACTGCCCCGAAGAAAACGTCCCCTGTTGAATACCTGGTGGACTTCACGCTACGGGAACGGGAGTCGACGCTGTAGTTTCGCATCATCGGCGATCAGGGTTCCCTGGTCACGTCATTTTGCGTCACAAATTTACAACGTTGGAAATAGTGACTCAAACCACTTGACGTCACTATTCGTCTTGTGACAAGTTTACATTTACAACGTTGTAAATAGGATTTTAGCTCTACCAATCGAAAGGACTGCGTGATGATGAAGTCACGGTTCAAGACAGGCATTGTGGCAGCGGTTGCCGCAACAGGATTGCTTCTCAGTGGTTGCGGCGCGGCAACGACGGAGACCGGCGGGGAGACGCTGACCTTCATGTTCCGCGGTGGCGCGGATGAGAAGACCGCCTACACCAAGGCCATCGGTGAGTTTGAAAAAGCAAATGACGTCAAGGTCAACATGATCGTCACGACCCCCGATGACTACTCCACCAAGCTGAAGGCCGCGATCGCCGGCAAGAAGGTTCCGGATGTCTTCTATGTTGATCCCGGCAGCGTCCAGGCTTACGTCAAGACCGGTGTCGTCAAGAACATCAGCGAGTTCGTTGAAGGCTCGGACAGCATCGACCTAGAGAACATTTGGCAGTACGGCGTGGACAGTTACCGTTTCGACGGCAAGCTCATGGGGCAGGGTGACATCTATGCACTTCCCAAGGATGTTGGGCCCTTCTCCTTCGGCTACAACAAGACCATGTTTAATGAGGCTGGCATCCCTCTTCCGAGTGCCGACACCCCCTACACCTTCGACGAATTCGTCGACGTTGCCAAGAAGCTGACCAAGGACACCAACGCGGACGGCAAGCTGGACCAGTGGGGGACAGGGCTCAATGTCCAGTGGAACCTGCAGCCCTTCGTCTGGTCCAATGGGGCCGACTGGCTCAACGAGGACCGCAGTAAGGTCACCGTGGACACCCCGCAATTTGCCGAGGCGCTTCAGTGGTTCGCTGATTTGCAGAACGTGGCGAAGGTGACTCCCTCCGTGGGCGAGGCGCAGACCTTGGACACCTACCAGCGCTGGATGCAGGGACAGATCGGTTTCTTCCCTGTTGGCCCGTGGGACGTCTCCACCTATGAAAAGCTCCCCTTCGAATGGGACCTGATCCCTTACCCGGCCGGTTCAACAGGGAAGAGCGCCACCTGGACCGGAACCCTCGGTATTGCAGTTTCCAACTCGAGCAAGGCCCCGGAAAAGGCAGTGGAGCTTGCGAAATACCTCAGCGCCAACGAGACGGCCCAGCAGTCACTCGTCGACGCCGGTGTGCAAATCCCCAACCTGATCGACGTGTCAGACCAGTGGGTCGAGGACTCCACCACCAAGCCTGCCAACAAGCAGGAATTCCTGGACATCGTCAAGGACTACGGCCGCGGCCTGCCTGCCAACAGCACATACAGCGCGGAATGGTACGACGAGTTGTTCAAGAACATCCAGCCTGTACTGGATGGCAAGACGACAGCCGCGGAATATCTGAAGGAAGCGCAGCCGAAGATGCAGAAGTATCTGGACCAGGCCAACCAGGCCGCAGGGATCGGCTAAATACATGTCGACCATCACTCGCAGATCCACCCTGCACCGCAAGGAGCAGCGCGTTGCGCTGGCCTTCGTGGCACTACCCGTCATAGGGTTCGCGGTGTTTACCATCTTTCCATTGCTGTTCTCGGTGTATGCATCATTCACCGAGTGGAATGGCATCTCCGCACCTGTGTTCACCGGGCTTGCCAATTTCCAGGCGATGATGGTTGACCCATATTTCTGGCAGGCCATGTGGAACACCTTGTTCCTGATGATCGGCATTCCCGTCGGGCTATCCCTGTCCCTGCTGCTGGCCCTGGCGCTGAACCGCAAGATGCGCGGCACCACCTTCTTCCGCACGGTTTACTACGTGCCAGTCATTTCCTCGATCGCGGCCGTGGCCATCTTGTGGCAGTGGGCGTTCAACGGGGACTTCGGCCTCATCAACCAGGCCCTGGCCATGATTGGCATTGACGGGCCCAACTGGCTGGCCGACACCGCCACCGTCAAGCCGGCCATCATCATCATGAGCGTGTGGAAGGGCATGGGCTACTCCATGCTGCTGTACCTGGCAGCACTTCAATCCGTGCCCCGGCACCTCTATGAGGCCGCCTCCTTGGACGGGGCGGGGGTCCTGCAGCAATTGCGAAATGTCACGTTGCCAATGCTGCGCCCCGTCACGTTCTTTCTGGTGGTCACCTCGATCATCGGCGGCTCGCAGATCTTCATCGAGATCAACATCATGACCCCCGGCGGCGGTCCCGAGTTCGCCTCCGCATCCATCGTTTGGTACATCTGGCAAAAGGCCTTCAACTACCTGCAAATGGGATACGCAACGTCAATGTCGCTGGTCTTGGGCCTGATTGTCTTTGCCGTGACCGCCATCCAATTCCGGCTCAACCGCCGCAACCAGTTTTCGATCGACTGAGGAGGCGACATGAGCCATTCAACGACAATCACTGCACCCCCTGCCAAGGCGGTGCACAAGGCGCCGCTGCCTAAACTGCCTGCCCGGCGGCGTAACGCCCAAGACAAGCAGTACCGGATCGGCAACATCATCGTGACAGTGCTGCTGTCACTGGGCGCTGTCATCATGCTGGCACCGCTGGTCTGGACATTCTCCACGTCCCTGAAGACACACGAAGCTGTTTTTGCCCTGCCGCCGCAGTGGATTCCGGCACCAGCGGTGTGGGAGAACTACCTTAGGGTCTGGTCCGCCGGACCGCTGTGGAGCGGCATCAAGAACAGCCTTATCGTCGCCGGATCGGTGACCATTGTGGGCACGGTGGCATCCTCGTTGGCAGCCTTTGCTTTCGCCAAGATGCGCCTGCCGGCGAAGAACATTCTCTTCCTGGTGCTCCTGGCCGGGATGATGGTTCCGTTCCCGAGCATGATGATTCCGCAGTTCATGATGTTTGCCACGATCGGCTGGGTTGACACGCTGCTGCCACTCATCGTCCCGGGCCTGTTCGGCAATATCGTGATGATCTTTTTCCTCAAGCAGTACCTAGATTCCATCCCGGACTCCATCATTGAGGCGGCCAAGATCGATGGCGCATCGTTCCTTCAGATCTTCGCGAAACTCATCCTTCCAGTCATCAAACCAGCCATTGCGGCGCAGTTCATCCTGTGGTTCATGGCTGTATGGAACGATTACCTTGCACCGATCATTTACCTGAACTCTCCGGAAAACCAGACATTGCAGTTGGTGATCGCCAGCTTCAACGCCACCTACGCCACGCAGACGGATTACCCGCTGATCATGGCGGCATCGTTCATTGCCCTCCTTCCGGTGCTCATCATCTTCGTCATCTTCCAGCGCCAGATCATCGAATCCGTCGCGCTGACCGGAGCCAAGGGATGAGCGTGTCGACAGGATCGGATTACGACGCCGCCGATGTCACCACGTGGGGCGCACGCAACGCCCACGACCCTACTGTGGTGCGCGCCGACGACGGCAGCTGGTACATGTTCAGCACCGACGCAGGGGCTGGCGCCGCAGAATCAGCGGCGCCAACCGGAGTCCACATGCGTCACTCCATGGACCTGGTCAACTGGGAATTTGCCGGAACAGCATTGCCTGGCGTCCCTGGGCAGGCCGCCGCACTGACCGGGGCGCTAGGGCTTTGGGCGCCGGAAGTTGTGCGCTGGCCCGCGCATCCGGAGGGCGAACCCCTGTGGCACATGTACTACTCGGCATCCACCTTTGGCTCCAACACCTCGGCCATCGGATTGGCCACCGCGCCGGATCCTGCCGGGCCCTGGAGTCATCAGGGCCTGGTCGTGTCCACGGAATCTGGCGTCGATGCCCAAAACGCCATCGACGCCGCCGTCACCTTTGACGCCGAGGGGCAGCCCTGGCTGACATATGGCTCCTTCTTTGCCGGCATCCACACCCTGCGGCTGTCACTGTCAGACGGCATGCCGGAGGTGGCGGGCGCAAAGGGCTCCCTGATCGCCGTCCGGGATGCCGCCGTCGAAGGTTCCGTGGAAGGTGCCTATGTGGTGTACCGGAAGGAAACGAGGCAATACGTCCTTTTTGCCTCCTACGGTTCACTGTTCAATTCCTACAATGTCCGGGTTGCCGTGGCCGACTCCATGGAGGGCCCGTACCGGGATGCGCTCGGTGCCTCACTGACGGATCTGGAGCTGGCGCCGTGGCAGGCAGGCACCAAAATATTGGGCAGCTGGCAGTTCGACGGCGGCCCCACCTGGATTGCGCCCGGGCACAACTCGGTGCTGGTGGAGCAGGGCGCCGGTGGCGAGGAATTCTTCATGGTCCACCACGTGCGCTTTGCCGACCACGGCGCGGCCCAAGCAATTGAACACACGGCGCATTTGCGCCGGATGTTCTTCACCTCCGGCGGCTGGCCAGTGGTTTCTCCGCACATTTTTCAGGGCGCCGACAAGGAGATTTTGTCCGGAGCGGAGGCCCTTTCTGGACACTGGCAGGCCGTCCGCTTCGCGCCGGAGTCGGAGAAAACAGCCGGGTCTGCCAGTGTCTTGATCCAAGTTCTTTCCGGCCCGGAAAACAGCGCGGGCGAGGTGGTCCGGTGCCGGCTGGCGCTGGCCGCTGGCGGTTCCGGGGAATCGGTATTCCTCGACGCCGTCGTGTTTGGTTCGTGGGACGATTCCCGCCAAAAGACCGTGCTTTCCTTCAGTGGAACCGACGCTGGCGGCATTGCCTGGTTTGGCAGCAAGGGGGATTAGCCGTGTATGACCATGAAACCGGTTGGGCCGGACGCGCCATGGGATGGCTCCGGGCGCTGACCAATCTGGTCTTGGTGAACATCCTGTTCACCGCCGGAACCATTGCGGGTCTGACAGTCCTGGGGTTCTTCCCCGCCGCTGTGGCTGCCCAGCACGTCCTGTCCGGGATGCGTTCCGGACGCCGGGACATCGCGGTGGTGAACGAATTTGTACGGGAATACCGGGGCCAATTCAAGCGTGCCAACCTGGTGGGAGCCCCGTTCTGGGCCGTTGCGGTGCTGCTGATTCTCGATGCGGTGGCCCTGTCCTCGGGCGTTCTTGCGGGACCCGTGGCCGTTGTCATGACGGCACTCCTGCTGGCGGTTGGGGTGTTGGCTTTCCTGGTCCTGCTCTGCGCGGTGGCCATCACGGCCGGCCGCCAAGATTCGCCCATCGCCATCTGGAGGTACGCGCTGGCGTTGCCTCCGGCATCGCCGGCCATGAGCGGATCACTCCTGCTGGCCATGGTCGCACTGGGAATGGTGATGGGGCAATGGCCCGTCCTCATCCCCTTGGCGGGGGCATCGCTGCCACTATTTGCGGCCGGCTGGCTCATCGACCACCGGCTGGCCGCCATCGACGCTAAACAAAGACTTCTACAACAAGCAACTACATGAAACACCCCAAGAAAGAGGAAACTACCGTGACGAAGGCAGTTATCGCCATTGATCGCAATTCAGTGGTGGCGCCCATCAATCGGCGCATCTTTGGATCTTTCGTTGAGCATCTGGGACGATGCGTCTACGACGGAATCTACGAACCCACCCACGCAACGGCCGACGAGGACGGCTTCCGCGGCGACGTGGTGGACCTGGTCAAGGAACTGGGCACCAGCACCATCCGCTACCCCGGCGGCAACTTTGTCTCGGGCTTCCGCTGGGAGGACAGTGTAGGGCCACGCGAAAACCGCCCCGTCCGCCGGGACCTGGCCTGGCACGCCATCGAGACCAACCAGGTGGGCATGGATGAATTTTCCCGCTGGTTGAAACTGACAGACTCCGAGCTGATGCTCGCCGTCAACCTTGGCACCCGCGGAATCGAGGCCGCCCTGGATCTGCTCGAATATACCAACCATCCCTCCGGGACAACCCTCAGCGATCAGCGCATCAAGAATGGTACGGAAGAGCCGCACAATGTGCGCATCTGGTGCCTGGGCAATGAGATGGATGGCCCGTGGCAGACCGGCTACATGTCTGCCGACGACTACGGAAAGATTGCCGCCCGCACGGCCCAGGCCATGAAGGCTGCCGACAAGGATCTTGAACTGGTGGTGTGCGGTTCCTCAGGATCCTCCATGCCCACCTTCGGGGACTGGGAACGCACGGTTCTGGAGCACACCTACGAACACGTCGACTACATTTCCTGCCATGCCTATTACCAGGAACGCAACGGCGATCTGGACTCCTACTTGGCGTCCTCGCTGGATATGCAGTACTTCATTGAGACAGTTGTGGCTACGGCTGACCACGTTGGCAACAAGTTGCGCAGCGATAAGAAGATCAAGCTCTCCTTTGACGAGTGGAACATCTGGTACTTGGACGAGCACCGCGAATCCGACGAGGTCAACGACGAATGGCGCGAGGCCCCCCGCCAACTGGAGGATGTCTACTCGGTGGCTGACGCCGTCGTCCTGGGCAACCTGCTGATCACGCTGCTGAAGAACCACGACCGCGTGGCCTCGGCATCTCTGGCCCAGTTGGTCAACGTCATTGCCCCCATCATGACCGAACCTGGTGGTGCGGCATGGCGTCAGACAACCTTCTTCCCGTTCTCGGTCACCTCGCGGCTGGCCCGCGGCGAAATCCTAAACCCGCGCATCATGGTGGACAGCTATCACACCGCCGCTCACGGTGACGCCCCGCTCGTGGACGCCGTAGCCACGGTGGACACGGACGCCGCCGCGGTATTCCTGGTCAACCGCAGCACCACGGAGTCGATCGAGGTCTCCATCGACGCCGCAGGTCTCGGCGCCACGGCCATCACCGAGGCGGTCACCTTGCACGACGCCGACGCGTACGCCAAGAACACGTTGGAAGACCAGGAACGGGTTGGCTTGAAGGTCTTGGAAGGGGCCGTGTTGAAGAACGGCATCCTCACCGTGGTCCTGCCGCCCGTGTCCTGGTCCGCAGTGGCACTGGCCCTCTAGCGCGGAAGCCGGAGAGCCCATGAAAACGGGAATTAGACTCATAGCTGTTGCCATGGCGTTGATCCTGGGGCTCTCCGGCTGCGCCGGCCCAGCGGGTGAGAGGGCCTTGGACGGCGACTTTTCCACCCACGACCCGGCACTCGTGCCCGGGCCGGACGGTGAGCCCTGGTTTGTCTACTCCACCGGCAACGGTACGGAGGACGATGGCAACATCCAGATCCGCTCTTCACCCGATGGTGCGGCATGGGAGCGGGTGGGGCAGGTCTGGACACAGAAACCTGCTTGGCTTGCCGAGGCCGTTCCCGGCGTGGACAACCTCTGGGCGCCCGAACTCTACGAGCATGACGGCACGTGGTTTCTGTACTATTCAGCATCCACATTCGGCAGTAATCGTTCCGTCATTGCCCTCGCCACCAACACCAGCCTTGATCCCAGTGCTCCCGGCTACGAATGGGTGGACCGCGGACCGGTCATTTCCTCGGAGGGAACCGACTTCAACGCGATCGACCCGGGTATCGTCGAGGATGCCGACGGCACTCCGTGGATGTCCTTCGGGTCATTTCACTCCGGCATCCGGATGGTCAAGCTGCAATGGAGCGATGGGCTTCGGGCCGACGCCGATGAGCCGCTCCACTTGGCCAGCCGAGGGGATGCAACAAACGCCATCGAGGCGCCGTTCATCCTGTCAAAGGATGGCTGGTACTACCTCTTTGTCTCCAAGGGCTTCTGCTGCCGAGCATTGGATTCCACCTACAGCATCGTCGTAGGCCGCTCGGAATCGGTGGCAGGTCCGTATGTGGATGCCAACGGAGTGCCACTGCTGAAGGACGGGGGAACACCCGTGATGGAGAGCGCGGGGGACCGGACGGGGCCCGGCGGACAGTCAGTTTCAAAGGGAATCCTGGCCTTCCACTTCTACTCGGCGGCCCTCGACGGCGACTTCCGTCTGGGGCTGGTGCCGCTCCGTTGGGAAGACGGTTGGCCAGTGCCTGATGAATAGGCCGGAATTGACCACCGAGTCCAGACAATAAAAAGAACTGTGTGGCTCCGCAATTTCAGCGGAGCCACACAGTTCTTTGCGCTTCGTGAAGCTATTTGAGGGTTGCCTTGGCCCTACGCTTGTTGAAGACGTCGAACGCGACGGCTGCGAGCAGAACCAAGCCCTTGATGAGCTGCTGGAACTCGGTTCCAACACCCATGATGGACATACCGTTGTTCAAGATACCGATGATCAAGCCACCAATGATGGCACCGATCACCGTGCCGACGCCGCCAGTTACGGCCGCGCCACCAATGAAGACGGCAGCGATCGCATCGAGCTCAAAACCCTCGCCGGCCTTCGGATTGGCGAGGTTGAGCTGGGCCGTGAACACCAGCCCAGCCAAGGCGGCAAGGACGCCCATGTTGATGAACAGGGTGAACGTGACGCGCTTCGTGTTCACACCGGACAGCTCCGCTGCGTGGGCGTTACCACCAACTGCATAGATGTGACGACCCCAAATGGAGTTCGCCATGACGGCCGAGTAGCCCACCATGAGTACACCCATGACTAGCAGGACAATCGGCGTGCCACGGTAGCTGGCCAGCAGGTAGGCGATGAGCAAGATCAAGCCGGCGGTGAAAACCAATTTCGCGACAAACCAGGCTGTAGGTTCGTCAGCCAGGTTGTACTTCTTGAGATTTGCTCGCTGCTTGATGCCTGCAATGACAAACGCCGCTGCAGCAAGAACACCGAGCACCATGGTGAGCGGTTCAAGAAATGATGTTCCGCCACCCAGATCGGGGAGGAAGCCGCTGCCCAAAGCCCGGAATTCATCCGGGAAAGGTGAAATCTGCTGGTTCTGAAGGGCGATCTGCGCCAATCCACGGAACGTGAGCATGCCAGCAAGAGTGACGATGAAGGACGGTATGCCGAAATACGCAATCCAGAAGCCCTGCCACGCACCAACCAGGCCACCGAGTACCAGGCAGGCGATGATCGCAAGCCACCAAGGCATGTGCCACTGGGTAATCATGACGCCGGCCATGGCGCCAACAAAGGCCACCACGGAGCCAACTGAAAGGTCAATATGCCCGGCAATGATGACCATGACCATGCCAACAGCCAAGATGAGGATGTAGCTGTTTTGAACGATCAGGTTGGAGACATTGATGGGTGCCAGGGTGATGCCGTTGGTGGTGATCTGGAAGAAGATGATGATCACGATCAAGGCGATGAAGAGCCCCACCTGCCGGAGTTGTCCGGTGAGGTATTGAAGGGCGGAATTTACGGCAGTCATCAGATGTCCTGCTCCTTTGCTTGGGTCATGAAACGCATTAGGTATTCTGCTGTTGCTTGGGCTCTGGGTACATCGGCCGTGATACGGCCTTCGGCCAGGGTGTAAATCCTGTCGCAGATACCTAACAGTTCGGGCAGCTCAGAGGAAATGACAAGGATGCCTTTACCCTGATCGGCCAGTTGATTGATGATGCCGTAGATCTCATATTTGGCACCAACATCGATGCCACGCGTGGGTTCGTCCAGGATGAGGACATCCGGGTTGGCGAACATCCATTTTGAAAGAACAACTTTTTGCTGGTTTCCGCCGGAGAGCTTTCCCGTGATGGAGCCAACGCCGGGCGCCTTAATGTTCATGCTCTTACGGAAACCCTCCGCAACAACGTGTTCCTTGTGGCGGTCCACCCAACCCCAGCGGGCTAGTTTGGCGAGGGCGGCGCCGGAAACGTTGCGCCGGATGTTGTCCAAAAGATTCAGACCATAGTGTTTACGGTCCTCAGTTGCGTACGCGATGCCGTGCTTGATGGCTGCGGCGACCGTTTTTGTCTCAATGGCTACACCGTTTTTGTACACGGTTCCGCTGATATTAGTTCCGTAGGTGCGCCCGAAAACGCTCATGGCAAGCTCGGTTCGCCCGGCGCCCATGAGCCCGGCGATGCCAACAATTTCACCTGAATGAATCTTAAGGTTTGCAGCTTTGACCACCTGGCGGCTTTGATCCACAGGGTGATGAACGGTCCAGTCTTCAATGCGCAGGAGCTCCTCACCGATCGTGGGAGTGTGATCGGGGTAGCGGCTGTTCAGGTCTCGCCCGACCATGCCCTTGATGATCCGCTCTTCAGAGATGTCATCGGCGTGCATGTCCAAGGTTTCAATGGTTTGGCCATCTCGAATGATGGTCACCTTGTCAGCAACAGCCTTGATCTCATTGAGCTTGTGGCTGATCATGATCGAGGTAATGCCCTGGCCCTGCAGATGCTTGATCAAATTCAGGAGATTCTCTGAATCACTGTCATTCAAGGCTGCCGTGGGCTCGTCCAAAATGAGCAGCTTTACCTGCTTGGAGAGCGCCTTGGCGATTTCCACGAGCTGCTGCTTACCCACACCGAGCTCAGAAACCTTGGTGGTGGGGTGATCGTTTAGCCCAACCCGGGCCAGCAGCTTCGAGGCTTCCAAGTTGGTCTTGTTCCAGTCAACGAAGCCATTCTTGGAAAGCTCGTTGCCCAAGAAAATGTTCTCGGCGATGGAAAGGAACGGGCTCAGTGCCAATTCTTGATGAATGATGACAATGCCGGCTGCCTCTGAGGACTTGATGTCCTTGAACTGGCAGAGATTGTTCTCAAACCAGATTTCACCGTCAAAGCTGCCTGCCGTGTATACACCGGAAAGCACCTTCATGAGTGTGGATTTACCGGCACCGTTTTCGCCACAAATGGCGTGTACTTCTCCGCGTTTGACCTCGAGCGAAACATCCTGGAGGGCCTTGACCCCTGGAAATGTCTTGGTGATGGCACGCATGTCAAGGATCGTTGATGTCACGATGGACCTTCATTTCGCGTTCGTGATGGGAATGTCATTCGTTCCGGCTGCGGCGGCAGATGCCGCCGCAGCCGGAAGGGCTCGTTACTTGAGGTCGTCGGCGGTGTAGTAACCGCTGTCGATGAGTTCCTTCGAGTAGTTGGCCTTCGTGACAACCACAGGCTGCAGCAAGAAGGTCGGAACAACCTTGATCTTGTTGTTGTAGCTGGTGGTGTCGTTGACCTCAGGGGTCTTGCCTTTGAGTAGGTCGTCCGCCATAGACACGGCCTGGTCGCCCAGCTTGCGGGTGTCCTTGTAGATCGTGGAGTACTGCTGGCCAGCAACGATGGACTTCACGGAGGCAGCCTCGGCGTCCTGACCTGTGATAACCGGGAGAGCGCTGGCTGAGTAGCCGGAAGCTTCAAGAGCGGAAATGATACCGATGGAGATTCCGTCGTAGGGGGAGAGGATGCCGTCAACCTTGGCGCCGCCGGAGTAGGCGCTGGCGATCAGGTTCTGCATACGCTTCTGAGCCGTGGCCGGGTCCCATCGCAGGGTAGCGATCTGGGTGAAGCCGGTCTGGCCACTCTTAACGACCAACGTGCCGTTGTCGATGTACTTCTTGAGCGTCTTCATGGCGCCTTCGTAGAAGAACGTGGCGTTGTTGTCATCCGGGCTTCCCGCGAACAGCTCAACGTTGAAGGGGCCGGTCTTGCCGGTGTCCTTGCCGGCTTCGTCTAGGATCCCCAATCCGGTCAGGAGTGAGGTGGCCTGATCGACGCCAACCTTTTCGTTGTCGAACGTTGTGTAGTAATCCACATTGGCGTTGCCGTTGATGAGGCGGTCGTAGGCAATGACCTTGATTCCAGCCTTGGCGGCGTCATCGAGCTGATCGCTCAACGCGGTTCCGTCAATCGAGGCAATGATCAGGACCTTGGCGCCCTTGGTGATCATATTGCTGACCTGCTGCACCTGCTGGGGAATCTTGTCATCGGCATACTCAAGAGTGGTCTTGTAGCCCAACTTCTCCAAGGATGCCTGGATGGCGGTGCCGTCCTTGATCCAGCGTTCGGAGGTCTTCGTTGGCATCGCGATGCCGATGAGCGCTCCGCTGTTATCGCCAGCTGCGTTGGCATCCGTAGCTGCGCCGCCTCGTGTGCCACAACCTGTGGCTCCCAAGGCGAGCCCGAGTGCCAGGGCACCAACGATTAGTCTCTTGAATTTCATGGTGAGTTCCTTTACGCCCTGTGAGCGTCATTGCCACGGGATAGTAGGTTCAGCGAGTTGTCGACGTATAGCCCCAACAAGGGAAGTAGCGCCAATCAACATTGTTAGCGCTAACATTCATGACAAGTGTAACTCATGACACATCTAACCTGTCAAGCACTAGCGCCGTAGCAACGGGGCTGTGCCGTGAGTGAAGCATGAAGTCATTTATGCGAGAAAAATTGTGTGCGCTCACGTTGGCCTAAACCAAGAAGTCCCGGTTGGCTGATCGTCAGTCAAGATGATCTAACCAGCCGGGACTTCTAAGAGCGTCAAGAACCTGAATGAACCCCGTACTGCTCCCGGATCACCGGGTGGTGGTCAGCCGTAGGCGCAGCATCCAGCTCGAGTTCCCATACGGGACGCATACCGGACAACGCCCAGGCCGCTTGCACGGCCGCGCCTCGGGCCACGTACTCGCCGGGTGCTGGCACGATCGCTGGTGCACCGAACACCTGTGCCGCCACTGCCTGTACGGCGGGATTTTGTGCAGCCCCACCAATCAGCAACAATCGTTCGGCATTGACGCCGGAAGCCACAACGGCATCCAGACCATCGGCCAATCCGCACAACATGCCCTCAATAGCAGCCCGGGCCGTGTTGGCCCGGGTGGTTGAAGCAATGGTCAGGCCGTGGAAACTGGCCTTCGCATTGGGTAGATTTGGCGTGCGCTCACCCTCGAAATAAGGAACAAGAACCACGCCGCCACTGCCGGGCTCGGCGGCCAGGGCCAAGTCCGCGAATTCGTCAAAGGACACGTCCAGCAACTCTGCAACGGAGCTGAGGATGCGTGCCGCGTTCAGAGTCACGGCGATCGGCAGATACGCGCCGGCGGCATCGGCAAAACCGGCTACCGTTCCCGAAGGATCGTTGACGACCGCAGGAGCCGCGGCAAAGACCGTGCCGCTCGTGCCCAAGGAAATGACCACGTCGCCAGCTGCAATGCCAAGGCCCAGAGCGCCGGCCGCGTTGTCGCCGGCGCCGGCACCAATCACGATCTCGCTGCCGCCGGAATGGTCCGGATGCACCGTGCCAATGACGTCCGACGGCGCGGCAACCTTGGGCAGCACAATGTGTGTCCCAGCCTGGCTGGCTGAGCCGGCTTCGCGGGCTGGACGCCCGAAGGCGGCCTCAAACAATGCCAAATCATAGGCCTCACGGGCCGGCGACCAGTAGCCAGTGCCGCTGGCATCGGAACGGTCGGTGACGAGCTGTTCCAGATCCGGGCCCAGCGGACTTTCATCCGTGGGGCCAAAGCCGCGCAAGCGCCAGGACAACCAGTCATGGGGGAGTGCAACGGCAGCCACTCGCGCCGCCAAATCCGGTTCGTTGTCGCGCACCCAGCGGACCTTGGTGATGGTCAACGAGGCAACCGGTACTGAGCCGCAGCGCTCCACCAAGGCGGCGGCACCAAACTCGGCAATCAGTGCTTCCGCCGAGACCGCTGAACGGGTGTCATTCCAGAGAAGAGCGTCGCGGACTACGCGGCCTTCGGCGTCCAGCAAGACCATGCCATGCTGTTGCCCCGCGATGGCGAGGGAGGAAACATCAGCCAGCCCTCCGGCGTCGTGCATTGCTTCTAGCAACGCAGTCCACCAGAAGGTGGGGCTGACTTCCGTGCCGTCCGGGTGGGATGCCCGGCCGGTGCGGATGGTGGTTCCGGTGCCGGAATCGAGAATGACAACCTTGCAGCTTTGGGTCGAGGAATCGATCCCGGCAACCAGCGCCATGGGGTTACCGGGCGCCGAGCAGGTGCTCGATGAAGAGCTGCTGCAGCTTGACGAAGCCGAAGCCCTTGCCGCCGAAGTAGGATTCCGTGTCGAATTCCTCGTAGGAGGCCTTGTCGGCGCGGAGGGCTTCCCAAGTCTCGCCCGGGTTCAGGGTGGGCTCGTTGATTTCATCGACGCGGGAGGCGAGCAGCGCGGCCTGAACCTCGGGATCGGCGCGGAATGCGGCGGCACGTTCCTTCAGCAGCAGGTAGGTCTGCATGTTGGCGGCGGCCGAATCCCACACGCCGTTGATGTCCTCGGTGCGTGAGGGCTTGTAATCGAAGTGGCGCGGGCCGGTGTAGGACGGGCCACCGTTGGGGCCGCCGTTTTCCAGCAGGTCAACCAGGGAGAAGGCGTTCTGCAGATCGCCGTGGCCAAATACCAGGTCCTGGTCAAACTTGATGGAGCGCTGGCCGTTGAGGTCAATGTGGAACAGCTTGCCCTGGTAGAGCGCCTGGGCGATGCCGTGAGTGAAGTTCAATCCGGCCATCTGCTCGTGGCCGGTCTCCGGGTTGATGCCCACCATTTCGGGGCGTTCCAGCGTTTCAATGAACGCCATGGCGTGGCCAAGTGTGGGCAGGAGGATGTCGCCGCGGGGTTCGTTCGGCTTGGGTTCGATCGCGAAGCGGATGTTGTAGCCCTTGTCGGTGACGTAATCGCCCAACAGGTTTACGGCCTCGCGGTAACGCTCCAGGGCGCCTCGGATGTCCTTGGCGGAATCGTATTCGCTGCCTTCGCGACCGCCCCACATGACGAACGTTTCCGCGCCCAGCTCGGCGGCCAGGTCAATGTTCTCGATGACCTTGCGGATGGCAAAGCGGCGCACGCCGCGGTCATTGGAGGTGAAGCCGCCGTCCTTGAAGACTGGGTGGCTGAAGAGGTTGGTGGTCACCATCGGTACGATCATGCCGGTGGAGTCCAGGGCGCCCTTGAGGCGGTCGATCTCGTGCTGGCGTTCGGTGGCCGTGGCGTCGAACGGGAACAGATCGTTGTCGTGGAACGTCAGGCCGTAGGCGCCCAGGTCGCTGAGGCGGTTGACGGCCTCAACGGTGTCCAGCTTGGGGCGGGTTGCGGAGCCGAACTGGTCCTGCGCTTCCCATCCAACGGTCCAAAGGCCGAATGAGAATTTGTCTTCGCGGGTTGGCTGCAGTGCCATGGGATTCCTCCGGGTGATGTGCGTCTCAAGTAAATAAGTTCTGAGTAAGAACATATTGCAGGAAATGGCTCAAGTCAAGCACGTGTGGTGGAGCGTTTTCTTGGGTACGATCACACATCATGATTGAATATTCCAGGGGAATGAGGCATTAAGTTGCTAAAGTAATCAAATATGTGCCGGTGACGTTCTCCAACGGACGACGCCGGAACTTGGGTTGGGTGCCAACCGTCAGCCGCCCAGCGGTGCCGGTAGGCAACGCCGGGCCTCGGCAGTTTGCAGCACAGTACGCTTATTGGCAGTGCTTATTGGTAGCGAAAGAGGTCAATCGAGTGGCATCCATGGAACAAGCCCGTCCGGCACAAAGGGGCAACAACCTCGACGACGTGAGGCGCAACAACCTCGCCATCGTGCTGGGGCTGGCCCATGTGCGGGGGAGGGTTTCCCGTGCGGAGGTCACTAAGATGACCGGACTGAACCGCTCGACCGTTGGCGGCCTCGTTGCCGAACTGGTGGAATTGGGGCTGGTGGTTGAGCAGGAACCCGGCGCAGCGAACCACGCCGGCCGGCCAAGTGCCATCATCGTTCCCCGCGAGGACATTGTTGCCATTGCCGTCAACCCTGAAATTGATGCCGTGACCATTGGGCTTGTCTCACTCTCGGGCAAGGTCCTCAAGCGAATTCGATATGACACTGCCCGCGTTCCCACCCCCGAGGAAGTGGTCAACATTGTTGGCGCCGTGGTGGCGGGCATGCGCGGAGAGCTGGATAGTTCCTTTCGCACCGTAGGTGTGGGAGTTGCCGTGCCGGGGCTGGTCCGCGGTACCGATGGCGAAGTTGTTGTGGCGCCGCACCTTGACTGGCACCATGTCCCCTTTTCGGCGATGCTCAGTGACGCGCTGGGCCTTCCCGTTGTCTCTGCCAACGATGCGTCCGCGGCAATCTCGGCGGAAAGCACCTTTGGCGCCGGCCGCGGGGCCCGTCAGCACATTTATCTCAACGGTGGTGCCAGCGGTATTGGTGGCGGCATTGTCATCAATAACGAGTTGTTCCCGGGTGTCAGTGGATTCGCGGGAGAGTTTGGGCATTCACTGGTAAATTCAGCCGGATCACTATGCCATTGCGGCGCGTATGGCTGCCTGGAAACTGAGGTGCGGCAGTCGGCGCTGCTGGCCGCCGTTGGTCTGGATCCTGCCGACAGTGAGCAGCTGGAGAGCGTATTGCTTGCGCAGTTTTCCCGTCCCGAGGGTGCCGATCCGCTGGTTTTGGAACTTGTCACACGGCAGCTTGGATTCCTCGCGGAGGCCTTGCGCGGCACCGTCAACATCTTTAACCCGGAGCTCGTCATTTTGGGAGGCTTCCTGGGCCTGCTCTATGCGGCTGCCCCGGAACTACTGGAATCCGGCGTCCGCGGCCGCGTGCTCATGGGCCCGCGCGAGGATGTCAGGTTTGCCCGCGCCGAACTCGGGCTCGAGCTGCTCATGATCGGTGCGGCGCAGCTGGCATTTGCCCCGCTCTTGGCCGACCCCGCGAGCATCACAAAGTCACTGGTCAAGGCCAGCTAGCCAGCCGCGGTGGCCGGGCTCGGGGCTCGGCTGCTACAAGGAGTCCGGCTCGATCTCGTCTTCCTTGGCCAACGCAGCTGCGTGCTCGTTGATTTCCTCGATGTCCGGGGAAACCATCTCGGAGTAGACCTCAGCCAGGGGATCGGAAGAGGCGGGCTCGTTGATCAAGTCTTTGTCGTCATAATCGGAGTTCTTGCTCAT
>JBKKBD010000089.1:0-58638 GCA_046714315.1 Specibacter sp.
ATGACTGAGATCGCTTCGGAGCCGGTTGCCATGGCATATGCCACCGTCAAGGTGGCGCCAATGCCCACCCAAACCGCGTAAGAGGTACCAACGGGAAGGGTTCGCATAGCCCATGCCAAGCCGGCCATGCTGGCAATCAGCGAGATAAGAAAAACAATGCTTGGGGCGAGTTTGGAGAATCCTTCACTCTTGCCCAGGGCCGTGGCCCAAACTGCCTCCAAGACGCCGGAGACGACCAAAATTAACCATGCCATTGAAAACACTCCTCGACGCCGTCTTGTCGCTGACCGGGTACGGCGCACCTCGTCCGGGTGCCTTGTGGCAAAACCCATAATGGCACACTCCAAGAATCAGCCAAAGTGTTCGGGGCGATTTATCCGCATCTGTTCGTCCGTTGAGTCTAATTTTCTGCTAACTAGCTACGCTATCGGCTCAAACCGTTGACATCGTGACGCTGCGCACTATGCTGGAAAAAGTTGGGGCGCCAATGGCCCCAGGAACGAAGGGAGGTGCCAATTGTCTATTTTTGACGACATTAAGGGCAAGGCCGAGGGACTGATCGGTAGCCACGGCGACCAAATCAAGGACGGCATCGAGAAGGCCGGCGACTTTGTCGACGACAAGACCGGTGGCAAGTTCGCAGATAAGGTTGATGGCGTACAGAAGGCCGCAGGCGACTTCGTCGACGGCCAGAATCAAGCCGGACAGTAACGCATCGCCCTTCGCCCTTAAACCAGGCGTCAAAGAAGGCGTCGGTCCCGTCGAGAGACGGCACCGACGCCTTTTGGCTTTAATGCGCAGCAGACAACAATTAGCGCGGTCATGCCGCGCGTGGGTTACCCCACAGGAACCGCGGTGCTGGCTTCCTGGGCTTCGCGGGCCAATGCCGTCAAACGGGACACGGCACGGAAATACTTCTTCTGGTAACCGCCGGCCATCATTTCCGGGGTGAAGAGCTGATCCAACGGAGCACCGCTGGCCAGGATCGGCACGTCCTTGTCATAGAGCCTGTCGGCAAGCACAACAAAGCGCAGCGCAACAGACTGCTCCGTGATGGTGTGGACATTGCGCCACACCACTGCATCAATGCCTGCCAGCATCTGCCGGTACCGGGACGGGTGCACTCCAGCGAGATGGTCCACCAAGGTTGCAAAGTCATCCACAGCGACGGTGCGACCGGCGAAGTCATGGCGCATGCGGGCGTCCAGGTCGCTGTTGGCCACCGGCTCGGGCGGGGTGGGCAGTCCACGGTGGCGGAAGTCCTCACCATCAATATGTAAGATCTCGAACTGGTCGGCCAGCACCTGAATTTCGCGCTGGAAGTCAACCGCGGCAAAGCGGCCGTCACCCAGGGAACCCGGCAGGGTGTTGGACGTCGCCGCCAACTTGACTCCGGCGTCGGCCAATTCACGCATGAGCCGGGACATCAGCACGGTGTCTCCGGGATCATCGAGTTCAAATTCGTCAATGCACACCAGCTTGTACGCGCTCAATGCCTCCACGGTCTTGCGGAACGACAGCGCCCCCACGAGGTTCGTGTACTCCACAAAGGTGCCGATGGCCTTGGGCCCCTCCACCTGGTGCCACAGAGACGACAGCAGGTGGGTCTTGCCCACACCAAATCCACCGTCAAGGTAAATTCCAGCCCGCGAGGCGGCTCCCTTGGACTTCCCGACAAAGAGTTTGCGCAATCCGCTGACCGGCTTGACCTTGGTTCCCGCGGCGAATTCCTGCAGGAGCGTCACTGCCTCCGATTGGGAGGGCTGGGAGGGATCGGGGCGGTAAGTATTGAAGGAAACCTCGCCAAAACGCGGCGACGGAACAAAACCCTTCAGCAGTTCTTCCACCGAGACTGCAGGGCGGCGCGTGGAAAGTTGTTCAACTTGTACCAAGGAAATGTTCCGATCATGAAGAATTTTTTGCCGAGTCGGAGAAGACAGCCCCAAGACTCACGGATACAAGAATACCCACCGCATATTGCGTTTCGTTAACGTGAGGGAAGTTTCCGGCACCCCCGCTGGTTACTGTAGGGAACACCAACGGCCGGTGCAATCCCGGTACGAGCGATCTACAAGCGATCTATAAGAAGGGGCATCATGCCTGTAGCAGTTGAATCGAACGAGAAGTTTGCCGCATACGCCCACCCCGAGCGTCTGGTCTCCACCGAGTGGCTGGCCCAGGCACTCGCCAACGGCGCCACTGCAGACGGCAGCCTTGTCGTGGTCGAATCCGACGAAGACGTGCTCCTGTACGAAACGGGCCACATCCCCGGTTCCGTCAAGATTGACTGGCACACAGACCTGAACGACGACGTAACTCGCGACTACATCGACGGCGCAGCTTTCGCTCTCCTCGCCGCAGCCAAGGGCATCTCGCGCGACACCACCGTGGTTGTCTACGGTGACAAGTCCAACTGGTGGGCCGCGTATGCCCTGTGGGTCTTCACCTTGTTCGGTCACGAAGATGTTCGCCTGCTCGACGGCGGCCGTGACAAGTGGATTGCCGAGGGTCGCGAATTCACCACCGACGCCACCGTGGTCACCCCGGCAGCCGACTACCCGGTGGTGGAGCGCAACGACGCTCCCATCCGCGCCTACAAGGACGACGTTCTGGCCCACCTGGGCAAGCCGTTGATCGATGTCCGTTCCACCGAGGAGTACACAGGAGAGCGCACCCACATGCCTGCCTACCCCCAGGAAGGAACGCTTCGTGGCGGGCACATCCCGACCGCAGCTTCCATCCCGTGGGCCCGCGCAGCCGCCGAAGACGGCACCTACCGTACACGCGAAGAGCTCGAAGCGCTCTACCTCGGTGAGGCCGGCCTAGTTGCAGGCGATGACGTCGTTGCTTACTGCCGCATCGGCGAGCGTTCCAGCCACACCTGGTTTGCCTTGAAGTTCCTGCTGGGCTTTGAGACCGTACGCAACTATGACGGTTCCTGGACCGAATGGGGCAATGCTGTTCGCGTGCCGATCGCGATCGGCTCCGAGCGCGGGGAACTCCCCAACTCAAACTGAAGCGACAGCTTCTTGTTTCACATCCTCCACGAAAGAAACGTACGATTTAACCGATGACTACTTCACAAGCACTCCCCGCAGCATTGGCCGAAATCGTCAATGATTTCAAGGAACTCGAAGAACGCGACCGTTTGACGCTGCTCCTGGAGTTCTCCCGTTCGCTCCCGCCCCTGCCCGAGCGCCTGGCGAACCATCCTGAGTTGTTGGAGCAGGTGCTGGAATGTCAGTCACCACTGTTCCTGACCGTTGAAGCAGAGAAGACGGACAAGGGCGACGTGATTCGCCTGTTCTTCCAGGCTCCGCCGGAAGCACCCACAACGCGCGGCTTCGCGTCGGTACTTTTTGAGGGATTGGATGGATTGACCGCCGAGGAAATCCTGGCTGTTCCCGATGACATGCCCGAGCAATTGGGTCTGACACGAGCCATCTCGCCCCTGCGCATGCGCGGTATGTCCGCCATGTTGGGACGGGTCAAGCGCAAGATTGCCAACGGCGTACGCCCGGCCCTCTGAGTTCGCAAACGATCCACCACATGCCCCGTCGTCCCTTGCCGTTTGGTCAGAGGGCGGCGGGGCATTGTGGGTTCTGCCCACCACTGCCGAGACTGCCATAATTGGCCCATGGCCAAAAAGACTTCAGGGACTGGCACCCCGGCGACCGTGGCGCTCACGGCAGCCGGAATTCCCTTCACCGCCCACAGCTACACCCACGATCCAGCCACCACCAGCTACGGCATGGAAGCCGCTACGGTTCTCGGCGTCACACCGGATCGGGTATTCAAGACCCTCATGGCCGAGGTTGCCGGCACACTTGCCGTGGCCATTGTGCCCGTCAACGGCACACTGGATCTCAAGGCACTGGCCGCGGCGCTGGGGCACAAGAAGGCCGCCATGGCCGATCCCGCTGCCGCACAACGCCGCACGGGCTACGTGCTGGGCGGCATTTCGCCGCTGGGCCAACGCCAGCACTCCCCCACCGTCTTGGATGAATCCGCGCTCGTGTACGAAACCATCTACGTCTCGGGTGGGCGGCGGGGCTTTGACGTGGAGCTGTCCCCCGGAGACCTGCTGGCTCTGACCAAGGGCACGACGGCGAGCATCGGTGTTGCTAAAAGCTAGCGGCTTGGTGGCAGTCCAGTCACGGAGAAAAGGTCACTCCCGCGGCAGCTCATACCGTCCCAAACGGGGACGCAACCACGCCTCAACGGCACTCTCCCACCGCGCGGGTTCCACATTCCATTCCTTTGTATGGCGGGCCTTGCTGAACGGTTCAAAGGTCACCATTTCTGGATTGCGCTTGGCCAACTCGGCCGTGGGACCATACGGCACAAAGTCATCGTCAATGCTGTGCAAAATGAGCGACGGCGTCCGCAGCTCAATGGCGCGACTCACCCAGTCCATGCTCTTGAAATTGACCGGTGCGGCCAGCCCGGTGATGCGCCGTCCCAGTGGGTGGGTCAGCATCAATTGTGCGTACCGGCCAATGTAGTTGGGGATCCGGTTGAGCTGGGCCTGATGAGCAAGCACCTCAATCCAGTTGATCACTGGCGCATCCAAGACCATGGCTAGGACGTGCTTCCTGTTACGGCCAACGTCGGCGGCCTGCAAACAGATGGCACCACCCATGGAATTGCCGAACAGCACCACGTCCTTGGCGCCTCGAGCAATGGCAAAGTCGATCGCCACCTCAACATCGGCCCACTCGGTGACCCCAAGCCCATACCGGCCGTCGGAGGCCTTGGGGGCATCGCCGTCGTTCCTGTAGGAAATCAGCAGCGCGTTCATCCCCAAGCGATGGGCCGTGGGTACCGCCCGCAAACCTTCGTTGCGGGTGGCACCGCGCCCATGAACCATGATGGCCCAGGTGGGGCCGGGGTTCGGGGCGGGCAGCAACCAGGCCGGGGCCGGACCGTCAGGCAGGTCAAGGGTGACGTCCTCACTCTCAAGACCCATCTGTTCAGGGTGTGAGTAAAGGTTTCCAGACCACCAGCCAGAGGTGGCCGTGCGCAGGTCTCCGCTGTGCACGGCGATGACCTCGCGCGTGATGCTGCCTTCGCGGGGCACATAAGAAATGATGGGGCCGATGATGGCGTGACCGCGGCTGCCGTTGAAGAACAGCCCGTAGTTGCCCTCGATGATGGTGTCCGGCGTGGCTTCCAGAACCACCTGAAGTCTTGGTCCGTCGGTGATGACGGCCAGGATGGCGAGATCGTCGAGGCGTTGCTTCTCCGGAGTCACCACCTTCCTCGCGAAGTAAGCGGCAAGGCCTGACGTTGCGGTCACAACCGCGATCGCACCGGCCCCCACTGCCCCGGCGCCCAGGGCACCCCACTTGAGCCATGCACTTGACTGCGTTTCCGAGGTAGCCATGTCCCTATTCTCACTCATCGCCGCACGACTGCGAAGTGCGGCACACCGGGCACCTGCACAACTTTCACGCCGTGTCCATCAACTGTGCACCTTGTTTCTTCAGCACGGAAGCCTATGCTGGTGCCATGAGCGAGACAATCATCATCCTGACCGAAGAACCACTGACCGCCGTGGACGTGGAGAACATCTCTGACCTCTACGGCCCCGAGGACGATGTTGAGCTGGTGTTGCTGGTTCCTGCCGACACCAAACGCAACCTCTTCGTGGATGTGGTGGACCAGCTGACCATGCTGGATCTGCCAGGGGTCATGCGCGAACTTCGCGAAAAACCCAGTGCCGAGGCCGTCAGGGCAGAAGCAAACGAAATTCTCGCCGCCTCCATGGCCGCCTTGACCGCGGCCGGGGCCAAGGCCACCGGCGCTGTGGCAGAGGGCGACGCCGTTTCCTCCCTGGTAGCCAAGGTCACCGAGCTGGGCGCGAGCCAAGCAGTGGTGGTCACCCGCCCGCATGCCGTTGCCGACACGTTCCGCCGTGACTGGGCACATCAGGCACAACGGAAGCTCGGGCTGCCGGTTTTGCACTTGTACTCCGGTTCGGGATTTATTGGCGACTCCTGAGCGTTGAGGAAAGCATGAGCACTTTTGAAGATTCCACAGTTGCAAAAACCGATGAGCAGTGGCGCAAGGAACTCAGCCCTGCCGAGTATCAGGTGTTGCGTCAGGCTGGTACGGAGCGCCCATTTACGGGCGAGTACTGGGACTCCACCCAGGAAGGCGTCTACGCGTGTAAGGCGTGCGGAGCCGAATTGTTCACCTCCAAGGAGAAGTTCTCCTCGCATTGCGGCTGGCCGTCCTTCTTTGCCCCCTTGGCAGATGGCACGGTCCGGTACCTTCATGACAACACGCTGGGCATGAAGCGCGTCGAGGTCAGGTGTGCGTCCTGCGACTCGCACTTGGGGCACCTCTTTGAAGGCGAAGGGTACGACACCCCTACGGACGAACGATTCTGCATCAACTCGATTGCGCTGACCCTGAGGGAAGGCCCGGTGGAGCTTTCGCCAAACGCTCCCCAAAAGCCCTGAGCATGACAGTCTCTTATGCTTGAGGCTATTTCAGATTAGTTTTCCTGTTCCTTTGCTACGCTCGAAAAAATGCCACAAGGCACCGCGTAGCAAGGACTGGATACTATGAACGTCACACTTGAAAACACTGGCCTGGCCAGCGCATTTGACTATGGCACCCTTGCCCACGATGCTGCGTGGCTGTCGCTGAAGCAGGCAGCCACGGAGCTGGCCGCGCTCCAGGCCAAGGACGGCTCCGTCCCGGAAACCTCCGAGCACGCACGGGCCACCGGGCTGATCGATACCATCAAGAGTGCCGTCACGGAACTGGCACCGCACTTTCCGCATGATGCCAGCTACCTGGAACTGCTCATCACCGACTTCACCCGTTGGGCAGAGTCCGGGCTTGGCGTTCCTGATTTCCTTGATTCACTCATGGCCTTCAACCCGCAGGAACAGCGGATCAACGGGCTTGGCCACCTGGTGGTATTCCCCATGTACACACAGAATGGTTCCACCTCACGCCACGTAGAGGCTGTTTTAGTGGATGTTATCTGGCCCGAATTCATCGGCGAACTCGAGGCCGGCAGCTACTCCAACAAGCTGTTTGTCCCGCTGCGCTTCATTGACTTCACGGCCGGCTACGACACCAACTCCGCCGTCTTGTTCCCGGAAAGTGTCTCGGTCCGCGAAACACCCACCTTTACATGGGGCGCCATCTTCCAGGACCGCGAAGCCGCCCGCTTCCGCCGCGTGACGCGCGAGGCTGCCGCTGTCACCCGACTGGAATTGCCGGCCGATGCCCTGGAAATGTTGGATGACCAGGCCCTGACAACGGAAACGTTCGTCATGTGGGATCTAATCCACGACAGGACGCACATGCGCGGAGACCTTCCGTTCGACCCGTTCATGATCAAGCAGCGCATGCCGTACTTCCTGTACTCACTGGAAGAGCTGCGCTGTGACCTGACGGCCTACCGCGAATCGGTGGCAGTTGAACATGACGAAAAAGCGTCCCCGGAGGCCCGCAAGCAAGCAAAGCTGGTCCAGTACGCGGTGATCTTTGACCGGATTTTCCGTTTCGCCATCACTGGTTCGCGAGTGCGCAATTACGACGGACTGGGTGGGCAGCTACTCTTCGCCTGGCTGCACCAGCACCATGTACTGCACTGGACAGACACCAAGCTGACCATCGACTGGGCCGAGGTGCCCGACGTCGTAATTGCCCTGGGACAGCAGATCGAGGAGCTCTACTGGCGCTCGATCGACCGACCCAAGCTGGCTCACTGGCTCGCCGCGTACCAGCTGGTCTCCGCCACGGTGACTCCCAACCCGGCATCAACTTGGGCAAAGGGTCCCGGGGCGCTGCCCTTGAGCGCACCGTTGCGTGAAATCACCGACCAGGTCCTCGACGATGAATTCCCGTTGTCCATGTTCTACGAGGCCCTGGAGAAAAAGATGCGCACCGTCATCGATTCCACGGCCGGCATCACCGGCGCCAGCGTCGCGTAAGTGGGTACTGTAAGTTCCATGACAACTTCCGCACAGCAAACACCGTTGGTGGTGATCGCCGGCGGCAGCAGTGCCGCAGGCATCGCCGTGGCCCGTTCCCTCGTAGCAGCCGGATTGCGTGTGCTCACGGTAGGGTCCGACGCCGGACGCATCACGGCGGCGGCCGATCTCACCGGCGGCGCCGTCCCCCTCAGCTGCGACCTCGCGGACGCTGGCGCCGTGGCGACCCTTGCCGCCCGGATCCATGCAGAATTTGGAGCCGTTGACGGCCTCATCCACCTGGTGGGCGGCTGGCGCGGTGGCGGCGGCATCGTGGCCCAATCCGACACCGATTGGGATTTCCTGCACACCTCGGTACTGACCACGTTGCGCAACACCACCCGCGCATTTTATGACGATCTGGCCGCGTCCCCTGTTGGGCGTCTGGCCATCGTGTCCTCCACCTCAGTCACGGCGCCTACGGCAGGCAACGCCAGCTATGCAGCCATCAAGGCCGCTGCCGAAGCCTGGGTCCAGTCCATTGCGCAGGGGTTTGCAACTCAGGCAGCCCAGCGCGAGGCGGATGAGGCGCCCGAGCCCAGTGCCGCCGTCGTCCTTGTGGTGAAAGCCCTCGTTGATGACACCATGCGGGAACGCTCACCGGAACGAAAGTTCCCCGGCTTCACGGATGTGAGCGTTCTGGCCGAGTCCGTGAAGGGGCTGTTCACCACGCCCGGGCTCAACGGCGCGCGCATTATTCTTTAGATACAACCAACACCCCGATTTACGCACCCCCAATCGAAGGCACATTGTGAGCATTGGCAGCACCGAAACCACCCAACTCCACGACGCAAGCGTGATCAGCTTCGCCTCGGACAACTATTCAGGGGTCCACCCCGAGATCCTGGCGGCTTTGACGGCCGCCAACGGTGGCCACCAGGTGGCGTACGGCGAAGACGTTTACACCTCCCGCCTGCGTGAGGAAATGGGGAAATTGTTCGGCAAGGACGTTGACGTATTCCCGGTATTCAACGGCACGGGCGCCAACGTGGTGGCATTGCAATCGCTCCTGCCGCGCTGGGGCGCCGTGGTGTGCGCGGCCACGGCTCACATCAACATGGATGAAAACGGGGCGCCAGAGCGCGTGGGCGGAATGAAGCTGCTGGCCGTCGCCACACCCAACGGCAAACTGACACCCGAGCTGATCGACAAGGAAGCATGGGGCTTTGGCGATGAGCACCGCGCCCAGCCCTTGGCCGTCTCCATCACCCAGACCACCGAGCTGGGTACCTGCTACACCCCGGCGGAGGTGCGTGCCATCTGCGATCACGCCCACTCCCTGGGCATGAAGGTGCACATGGACGGCGCCCGCCTGGCCAACGCCGCCGCGCACCTGGGCGTGCCGGTGCGCGAATTCACCTCCGATGCCGGCGTGGACGTGCTGTCCTTTGGTGGCACCAAGAACGGGATCATTTTCGGCGAAGCCATCGTGGCGCTCAACCCCGAAGCCACCGACGGGCTCATCTACCTGCGCAAGCTGAACATGCAGCTCTCCTCCAAGATGCGCTTCATTTCCGCCCAGCTGCTTGCACTGCTCGGCGATGACCTGTGGCTGAAGTCGGCCGGGCACGCCAATGCCATGGCGGCGAAGCTGCGTGCCGCCGTCGAAGTCCTCCCACAGGTGCAGTGCACCCAGGCCACCGAATCCAATGGCGTATTTGCCATCCTGCCCGACGGCGTGGCCGAGCGACTGCGTGAAAAGTTCCGTTTCTACGACTGGAACGAGGCCGCGCGCGAGGTCCGTTGGATGTGCTCCTTTGATACTTCCGAGGCCGATGTCGAGGCCTTCGTGGCTGCCTTGAAAGTTGAGCTGGGATAGGCAATTGAGCCAGCCCGGTAACTGTCCGGGGCTGCCCCCTGGGCGGCCGCGGACAGTTCCTCCGTGACTCCTAGGGGTGCCGTCAGCGGCGCGCCTGCGGCCGTACTTCCCCTAACCGACATAGCCTGCCAATGTGAGCTCCCTCTCTCAGCTTCCAGCTGACTTTCAAGCGGCCCTGGCCTCGCTGCGCTCTGCGCAGTGCCGGAGCGAGCTGAAACTTGCCGAAGTTCCCGCCCCGGCACGGCTGGCTCCCTACGGGGTGGCGTTTGGTGCCGAGGTGATGGTCGACGGCGAAGAGCTCGCCACCGGCCGATTCATCCTGCTCCACGACCCCCAGGGTTCCGCCCTGTGGGGTGGCACATTTAGGATCGTCACCTACGTCCGTGCTCAGCTCGAAGCCGACATTGGCAACGACTCCCTTTTGGGCAACGTTGCATGGGCCTGGCTCGTTGAAGCATTGGAAGAACAAGGCTCCCAATACACGAACGCCGGAGGGACCGCCACGCGCATCCTCTCGGAAAGTTATGGCAGTCTCGCCACCCGCCCCGACACCGTGGACATTGAACTGCGCGCCTCGTGGACACCCACCGGCACGACCATCGGCCCCCACCTTGAAGCGTGGGCCAATATTGTGTGCACCTTTGCCGGATTGCCTCCCGTACCGGAGGGCGTCACCCCGCTGCCTCGCCGGCGCACCGGCACCGAGCGCTAGCGACACACCTTTCAGGCTGGCAAAAGCGGCGCAACAGGCCCTTGCCCGGCCGCCTCTTGGCCATTCGGTAGACTAAGGGCATCATGACCAACCCAGAATCAAGCACGCACAGCCTCGCCCGGACCAAAAAGTCCACAACCCGTCAAAACCCGGACGCCCCGGCGTCGTCCGGCATTGAGTCGTCCGGCCCTGAGTCAGCAACCACCCAAGACGCCGGCGGGACAAGCACCGAAGTTGCTCCGGCCCCGCTGACCAGCATTGTCATTGACGGCGTCCGCGTAGAGCTGGGCGAATTGCCCGAACTCGTTGAGCTGGACACACCGCGTGACGGGGTTCCTGCCGTAGTTGAAACCGAACCAGCGCTGAAGCGATGCGCGGCGGCCCTAGCCGGAGGCAGCGGTCCGGCGGCCGTTGACACTGAGCGGGCCTCTGGCTTCCGCTACGGCCAGCGCGCCATGCTGGTGCAGATTCGACGCGAAGGAGCCGGTACCTGGCTCATCGACCCCGAGGCATTTGATGACTTGAAGATCATCGATGATGCCTTGCGCGGCGTCGAGTGGATCCTGCACGCGGCCAGCCAGGACCTGCCGTGCCTTGCCGGCGTTGGCATGTGGCCCGACAAACTGTTTGACACAGAACTTGCCGCCCGAATCGCCGGGCTGCCGCGCGTTGGACTTGGCGCAGTGGTGGAGTCCCTGCTGGGCTTCCACCTAGCCAAGGAACATTCGGCCGCAGACTGGTCCACACGCCCCCTGCCCGAGCCGTGGTTGCGCTACGCCGCCCTTGACGTTGAGGTCCTGGTGGATCTTGAGGAAGAGCTCATTGCCCTCCTGGAGAGGGACGGCAAACTGGACTACGCCGCCCAGGAATTTCAAAGCCTCATCGATGCCGGAGTCCCGGCACCACGTGTTGATCCCTGGCGCCGCACCTCCGGTTCGCACACCATCCGCAATCGCGTGCAGCTGGGTGCTGTGCGCGAACTTTGGTACACGCGTGAAAAGCTCGCCGAGCACCGCGATATTGCACCCTCGCGCCTGATTCCGGATTCGGCCATCATTGCCGCGGCGAAGGGCATGCCCACCACTGTTCCGGCGCTTCTGGCGCTCTCAGGCTTCCATGGGCGCGCCGCCAAGCGCGATGCCCCCAAGTGGCTGCATGCCATCCAGAGTGCCAAGAACGACTCGGATCTGCCGCCGCTGCAGGTGTCAACGAATGCTCCCCCGCCGCCACGCATTTGGGCAGAGCGGGATGCCGACGCCGCTGCACGTTTGGCAACTGCGCGTCCGCGCTTGGCCGAGCTGGCGGAGTCAATCAACATTCCGGCCGAAAACATCCTCACCCCGGACTTCTTGCGCCGTGTTTGCTGGCGCCCCCCGGCGACCATCACGCTCGAGACCATCTCGGCACAGCTGGCCGACCTCGGCGCACGGCCCTGGCAAATTGAGCTTTCCGCGGCCCTGTTGACCGAGGCCCTGGCAAACCCGGAACCGCTTCCGCCAAAGGAACCCCGGGACGCCAAGGATTCAAAGGACTCTAAAAACGCCACCGCCTAACCCTCTCCCATTCCAACGCTCGCGCACTTATGGGCCGCTTTTCCCGGACGCTCGCGCAGTAACGGGTCGATTTTCCGCAACGCTCGCGCACTACTGCGCGAGCGTTGCGTTGCATTGACCCGTTACGGCAGGAGCGTTGCTATATTTTGCCGCTGTACTGCGCGAGCGTCTGAGTGGCGACGAGAGGTGGGGTGGGGAGAGGAAAGGGTGGGAGGGCTGGCCACACCTCAGGCGACTCCTCACTTTGACCTCTAAGTTACTCGCGGGTAACATGATGTTTGACACAGTCGTCCCCAAGGCCCTTGGGTTGTTCGACACCCGTTGTTTGCATTCGAGGAGCTAGGCATGCGCCAAAATCGGCAAATTAGAGATGTTGTCTTTGTGGACGGCGTCCGCACCCCCTTTGGACGCGCCGGCGAGAAGGGCATCTATGCCAACACTCGCGCCGACGACCTTGTAGTCAAGTGCATCCGCGAGCTCATGCGCCGCAATCCCGAACTGCCACCCGCACGCGTCGACGAGGTGGCCATCGCCGCCACAACCCAGACAGGCGATCAGGGCCTGACGATCGGCCGCACGGCCGCCCTTTTGGCCGGGCTCCCCCAATCGGTCCCCGGTTTTGCCATCGATCGTATGTGCGCCGGAGCCATGACGGCCGTGACCACCACGGCGTCGGGCATAGGATTTGGCGCCTATGACGTTGTCATTGCCGGCGGCGTTGAGCACATGGGCCACCACCCCATGGGTGCCGGCTCCGACCCCAACCCGCGCTTTATGTCCGAGCGCATCGTTGACCCCGCCGCCCTGAATATGGGCAACACGGCCGAGAATCTTCACGACCGCTTCCCCGCCATTACGAAGGACCGCACGGACGCCTACGCCGTGGCCAGTCAGAACAAGTTGGCGGCCGCGTATGCCAAAGATCAGATCCAGGCCGATATGGTCCCCGTGGCCACCGTGAAGCCCGGCGCAGGCTGGACCGTCAATACGGTGGATGAGCCCCCGCGCCCCGATACAACGCTCGAGGACCTAGCCGCCCTGCGCACACCCTTCCGCGCGCATGGCCGAGTCACTGCCGGCAATGCGGCCGGCCTGAACGACGGCGCGACGGCGGCACTTTTGGCCTCTTCCGAGGCTGCCGCGGAGCTGGGCCTGCCTGTCAAGATGCGCCTTGTCAGCTACGCCTTTGCCGGTGTTGCGCCGGAAGTTATGGGAATTGGCCCCGTTCCGGCCACCGAAAAAGCCCTAAAACTCGCCGGCCTCACCATCGAAGACATCGGCTTGTTTGAAATCAACGAGGCGTTCGCCGTCCAAGTCTTGAGCTTCCTTGACCACTTTGGCATCGCCGACGACGACCATCGCGTCAACCGGTACGGTGGCGCCATCGCTGTTGGTCACCCCCTGGCCTCCTCCGGTGTTCGCCTCATGAACCAGTTGGCCCGCCAGTTCGCAGAAGACCACTCCGTCCAGTACGGCATCACCACCATGTGCATTGGTCTGGGCATGGGCGCCACCGTCATCTGGGAGAACCCGAACTTCACCACCACCGAAGGGAGCGCAGCATGAGCGCCCAGGATTTTAGCAAGCTGACGGCCCTGTTCCCCGATGAAGTGGTGACACACTCCTACGTCCAGGACATCACCCTGCCCGGCGTCGACGGCGCCCCCAGTGGCGGCACCTTTGCCCTGATCACTCTGGACAATGGCCTGGATCATCGCCGCCCCACCACCCTTGGACCCAACACCCTAGTGGAACTGGGCACCATTTTGGAAGCCCAGCGTGCCCGTGCGGCCAAGGGCGAGATTGTGGGTGTTGGTGTTACAGGAAAGCCGTTCTTCCTTGTCGCCGGCGCAGATCTCTCGGCAGTCAAGAGCCTCAAGGACCACGAATCAGGGCTGCTGATGGCCCAGCTGGGCCACGATGTCTACGCCACACTGAACGACCTCGGTGTACCCAGCTTTGTGTTCATCAACGGCCTAGCTCTGGGTGGCGGACTCGAGATCGCCCTCAACGCCAACTACCGCACAGTCTCAAGCGGCGCCGGCGCCCTGGCCCTGCCCGAGGCATTCCTCGGACTGGTCCCCGGCTGGGGCGGCGTATACCTGCTCCCCCGCCTGATCGGCCCGTCTAATGCCGTGACAGTGATGATTGAGAATGCACTGAGCAATAACCGCACCTTGAGCGGGCCGGCCGCCTACAAGCTGGGCATAGCGGACGCCATGTTCGAGCCCGCCGACTTCCTAGAGCAGTCACTGGATTGGGCCGCCCGGGTACTCTCGGGAGCCGAAAGCGTCAACCGCCCCAACGCGGTGAGCGAACCCCTGAGCGAGGAAAACAGCGCAGCGTGGGATGCCGCCGTCGTGCGTGCCAAGGCATTTGTGGAAGCCAAAACCTCCAATGCTGCCCCGGCACCGGCAAAGGTGATCGAGCTTTTGGAGAAGGGTAAGACCTTCACGAAGGCGGAATCGTTCGCGGCCGAGGATGAGGCGCTGGCCGAGCTCATGGGGACGCCGCAGTTCAAGGACACCGTTTACGCGTTCCTGGATCTGGTGCAGAAGCGGGCCAAGCGACCTGCCGGAGCCCCCCATCCGAAGTTGGCGCGGCCGGTCACAAAGGTTGGCGTGGTGGGTGCCGGCCTCATGGCTGGGCAGTTCGCGCTGCTTTTTGCCCGCCAACTCAAGGTGCCGGTGGTCATGACCGACATCGACGCCCAGCGCGTGGAGAAGGGCGTTTCCTACGTACACGGCGAGGTGGACAAGTTGCTGGCCAAGGGGCGGATCAGCCAGGACGCCGCGAACCGCACCAAGGCGCTCGTTACCGGTTCAGTCTCCAAGGAGGCGTTTGCCGATGCAGACTTTGTCATCGAGGCCGTCTTTGAGGAACTCAACGTCAAGAAGCAGGTGTTCGCCGAGGTGGAGGCGATCGTCTCCCCCGAGTGCATCCTTGCCACGAACACGTCATCGCTGTCTGTGACTGCCATGGCGGCGGACCTCGAGCACCCCGAACGCCTGGTGGGCTTCCACTTCTTCAATCCCGTGGCGGTCATGCCGCTGCTGGAGATTGTTCGCGCGCCCAAGACCGACGATGCCGTCCTCGCCACCGCGTTCGCCACCGCCAAGGCGCTGCGCAAGAGCGCCGTGCTGGTGAAGGACGCAGCGGCGTTCGTGGTCAACCGCGTACTGTTGCGTCTCATGGCAGAGGTCTCCAAGGCCTTCGACGAAGGCACCGACGCACATGTTGCCGACACCGCGCTGCGCCCCATGGGCCTGCCCATGACCCCGTTCACGTTGCTGGCGATGGTCGGGATTCCCGTGGCTCAGCACGTCACCGAGTCTCTACACACGGCCTTTGGTGAGCGCTTCCATGTCTCCGCCAACCAGCAGGCCCTGATTGACGCGGGCATCAAGGGGCTATGGGAAACCGCTACGGATGGCTCCGTCTCCATCCCGGCCGAAACGCTGGCGCTGCTGACCTTCGGCAACTCCCCGTCTACCGGCGAGGAACTGTTGGCCAAGACCCAGGATGCGTTGGCGGAAGAGATCGGCCTCATGTTGGCTGAAGGTGTTGTAGCCGGGCCCGAGGACATCGACCTGTGCATGATCCTCGGCGGCGGCTGGCCCCTGCATCTAGGCGGCATCACACCGTATCTCGACCGCGTGGGAGCCTCTCAGCGGGTCAACGGCAAGCCGTTCCACGCGGGGCTTTGATCGATTAGCTCCCGCGAACGTACAGTTGATGCTGATGTTGCACCGTGACATCAGCATCAAGTGTACGTTCGGGTTTTATGCCGGTTGGCCTATGCCCAGCCGCAACTGAAACAATGGGACCATGACTATTGATCCATCCTTGACCCGCCGTTCCGCACTCCTTGCAACCACAGCAGCCTCAGGGGCTGCCTGTGCATTGGCCCTTGCAGGCTGTGCCCCTGCCGGAAACGCTGCCTCCGGCAAGAACGAGGTCCCCGCAGAGATTCCAACGGGCGGAACACCGTATCAGGTGGGTAAATTGGCCGAACTGCCCGTTGGCACCACTGCGGCAGGCACGGCAAACGGCGTCGAGCTTGTCTTGTTCCGCCTCGATGAGACCACGGTCCTGGCATACACGGATGTCTGTACGCACGCCGGTTGCAAGGTTGCCCCGCAAGGCGAAGACTTCAAATGCCCCTGCCACGGCTCTGTTTTCAAGGGCAGCGACGGAACAGTGGTGTCGGGCCCCGCTAAGGAAGCCCTGCCCCGCTACGCCGCTGCCATTGACGGTGAATGGATCACCGTCTCCCTCTAGAACAAGCTCTCTCTAGAACAGCGCCACCTTGGGCGTCCGCGGGAAGATCTGGTCCAGCTCGGCCAGATCCGCGGCCGTGGGCTTCCATCCGGCCGCCTCAGCATTTTGACGCACCTGTTCGGGCTTGGTGGCGCCGGCAATGACACTGGCCACCGACGGTTGCGCTGCGAGCCAGGAGAATGCGACCTGGACCTCGGTCAGCTCCCGAGCAGCAGCGAAGGCACCAAACGCACTGAACTGATCCTGATCTGCCTCGGAAACCATGTGCTGGCGGGTGTGCGAGAGCCGGCTACCCTCCGGGACCACGCCCCCGCTGTACTTGCCCGTCAACAGACCGTTCGCCAGCGGGAAGTATGGCATGACGCCCAAGCCGTACGCTTCCGCGGCTGGGGTTACCTCCTGCTCGGCACGGCGATCCAGCAAGTTGTAGTGATTTTGGCTGGCCACAAACCGTTCGGAACCTATGGCCCGGGCCGTGTATTCCGCGTCCGCAATCTGCCATCCGGCCAGATTCGAATGGCCAATGTAGCGAACCTTGCCAGCGTGGACCAGGTCATCCAGAGCCGAGAGCGTCTCCGCCATCGGGGTATGCCCATCTGGGGTGTGGTAATAAAACAGGTCCAAATAATCGGTGTTCAGCCGGCGCAGCGAAGCCTCCACTGCCTGGCGAATGTACTTCCTGGAGCCACGATGGCCCCAGTCCACACCATTGGCGCCCCGAGCGTCCATTCCAAATTTGGTGGCCACGACCACTTTTTCACGGTGTGTACCCAACGCCTTGCCAAGGATGGTTTCACTCAACCCCGGCGTCATTCCATACACATCGGCCACATCGAAGTGCGTGATGCCCGCATCCAGTGCAGCATGCACGACGGCGTCGCTACCCTCCTGCGATTGTGTCACCGTCCCGCTGCGGCCCAGGTTGTTGCAACCCAGGCCCACAGTGGAAACGGTCAGTCCGGAACGGCCTACTTGGCGGTATTCAATCATGGTTCCACTGTACCGAAACTCATGACTACCGAAAATCGTTGGAGTCTCGTGTCAGCCGACCGCCCTGGATCTGTGTGGCAGTAGATACACTGGTTCCCTGCGAGAAAGCGCTTACCGCGCCATCTACTGCCACACAGATCCAGCAAGAAGGCAGGCTGTGGATAACTCTCAGCAGAGAAGAGCGAAAGTTGCCATTCTTGTTCCATGAGAGCTATCGAAGAACTTCCCCCGGGCATTCGTAATTCCCCGTTTACCGTAGCTCAAGCTCAAGAACTCGGCCTCAGCTACGGGCAGTTGCGCCATCGAGATATCTTAAGCCTCAGCCGCGGCATCAAAGCCCTACATGGCCAAGATGACGCAGCTCTCTCATTGGCCCTGCTCACCCGACCCTACACCCTGGTCACGGGCTACTCGGCGGCCTCCCATGCCACGGCATTTGCCCTCTGGGAACTGCCCGGCTTTCTCCCCGGGGTCACAGCCGGAACCATTCATATCGCTCGCCAGTATCCCCACTCAATACCGCGGCGCTCCGGCATCCGAGGCCATCGCACCATGTTCGATGATGACGAGGTACTTCTTGTCGATGGGCTTTGGATTACCTCAAGGGCCAGGACATGGCTAGATTGCGCACGGAAAATGTCCGTGGAGGAATTGGTGGTCACAGCCGATCATCTGCTTCGGATTCCGCGGCCAGAGTTTGACAGTCGAAGTGAGCCGTATGCAACACTCGAGGAGCTATCCGAACTACTCTCACGTCACTCCGGCACGCCTGGAATAGTCAAAGCACGCGCGGCTCTCGAGCTGGCCCGAGTAGGTTCTGATTCACCACAGGAAACTAAACTGCGCCTCGCGTGTGGCTCTGCCGGCTTACCCGAACCACTTCTCAACGAGCGAACCCTTTTGGCCAACGGTGTCATCCGACAACCAGACCAGTCCTATCCCGACTACAAGGTCGCCGTTGAATATGACGGGAATACCCACGCTGATCCGTGCCAAGTTGAGAAGGACGTTATCAGAGCTGAGGACTACGCGGAAGCCGGATGGAGCGAAGTGCGCATCATGAAACATCACATGCTTAACTACGCCAAGGGAGCCGTCCACAAAGTCCGCGAAGCGCTTTGGGACCGTGGCTGGCGCCCCTCCCCCGATCTGTGATCCAGTTGTTGCTGCTAATCGCGCAAATGAAGCGCTTTCAGCTGCAACAACTGCCACACAGACGGGAGAGGCGGCGAAGGCTTACAGGCTGAAGGCCGTGCCGCCTGTGGGGCTGTGCTTGGCACGCAGGGAGCTGGGGTCGTCGATGGGCCCCACGGCAACGGTCAGCTTGGTGAAATCAAGCTTTTCCTCGCGGATGCACACCTTGATGTTCGCCACGGCGCGGGCGGCGTCCGGTGACACGATGTAGACGTTTAGCTTGCCCAGGCCGTGACCTGCGGCGGTGAATTCCATCTTTTCCAGAACTCCGCTGCCACGCCAAGCCAGGTGAGACGTCAGGGATTCCTTGACGCGGAACGCCAGGTGCTTGTCGCGGTCAGAGACCCGGTCATTTTTCAAGGCGAACTGGGCAACCACCAAAGTCTGCTCTTCGCGGGCAAGAACCGCATAGCCATCTTCCACGCACTGCTCGCCAAAGGCAGCCAACATGGCTTCTGCTTCCTCGAGCGTCTCAACCGTGACCTCCTTGGAGGTGCTCAGATGCCCCACGGCCCCGTGATTGACCACAAAGTAAATCTCCTGTGTTTCCGGTGTCTGGGCTGCTTCGGCGCCGTCCGTTTCCTCGGCTCCCCCAGCGTCAACCCACGCCTCGCGGAAAACCAGGGCTCCGGCGTCGTCCTTCTTGTACATGCGCACAATGTTCGGGTCAAGGCCCGCCAAGATTGTCTCGTTGCTCTGTTCGCTGCCGTTGTGATCGCTCATACTGATCGCGATGTCCTTCCTAGGGTGAACCAGGCCGCATCGCGGCCGTCGAATGGGGCATTGGCTCCGGCCACGTCCTCGACGAGTACCGCGCAAGCGGATTCCATGCGTGTGCAGAGCTCATCGGGGTAGGCAAGGTCAATGCGGTGCTGGGCAAATTCGTCTTCGTCATCAACGTATAAGCCGCGCGTTGCGGTGCGGACCACGTCCAGATCCATGTCGATCATGTGGAATTCGACCACGTCAGGACGGATGCGCCGCCACTGCAGCTCGATGGCCAGATCAATGTACAGCTCCACCTTGCCCGGATGAGCCTCATCGTAGAACGTCGCCACCCAATCGCCTGTAAACGGAATCAACAAGACTGCATCGGATTCCGTGTACAAGGCGGCACCGGGACGGGAGATGAATTCGTGCGTTCCCTGAAAAATCCAGTGCCCAAATTCGTCGGCGCCTAGGTAATGCCCGGGCACCACCCAGTGGGAGGTGCCGTCATACTTGCGGTTGCGGGCAACCACGAGGTCCCCCGGGCGCGGTAAGTCCCGCTCCTGCTGCTGCGGGACGGTCGCTTCTTTCACTGCTGTCATAGGATCGGCAGCTGGCCTGTGCGCGGGGCAGGCTGGCCGGGCAGCGGCCGGGCGAATGGCACCTTGGTGCCAAGGACCTGTTCGACGACGTCCTGCGCCACCCGCTGTGCGGTCAGGCCCACGCGTTCAAGTACCTGTGACCGGGTTCCATGGGCAAGGAATTCGACGGGCAGGCCCACCTCGTTCAGGGCCGTGTCGATGCCGGCGGCACGGAGCTCCTGGCGTATGCGAGAGCCCACACCTCCGGCACGGACGCCATCCTCAACCACGATGACAATGCGGTGCTGCGACGCCAGCTGCACGATGGAACGGGGTACGGGCAACACCCAGCGCGGATCAACAACGGTGGAGGTAATCCCCTGGTCACCGATGCGTTGGGCCACCTCAAGTGACAACTCGCTCATGGCGCCCACGCTGACAATTAGCACGTCGGTCTGCGGATCCTTGGGCGTGTCCGGCATGTTGTCGTGGTTCCGGGCCAGCACGTCAACGCCGTCGTACAGGCGCTCGAGTGCCGCAACTTCCGGACCGGCTTTCCCCTTTGAATAGCGAACAACGCTGGGTGCGTCGGAAATGGCCACGGCCTCGCGCAATTCCTCACGGAGACGCACAGCATCGCGCGGAGCAGCCAGATGCAGGCCGGGAATGATCTGCAGCATCGACATGTCCCACATGCCGTGGTGGCTTGGACCGTCCGGACCGGTGACGCCAGCGCGGTCAAGGACAATAGTGACCCCCGCCTTGTGCAGGGCCACATCCATGAGGAGCTGGTCAAAAGCCCGATTCAGGAAAGTCGCGTAAATAGCAACGACAGGATGTAGCCCGCCGAAAGCCATGCCGGCCGCCATGGTGAGCGCATGCTGCTCCGCAATGCCAACATCGATGACACGCTCGGGGAATTTTTGGGCGAACTTTGCCAAGCCCACCGGAAGCAGCATGGCTCCGGTGATGCCGACGATGTCGTGGCGTTCTTCGGCGATTTTGGCTATTTCATCCCCAAATACACCGGTCCAGGACTTGCCACCGGGTTCCTCGACAGGTGCGCCAGTTTCGGGGTCGATCACGCCAACTGCGTGGAACTGATCGTCAACATCGGCTCGGGCGGGCGCATAGCCGCGGCCCTTCTCCGTGAAAGCGTGGACGATGACCGGTCCACCATAATTCCTGGCGGTTGCCAGGGCAGCCTCCATGGCCTTCTGGTCGTGACCGTCCACGGGGCCAACGTACTTGATGCCGAGGTCCTCGAACAGTCCCTGAGGCGCCCACCAGTCCTTCACGCCCTTCTTGGCTGCGTGCAGGCTCTTGTAGACGAACTGCCCAACAACGTTGCCGTCCTGCAAGCGCTGTTTCCCCCACGACATGGAGGCCTCATAACGCCTGTGGGTGCGCACCTGATCCAGGGCAGGGCGCAAGGACGCCAGATAATCGGCGACGCCGCCAACGGTGGGCGCATAGGAACGGCCGTTGTCATTGACGACGATCACGAGCTTACGGTTTTTGTCCGCAGCAATATTATTGATGGCTTCCCAGGTCATGCCGCCAGTCAGCGCGCCGTCACCAATGACGGCTACTACGTAACGGTCGTCTTCACCGTTGAGCTGGCGTGCCCGGGCAATGCCGTCGGCCCAGGAAAGTGAGGAGGAGGCATGGGAGCTCTCAACGATGTCATGAACAGATTCGCCGCGGTCCGGGTAGCCGGAGAGGCCACCCTGCTGGCGCAGCGTGGAAAAGTCCTGCCGGCCCGTGACCAATTTGTGCACATATGATTGGTGGCCGGTATCAAAGACGACGCCGTCCTTGGGCGAGTCGAAGACCCGGTGGATGGCAAGCGTCAATTCGACAACGCCAAGGTTGGGGCCAAGATGGCCGCCCGTTTGAGAAACGTTGGTTACGAGGAAGTCCCGAATTTCTTGGGCCAAGGCCCCCATTTGCACATCACTGAGTTTTCTCAGCTCCCGCGGATGCGTGATGGTTTCTAAAAGTCCCATTGGTACCTTCCTGGGTCCACAGTCAACGTCTAACAATATCGCGTCCCGCCGTGATGCGTGCGCGGGGAACCGCCGGTGCCGAGCTTTAATGACACCGATCCCCCATTCGGAGCCCGGGATCCCGGTGTCCGAATGGGGGCTCGGTGTCGGAAAACACCCCCTAACTGCCGGAGCGACCGTAAGTACGGGTTAAACGCCGGAGGGCGGGTATCCGGTTTCCCGAATACCCGCCCTCCGTTACAGCAGCTTGTTACTTCGCTGCGGTGATCTGACGCAGTACGTACTGCAAGATTCCACCGTTACGGTAGTAATCGGCTTCACCGGGTGTGTCGATGCGCAGATCGGCATCGAAACTGACCGTGGTGCCGTCTTCAGCAACAGCCGAGACCTTCAGGGTCTTGGGTGTGGTGCCGTTGTTCAGCTCGGTCACACCTTCAACGGAGAAGGTTTCCGTACCGGTCAGGCCCAACGATGCAGCGTTCGTACCGGCCGGGTACTGCAGCGGCAGGACGCCCATACCAATGAGGTTGGAGCGGTGGATGCGCTCGTAGCTCTCGGCAACAACAGCCTTGACGCCCAACAGTGCGGTGCCCTTGGCGGCCCAGTCACGTGAGGATCCCGAACCGTATTCCTTACCAGCCAAGACAACCAGCGGGATGCCGGCAGCCTGGTAGTTGACCGATGCATCGTAGATGTACGACTGCGGGCCATCAGCCTGGGTGAAGTCGCGGGTGAAGCCACCTTCGACGTTGTCCAGGATCTGGTTGCGGATGCGGATGTTCGCGAAGGTTCCGCGAATCATGACCTCGTGGTTTCCACGACGTGAGCCGTAGGAGTTGAAGTCCTTGCGCTCAACACCATTAGCCAGCAGGTACTGTCCGGCCGGGGTTTCCGACTTGAAGGAACCGGCAGGGCTGATGTGGTCGGTGGTGACCGAATCGCCGAGCTTCAACAGAACGCGTGCGCCGGCGATGTCCTCGACCGGTGATGCTTCTGCCTTCATGCCCTCAAAGTACGGGGGCTTACGAACGTAGGTGGACTTGGGATCCCATTCGAAGGTGTTGCCTTCGGGGGTTTCCAGGGCCTTCCAGCGATCGTCGCCATCGAAGATGGTGGCGTAGGAGTTCGTGAACATTTCACGGTCAATCGAGGCGTCCATGACTTCCTGGACCTCAACCGGGTTCGGCCAGATGTCCGCGAGGAATACATCGTTGCCGTCGGCATCCTGGCCCAAGGCGTCGGTGTCGAAATCGAAGTCCATGGAACCAGCCAGTGCGTAAGCGATGACCAACGGCGGTGAGGCCAAGTAGTTCATCTTCACGTCCGGGTTGATTCGGCCTTCGAAGTTACGGTTACCGGAAAGCACAGCCGTGACGGACAGATCGTTTTCAGCAATGGCTGCTGAAACTTCGGTGTCCAACGGGCCGGAGTTACCGATACAGGTAGCGCAACCGTAACCAACCGTGTAGAAGCCCAGCTTCTCCAAGAAGGGAACAAGCCCTGACTTCTCGTAGTAGTCGGTGACAACCTTGGAGCCCGGAGCCACGGAGGTCTTGACCCACGGCTTGGACAACAAACCCTTGTTGACGGCGTTGCGGGCCAGAACGGCTGCAGCGAGCATCACTGAGGGGTTGGAGGTGTTGGTGCAAGAAGTGATCGAGGCGATCGAGACCGCACCATGATCAAGCTCGAACTCAACGCCTGATTCGTTCTTCACGTGGATGGGTGCTGACTGGCGGCCATTTGCACCGGCGGCGGCGGAAACCACTACGCGCTCGGTGTCGTGGGCGTGGTTGTCGGCGTGCGTGAAGGACGGGGCATCCGAAGCCGGGAAGGACTCTTCCAGGGACTCGTCAACCGTGTTGCCGTCGGCGTTTGCATCGGCAGCAACATAGTTGTTCAGGTCCGAGCGGAACTGGCCCTTGGCGTTCGTGAGCTCGATGCGGTCCTGAGGACGCTTCGGGCCGGAGATCGAGGGAACCACGGTGGACAGGTCCAGCTCGAGGTACTCGGAGAACTTGATCTCAACCGAGGGATCGTGCCACAGGCCCTGCTCCTTGGCGTAAGCCTCAACAAGAGCAAGCTGCTCTTCGGAACGGCCGGTCAGGCGCAGGTAGTCAACCGTAACTTCGTCGATCGGGAACATGGCAGCCGTGGAGCCGAACTCCGGGCTCATGTTGCCAATCGTTGCGCGGTTGGCCAACGGCACACCGGCAACACCTTCGCCGTAGAACTCAACGAACTTACCAACGACGCCGTGCTTACGCAGCTGCTCCGTGATGGTCAAAACAACGTCAGTTGCCGTGGCACCGGCCGGGATGGACCCGGTCAGCTTGAAGCCGACGACGCGCGGGATCAGCATGGAGACGGGCTGGCCAAGCATGGCTGCCTCGGCTTCGATGCCGCCAACGCCCCAACCCAACACGCCCAGGCCGTTGACCATGGTGGTGTGGGAGTCGGTGCCGACCAAGGTGTCGGGGTAGGCGCGCAAAACGCCGTCGACCTCGCGGGTCATGACGGTGCGGGCCAAGTACTCAATGTTTACCTGGTGGACAATGCCCATTCCCGGGGGAACAACCTTGAAGTCTTCGAATGCGGTCTGGCCCCAGCGCAGGAACTGGTAACGCTCACCATTGCGCTGGTATTCGATTTCCATGTTGCGCTCAACGGCACCTGAGTTGCCGAAAACGTCAATCTGGACCGAGTGGTCAATGACCATCTCGGCGGGAGCCAACGGGTTTACGCGGCTGGGGTCTCCGCCGAGTTCCTTGACTGCTTCACGCATGGTCGCCAGGTCAACGATGCAGGGAACTCCAGTGAAGTCCTGCATGATGACACGTGCCGGGGTGAACTGGATTTCCGTGTCGGGTTCCGCGCTGGGATCCCACTGCGCCAACGCACGTACGTGGTCGGCTGTAATGTTCGCACCATCTTCGGTACGAAGCAGGTTCTCCAGCAATACTTTGAGGCTGAACGGAAGGCTCTTGGCGCCTTCTACCGAGTTCAGTCGGAAAATCTCGTAGTCGGTTCCGGCGACATTAAGTACGCCTTTGGAACCAAAACTGTCCACATTTGTCATTGATGGACTCCTCTCGCCACTGCTTTTATCTTGGTCACGCACGGGGCAGGATGCCAGTTAGGCACCCCTTACTCACGCTCGGAAACCGCTCCGCGCTTCTTAAGGAGACGGTAGAGCAGCTCGATCGCCAAACATCCCATTGCAGTCACGGCAATCGTAGCCGCTAACAACGAGCCTCGGGGTATGTCCAGTGCAAAGAAGTTCCTGGCAAAAGGGACAACCATAACCAAGACCAGGCCAATCACCATGGCGGCAACCAACAACGCACGCCATTTATCGAACGGCCGAGCCAAGGCCCCGAGCACCCACAGCGCCACCAATAGCACCGTCATGGTGGCGGCCGTTTGAGCCTCCCGCACGGCCAGCTCACCACCGATCGAGGGGTTCGGGAATGCCATGGCGAAGGAATAAACAGCAAGAATGCACGCGGCCACGATGGTGCCCGAGGGTATGGCGAACATCAATGTCCGCCGCAAGAAGCCTGGCTGGTAGCGCCGCGCATTCGGCAGCAAGGCCAGGAAAAATGCCGGAATGCCAATGGTCATGGAGCTCACAATGGACAGCTGCCGCGGAAGGAACGGGTAGCGCCACATTAGGATCCCAATGACGATTGAAATAATAATGGCGTACGTGGTTTTGGTGAGGAACAGGTTGGCCACACGCTCAACGTTGGCAATGACCCGGCGCCCTTCGGCAACAACGGAGGGCAGGTGCGAGAACTGCCCATCGAGCAACACAAGACGGGACACAGCCTTGGTCGCTGCGGCACCGCTGCCCATGGCGATGCCGATGTCGGCATGCTTGAGCGCCAGGGCGTCGTTGACGCCGTCGCCCGTCATGGCCACAACGTGGCCGCTGCTCTGCAGAGCCAGCACGATGGCTTTTTTCTGTTCGGGAGTGACCCGGCCTAGCACGCTTTCATGTTGCAGTACTTGAGCCAGAGCGTCCACGTCTTCCGGCAGATTGCGTGCGTCATATCCGTCGCCAGCAAAGTCGAAACCCACATCCCGGGCCACGGCTGCAACGGTTCTCGGGTTGTCCCCCGAAATAATTTTCAGGGCCACGCCCTGCTCACGAAAATACTCCAGGGTCACGGCGGCGTCCAGGCGAACCTTTTCCCGGAACACCAAAAGCACCACGGGCTCAAGGCCCGTCAAATCGAAGTCGCCAGCAGTCATGCCAGGCCCCGGGGTGGCCGGCTCCGCCGAGGGGACCTGCGCCCGATGAGCCAACACAAGCGCCCGCAGGCCGCGCCCAGCAGCCTCAAAAGCCGTCGCGAGGGGTTCCGGGTGGAATTCGGGTTGTAGGACGACCTCAGGGGCACCCAGCACCCATTCACCCGCCACAGCGCCGGGGCCGAAGGTGACCGAACTGAACTTTCGCGCACTACTAAAGTCGAGTTCCGAAAGAGGACGCTCCTGAACCCCATCGCTGTAGCTTGATGACAAGGCTGCGGCGGTTGCGTTGGCATTAGGGTGGGCACCCAGCCACGCCAAGACCTGTTCCCAACCAGGGACCGCCTCAAACGCTATGGTGCCGGCCAGCTCCATCCGCCCCTCGGTGAGCGTTCCGGTCTTGTCCAGGCAGACCATGTCGACACGGGCCAGCCCCTCGACGGCCGGCAACTCCTGCACCAAAACCTGGCTGCGGGCTAGTTTGACGGCCGCCATGCCGAAGGAAATGCTGGTCAACAGCACAAGCCCTTCTGGAATCATGGCAACAATGCTCGCAACGGCACTGACGACGGCTGTGCGCCAGTCACCCGAGGCAATGGCCGCGGCCCACCCGCCGTGGGCGCTCATCTGGCCATTGATGACCAGCAAAATGATGGGGATCAGGGCCCAGGCGATGTACAGAATGATCCGGTTGATGGAATTGCGGATCTCCGAATTGACCAGTGAGAACCGCCGTGCCTCGGCCGTCAGTGCCGCGGCATAGGACTCGGCCCCTACCCGGTGCACGCGGGCCGAACCATGACCGGCAACCACCGCGGAACCCGACAGGGACAAATCACCCGTGGACTTGCCGACCGGCTCCGACTCCCCCGTCAGCAGCGATTCATCAATTTCCAGGCCTTCGGAGACAACCACAATGGCATCGGCGGGAACCTGATCGCCCGTACGCAGCAACAGCAGATCATCCTGAACCACCTCTGCAACGGCCAGATCAACCACCAAGCCGCCGCGACGCACCCTTGCCTTGGGCGCATGCAGCACGGCCAACTTATCCAGCGTGCGCTTGGCCCGATATTCCTGAACCACACCAATGGCGGCGTTAGCCACCACAATGAACCCAAAGAGCGCATCCCGCGGGTCCCCCACCAGGAGCACCAAAACCAGGCAGCTGCCCAACACCGTGTTGAACAGCGTGAACACATTTGCACGAATAATGGCCCACACACTGCGGCTGCTCTCATGCGCGACGGCATTGCTCAGCTCAGCCGTGTGCCGCTCATGAATCTGGGCCGCGTTGAGCCCATCACATTCCAGCGCCTGCGCATCAACCGGGGCCAACCTTCCGCGGGCCGCCGCCATGGCGGAGCGGCGATGTTCATCGCGCCGTTCCGCCAGAAGCGTGACCTTGGGCTTGTTGCGGGTGAGGTCCCGCCGCGGCGGCCGAATCCTGGATTCGCTTTGGTTCAAGGGCGTTCCTACTCCGTGGTGGTTGCTTTCGCGGCCGGCACCAACAATGCAACTGTCTCCACATGGTGGGTGTGCGGGTACAGATCGAAGGCACGCAGCTTTTCGATCTTCCAGCCAGCGTTGGCAAAGTACTTTACGTCCCGGGCGAAGGCCGCCGGATCGCAGGAAACGTAGGCGATGGCCGACGGTGATGTGGCCACGAGGGCGCGCACCACGGCCTTCCCGGCACCCGCACGCGGCGGATCGAGTACGACGGCGTCAAAGCGGCGGCGCTGTCCGCCGGCAGTTTGGGAGGCTCGGGACTGGGTGCCCAGAATCTTCTCGACACGGCCCTGGAGGATTTCAACTTGCTCGCTGGCGTGCAGGTTCTTCCTGGCGTCACGGCTGGTTCCCGGGGAACCTTCCACGGACAGCACGCTGCCGTCGTTTCCAACGGCGTCCGCCAACGGTGCGGTAAATAGCCCCGCTCCGGCGTACAGGTCGGCGACATCGGCGCCGTCGTTCAGGTAACCGCCTTGCAGCAGGTAACCCAACGCTGCATCGGTGAGAACCTTGGGTGCGTTGCGGTGGATCTGCCAGAAGCCGTCGCCGGTGATGCGGAACTCGTGGTCGGCAGTGGTTTCCTTGACCCAGCCGCGGCCGTTGATGACCTCGATGGCACTGTTTTCAGGGTTCCAACGCGCCACGGACGGGGCCGTTTCAAGGGCGGCCAGGAAGCGGGCAACGCGCTTGACGGCAGCACCAGCGGCCTTCTCGCTGAGTCCGGGAGTGGGTGCCAACAACACCAAAACGCCCGACCCATTGGCCGGGGCGGCAACCTCGACGCGTTCGATGCCGGTGAAATCAAGTTCCCACAGGCGCAGTTCGTTGATGGCCGGCAGTGCCAGCGGCATCTCCTGAACGGGCAGGATGGTGTGTGAACGGTGGGCGTGCATGCCCAGCTTGCCCGATGGTGTGACAGCGAAGCCCACCCGGGTACGCCAGCCCAGTCCTGCCTGCTGCTCAGCGTTGCCGGTTGCATCCACGTCTTCCACACCGGCGCCAAACAGGGCGTCGATAGAGTCGGTGGACAGCCCGCCCAGACGTTCGAGCTGTTCGCGCACCACAGAGGTCTTCAAAGCCAGCTGGCCGCTGCGGGACACATGGCCAAATTCGGCACCGCCGACCGGCGAAGCGTTGCGGGTGCCTGCCCGCAGAGCGTCGGCCTCGGGCCAGAAGTGGTCAACGCGCTCGGGCGAAGCCTCCACAACACGGGTGACGTCTCCGCGCCAGAACTTGGCGTCCTCACCCTGATCCGTGACGACGATTTCCACAGTTTCACCGGGAATGGCGTGGCGGACAAAGATAACGCGTCCATCGTGGCGCGCAACGCAATGGCCGCCATGGGCCACCGGCCCCACGGTGACGGTGAGGCGGGGGGTGCTGGTGGACTCGCTCATAGGCTCTATTCCTGATATTTCTTCGCGTCAGTGGAGGATTTCAGCTGCCAAGGCACGCTGGCAACCACAACTCCTGGTTCAAAATGCAACCGCGTCTTAATGCGCAGGGCGGTCTGGTTGTGCACCAGTTGCTCCCACCATTTGCCCACCACGTATTCCGGGATGTACACCACGATCAAGTCCCGCGGGGAATCCCTGCGCATGGCCTTGATGTGGCTGATCAGCGGCGTCAACGTTTCCCGATAGGGACTCGCCAACACAGTCAACGGTACCGGGATGGAGAGCCTAGCCCAATCCGCGATGGTCGCCTCGGTCTCTACAGGGTCCAGATCAACCGTGATTGCCTCCAGCGTTGAAGGCCGCGACGCCCGTGCGAACGCTATTGCTCGCATGACGGGCTTGCGTACGTGCGAGACCAAGATCACCGCGTGAATGCGGGCAGGAAGGGCCTTGATAGCCGAGTCTGTCTCGACGGCCAGTTCCTTGGCCACATTGTCGTAGTGCGAGCGGATGCTCCACATAATGACAAACAAAAAGGCCATGGCGAGCAGCGCAATCCAGGCACCCTGCTCAAATTTGGTCACCAAAACAATGAGCAACACCGTCAAGGTCATGCAGAAGCCGATGGTGTTGATGACCCTTGAACGCATCATCCTAAAGCGGATGCCCTTGTCCTTGACCTTGAGCAGTTCACGGGTCCAGTGCCGCATCATGCCCAGCTGGCTGGCTGTAAATGAGATGAATACGCCCACAATGTAGAGCTGGATCAGGCGGGTGACGTCGGCGTTGAAGGCGATGATCAGCACCAGCGCACCGGCTGCAAGGAGGATGACGCCGTTGCTGAAAGCTAGCCGGTCGCCACGGGTACGCAACTGGCGCGGCAGGTAGCCATCCTTGGCGAGGATGGACGCAAGAACCGGGAAGCCGTTGAAAGCTGTATTTGAGGCAAAGACCAGGATGGCTCCCGTCGCGGCAACGATGATGAAGAACGGGATGGATCCCGCACCGAAAATTGTGGACGCGATCTGGCTAATCGACGGGTTCTGCACGTAATCTTCGGGCAGCGCCACGCCGTTCAACAAGAACTCGGTGTGGGGATCCGCCACGATGTGAACGTCTATGGCATTGGCAAGAAACAAGATGCTGGCCATCATGCCGGCGGCAATTGCACCGAGCAGCAACAGCGTTGTGGCCGCATTTTTGCTCTTGGGTTTGCGGAAGTTCGGCACACCGTTACTGATGGCCTCAACGCCCGTCAATGCGGCGGCGCCCGAAGAGAAGGCGCGCAGGAGCAGGAAGGCCCCGGCGAGGCCAACAAGGCCCTGGTTGAAGGCTGCCTCTGGCACAATCTCAAATGCGGCCGACGGCGCCTTGCCTAGGGATCCCGTCATGGCCTGAAACAGGCCCGCTGCGGTCATGGCAAAGATGCAGAACATGAAAATGTAGGTGGGCACGGCGAAAACGCTGCCAGCCTCACGCACGCCGCGCAGATTGACGAGGGCCAGGATAATGACGCCGACGACGGCGATCGCGGCCTGTGTGCCATGCCATCCGGGCACCGCAGTGGCCAGGTAGTTGGCGGCCGAGGACATCGACACTGCAACGGTCAAAACGTAGTCAACCAGGAGTGCCGACGCGACAGTCAGCCCCGACCGCTTGCCAAGATTGACTGTGGCAATCTCATAGTCGCCACCTCCGGAAGGATATGCGTGCACGTTCTGGCGATAGGAGGCCACAACAGTTAGCAGGACCACCATGACAGCCAAGCCAACCCAGGGCGAAAGTGAAACAGCCGCCACACCCGCCAGGGCCAGGGTAAGCAAGATTTCATCGGGGGCATAAGCCACCGAAGAAAGTGCGTCCGAGGCAAAAACCGGCAGGGCAATACGTTTGGGCAGCAGCGTGTGGGCAAGTTTGTCGTTGCGGTAGGGACGCCCCACAAGGATCCGCTTAAACGCGTTGAAGAAGTTCAGCACGCGGGTAACGCTAGCACCACCTTGCCCGTTGTGCCCTTGCCAGCATGAACTAATGCGAGAATGTACTGACACAACTTGGTACCGATACGACAAGGAGCATCAGTGGCACATTTCGTGATCATGGGTTGCGGACGCGTGGGTGCCACCTTGGCTCATGCCCTGGAGGACTCCGGCCATTCCGTGGCCATCATCGATCAGGATGAGCGCGCCTTCCGCCGCCTGCGCACGGGGTTCAGCGGTCGCAAGGTGACCGGCGTTGGCTTCGACCAGGACACGCTCAAGCAGGCCGACATCGAGAACGCTTACGCCTTTGCCGCCGTTTCCAGCGGAGACAACTCCAACATCCTGGCCACCCGCGTAGCCCGGGAAACTTTCCATGTGGAGCATGTTGTGGCCCGGATTTACGATCCCGGCCGCGCGGAAATCTACCAGCGCCTTGGCATCCCCACGGTGGCGGCAGTGCGTTGGAGCGCCGATCAGGTGCTGCGTCGAATCCTTCCGGAATCGGCCATCAAGGGTGACTTCCGGGAACCCTCAGGCCGGTTACTGCTGACCGAGCTCACGCTGCATCCAGGGTGGATTGGCCGGCACGTCCTAGACATTGAAAATGCCGCCCAGGTGCGCGTGGCCTACCTGACCCGATTTGGTGAAGGCCTGCTGCCAGGGGCGGACACGAGTTACCAGCAAGGCGATACCGTCCACGCGATGATCGTCGGCACACAATCCGCCGACGTGATGCACATCCTGTCCACACCGCCAGCGAAGGAGTCCTAAGGATGTTGGTAGTCATTGTTGGTGCTGGCAGCGTTGGCTGTTCCATTGCCAAGGAACTTCTCTCCAACGGCCACGACACCTTGCTGATCGATCCCAAGCCCGAGGTCATTGGCAAAAGCGGACTCCGTGGCGCTCGGTGGCTGGTGGGCGACGCCTGCGAAATCACCACGCTGCGCGAAGCCAAACTTGAGGAGGCCGACGTCGTCGTTTCGGCAACAGGGGACGACAAGGTAAACCTTGTGGTCTCACTGCTGGCCAAATCGGAATTTGGCGTTGGCCGCACGGTGGGCCGGGTCAACAATCCAAAGAACGATTGGATGTTTGACGACTCCTGGGGCGTTGACGTAGCCGTCAACACACCGCGGCTCATGACGGCCCTCGTTGAGGAAGCCGTGGAGATTGGTGACCTGGTCCGCTTGCTGACCCTGCAGGCCGGTGTGGCGTCCCTCGTGGAGTTCACGGTGCCCTCGGAATCGCACATCATCGGCCAGACGGTTGGCACGATCGAGTGGCCGCACGACTCTACGTTGGTTGCCATTTTGCGCGATGAAGCTCCCATCACACCCAGCCCGGACGATGTGCTCGAGGGCGGCGATGAACTATTCTTCATCACCACCATCGCCGCGGAAAATGATCTGCGCGCGCTACTCTCCTCGCACAAGCAAGGCACCGACTAAGCATCGAATAAGTATCGAATAAGCACTGAACGAGTATTTAAGCAACGAAGGGCCCGGTCTGCTGACCGGGCCCTTCGTTGCTTGTGATTAACCTGCGCTGCTGCTCACGGGCCGGCTGATGAGCCAGGCAATCCAGAGGCCGAACGCGTAGAGGGGCACGCCCATGATCAACCGCATGGCGCCGAGCGCATCTACATGTTCACTCAGGTACAACGGCAGCTGGACTGCGAGCCGGGCCGCCATGACGCCCACCAAAATCCAGGTAGCCGCACGGTAGGCGCGCAGCCGTTCAGGCTCGGCACGCCACTGCAACCCTTCATTCCGGGCGAAGCCAAACAGCAGGCCCAGAACAGGCCACCGAACGGCAATGGAGAGCACCATGGCCGCGATGTAGCCAGCGTTGGTGTAGAAACCCACCAAATAGTAGTTCTCTGCCTTGCCCGTTTTCATGGCCAGGAAAGCTGAGAGTGCGACGCCGACAATTCCGGCCAGTGCCTGCGTCAGCGGAGTGCGCTGGATGAGCCTTGCGATGAGGAAGACCGCCGCCATGGCGATAGATCCCACCAAGGCGCTGCTCAGGTTCCGGGTCACGGTGAAGACAACAAGAAATACCAGGCCAGGCAGGACGCTCTCGGCGATTCCCCTGATTCCCCCCGCTGCTGCCAGCAGGTCAATGTGTCCATTGTCCTTGCGGACCAGCGGATTCTTGGCGGCCATTTCCTGGGCCATCTCGGCGAAGGTACCAGCCGGCTTTCCCTGGTCATCCGCGCTGGACGGCGCGGGTATGGGGCCGGTACCGGTTACGGCACTCGACTCATCGGCGCGGGAGTTCTCTTCGGGGCTCTGCTGGCTCAACTAGCTCTCCTGAATTCCAATGATTTCGTAGCGTGGGTTGTACATGGTGGGCAAACCATCGCGGAGCGCGACCATCCCTTCAACGCGCAGGCGGGTGCCGGCAAGAATACCGGGCATCCGCCGTCGTCCAATCCAGACAAGGCGCAGTCGGTGATTTCCGCCGTCGTTGGCTATCCGGTGGAATTCCCTATCCGTCAATATGGCGGTGTAGGCCGGGGCGACCGATTCGGGCTGGATCGTGACAGCATCGACTACGCCCGTGCAGACCGCCCGGCCGCGCAGGGGCAACTCGCCGATGGCAATCGCCTCAGGCCAATCTCCTTGGAGCATGGGCGCCAAGGTCAGCCGATCGCCGTGATTTCAGGACCGCGCCGGAATGGCTCGCCACCCTGGGCCGGTGCTGCATGGTCGGCGGCCATCTGGCCCTGGGGACCGGCAACGGCGTCCTTGGGCAGGCGCAAGAGCAGCAAGTCACGTGGGGGCAGCGGTGTTTCGCCACGCACGACAACCACGCCGCGGAACAGGTCTTCCAATTCCTTGGCCGCTTCGCTGTCAACGGCTGCACTGCCGCCCAGGACGCCGCGCAGGAACCAGCGGGGTCCGTCGACACCGATGAATCGGGCTACCCGGAAGCCCTTGCTGCCATCGCTTGCCTGGGCCGGAACCTTGGCCAGAACTTCCTTGCCAAAGGTGCCATCCAAAATTTCGATCTCGCCACCCTGAGATCCGACCGACAGTCCGATCTGCTCGCGGATGTCGCGCCACAGTTTCTCCGACCGCGAGGCGGCAAAGGCCTGCAGCTGCAGGCTTGAGCCATTAAGGTCAAGGGTTACGGCAATGACGCGGGAAGTACTCTCTTCAACTTCAAGGCGCAGTGACAGGCCCTCACGCGGGGTGATGAGCAGCGCGCCCAGATCCACGTATCCGTCGGTGCTCGTCACTTCTGATTCGTCCATGGGGCCGTGGACGTCGCGCTCATAGGCGGTATCCGCCGGGTTGGGCGGCAGGTCCACCGACTCCGGTTCCTTGGCTTCGCCTTCTAGGGCACCAGTTTCAGGCTGGAGCTCGTCCGAGTCGCTTACGCTGTTCTTCTTTTTCTTACCGAACCCAAAAGCCATGGGGTAAAGACTCCTTGAAGTTTTTTCTTGAAATAGATGATGACTGCGGCGAATTAGGCCGAAGGCGTGAAACCACCGGTGGATCCGAAGCCTCCGGTGCCACGCACGGAATCCGGCAGTTCGTCCACCGCAATGAATTCCGCCGTTTCCACGCGTTGGATCACCATTTGCGCAATTCTATCGCCCCGTGACAGGGAGATGGAATGGCGGGAATCGGTGTTCAGCAGTGTCACGGACAACTCACCCCGGTAGCCGGCGTCAACCGTTCCGGGGCTGTTGACGATCGTCAGCCCGGACTTGGTGGCGAGGCCGGAGCGCGGGTGAATCAGCGCTACAAAGCCAAAGGGAAGAGCAATGCTGACTCCGGTGGGAACCAATGCGCGCTCCCCTGGCGCCAAGACAACATCGATGCGGGTGCGCAGGTCGGCTCCGGCATCACCGGGGTGAGCGTAGCTGGGAGGCGCGATGCCGTCGTCGAGCATGCGCAACTGCACGCTAAGCGTGGGGCCGGGTGCGGGGAGGACGTTGTCCAGCTCGTCGTTCATTTGGTCTGCGGGGAAAGTCTCATGAGTCACAACAGCCAACTCTATCCCGAACCGGGGCCCGGTGCCGCGCGGCCAGAGGTTGGCGTCAAGGTGAATTACTGGCGAAAAGATGAAAAGCTGTTCTCATGCCTTCACAATCCCCGCAGAACGCCACGTCCCCTTCCACGGCAAACTACACCGAGAAGCTGTGGCCCAATTTCTGGGGCTGGGCAATCGTGGTGGGACTATCCGCTGCGACAATCCTCATCTTCATCCCCATTAGCCCTACCGCAGGCTATGTTGCCTTCTTCGTCATGCTGATTGGGCTGTCGACCCTGCTGATCACCACCACGCCCACCATCTCTGTCACCGCCGATACGCTGCGAGTTGGGCGTGCGCAGATTGAGCGCCAATATGTTGGCGAGGTCAGCATCTACAGCGGGGAGGCCGCTTTCGAACAGCGCGGCCGGAAGCTCAACGGTTTGGCGTACCTGTGCATTCGTGGCTGGATAAAGCCCGTCGTGAAGATCGAGATTACCGATCCAGCAGATCGCACACCGTACTGGCTGACTTCCTCACGCAACCCCGAATACCTGGCCGCAGCCCTCGGCGGCGCAACCCGCACCGAGACCGGTCAGAACTAACTCGGGCTGCTTTACCCTTCGCAATCCCGGCAATATTTCAGGCCGTTCTTCTCCCGTGACAGCTGGGAACGGTGCCTGACAAGGAAGCATGATCCGCAGGTAAATTCATCAACCTGCTCTGCCAGGATTTCCAAGGCCAGTTCGTCGGGCGGCAATTCTCCGCCGGGAAGCTCGTAGGACTCTGCAAGTTCGGAATCGGCGAGATCAATCACGGCGTTCCGCGTCGCTGCGTGCGCATTGGCAACAGCGGCCGGCCCGGACTGGTGGTGGGCCGCGCGGGGCCGGTGGTAACCGGTAGTCATGGTTCGTTTCCTTAGAATAGCTGTCCAAGCGTGGCGGACAATAAACACTGCAAACACTTTAAACCTCAAAGCAACTCAGCTCAGCCACTGGCGCCCTGAGTTCGCAGCCGGCTTAAGGCCTTCGGCAGGCCACGGCGCCACATGAGGGGTGGCACGGCGCATATTCTTCAAGGCTTCTCACGCCACGCCAGCACGGTAGTAGGAAAATGCGCACATCGGTGGCAAAGTTTCGAAGTGAACTAAAAGACTTTTTGGGAGGACGGCATGGCTGATCTACGGCTGGTGGGTGTCCACGATGACGGCAGAAATCTGCTTCTTAGTGGTCCCGATGGGGACATCTACCTACTCCCCCTGGACGAGGCGCTGCGCACAGCTGTGGGCAAAACCGCCCACCGCTCTTCACGCGTACCCCAGACGTCGGGTACCCGGATGACACCCCGGGAAATTCAGAGTTTGATCCGGGCCGGATCCAGTGCCTCTGATGTGGCCGAGCAATCGGGACTTTCCCTGGAACAGGTCCGGCGCTATGAAGGACCGGTTCTGGCCGAGCGCGAGTACATCGCCAACCAGGCCCGTACCGTCGAAGTTTCTGCGGCCGCCACGCACATTGAGGGTTACAAGTCTGCCTTTGGCGACAGCCCGGCATCATTGGACGAAATGGTCAGGCACCGCCTAGCTGCCTTCGGCATCGACCCCAAGACGTTGCGCTGGGATGCTTGGCGCAATAGCGCCGGCGCGTGGACCATCAGTGCTGATTTTGACCCCGGCACCGAAAGGGCAGCAAGCAGCATCGGCGAACCAGCCCCCGCCTTGTGGCGTTTTCATGCGAGCCGCAAGGCTTTGCACAACGCCAACCGTTGGGCCCAACAACTCAGCGAACTGGAACCACTGGACAGCCCCGTGCCGGAACGTCGGCTCAGCGCCGTCATGGACAAACCCTTTGACGTTGAAGCGGACGTTTCAGAGGCGGAAGCTGATGGCGAGGACGCCGCAGAGGCGCCCGACACCACCGAGGACTACCCGGCACAAGGCGGCCTCCTTGACATGTTGCGTTCACGCCGCGGCGTGCGCCTTGGCCTTGATGAGGACGGCGATGACGAACTGGCCGCCATGCTCGGCACTCATGTGCCCGGTGCGCATCCACGGGACGAGGCACAGTACGGGTCAACCGCAGATGAGGAATCACCAGAGCCTGCCGGTGAAGAGGCTGAGATTTCGGCACCCAAGGATCACCTGCGGTCCATCCCGTTCCTGAAATTGGCGCCTCGACTGGCCGAGGATAATCACGAGTTCGACGGCGTATCCGACGTCAGCACGGAGACTCGCGAGATCGTCCTCTCCGGTGAACCGGTCACGGCACTGCGCCCAACGCACACTCAAGCCGAACCGGTGTTTGAGGTTTCCGCCAAGAGTAGCGAGAACCGTGACGAGGATGCCGACGGCCCCAGCGACAGCGAAGTTGCCGCTCGGCTGGAACGTAAGGCCGCTGGCAAGCCGAAGCGCTCCAGCGTTCCCAGCTGGGATGAAATAGTCTTCGGAACCAAGGGCGACTAAGCCCCACGCCCTCCCTAGCCTCGTACCTCGGCCAGGGAACCCTCGGGCGCGTGGGCCCAACCACATCTACCCCAAGTACAGCCGCTGGCGCGTCTGCACTTGGGGCCCCTCGGGCATGTGGGCCCAGCATGAACACGTAGGCCACTACGACGGCTAGCGGCGTTTGGCTTTGCTCTTGGCTTTCTTGGCCGTGACGGGGATTCGCAGCAAGGGAACTTCCCGTTCTGCCTTCGTGATGGATCCGTGCTGGCCCACCACATCCATGGCCTGCAAGCGCACCCGTCGAAGATCGTAAAACGCGATCGACTCACGAGCCAGGATGAGAACGTCACCAATGCGGGCCGTGACAGATTCGCTGACCTCGCCGAAGTATCCGGCGGCGATGGCTTCCTCCCGGGTGATCACCCACGCTTGCTTGCCGAACTTCTCAAGCCAGGCAGCCATCAACAGTTGGCGGGTTTCCTCCGTGGAGTCCGGTTCAAGGTAAAGGTGAACCATCCGCGGCTCCCCCGCCGTGTGCCGGACCCCTGCAACGAGTTCGGGGAACTCGGAGTAATCAATGCGGGCCGAGCGCGGCACATCGACCATGCCGTGATCTGCCGTCAGCAGAATCAGAGCATCGGTCGGTGCAGCGGCGGCCAAACGTTTCATTCCGGCGTCGAGGTCCTCCAGTCGGCGTTCCCACTCCGGCGAATCGGCACCGTGGGCATGCCCGGCCTTGTCCAACTCACTCCAGTACAAATACACGAGCGCGGTGGGCGTGGCGGCCAGCGCCTCTGCGGCGACCTCCACGCGGTCTGCCGTGGACTGGACACCGCGGAAGTCACTGCCACGGAGGGCAGCACGCGTCATGGGCGAGTTGGCAAAGTGTGGCAGGCTCACCGTGGTGGTGGGCACTTCGGGGGACAATTTCTCAAAGATCGTGGCATGGGGCTGCCATGTCATGGGGTCTACGCCAGGGTCCCAATTGCCCAGCAAGTTCACTACCTTGTCTTGGCGCGGGTCTAGGACGTCATATCCAACCATGCCGTGCAGACCGGGCACAACACCCGTGCCCAAGGCTGTGAGCGAGGTGGCCGTAGTGCTCGGAAACGCCGCTTGGAGGGTTCGGGGGTGTTCCCCCCGGGAGTCCTGAGCCATGACCTCACGCAGGAACGGTGCATGCGACGCGCGCTGCTTGAGCAGGGCTTTGCCCAGTCCGTCGACGAGCACTATGCAGATCCGTGGCGCCGCCGGCAACTTCAGGACATTCGCGAACCCGGGGGCGCCCAAAGCCGCAGCAGCACTGCTGAGTACATCGCCGATGCTGGATTTTCCGTAACCCGGTGCGGCCGGCAACGGTGGCTGTTGTCCCAGCACCAGAGGTGCAAGACTCGGGGTGCTCACGGCGTTATCGGCGGTAATGGGAACGGCCCAACCTTGCACCAAAGACGGGGAACTTACTTCCGGGTATCGCTGCGTGTCCTGTGGCGGAGTTGACTACGCCCGTGTTCACCGCGCGCAAGGCGCGGGCAAAGGCCTTGGCATCGGCAACGGCCTGGAGACCTTCCGCCTCGGCGCTGATGCGCAAGGCAATGTCCTCCTGGGCAATGGTTCCCGAGTAGCCATGATCTGCGTCGCATTCAGGATCCCCGCACGACGACGGACCCATTTCCACCCGCTGGCCGCCGGACCAGGCGATGGCCAAGGTCAGCTCACGGGCAGGGTCGGAAGGCTTGTAGTCCTGGGGTTGGGCGTAAATGTAGCTGAGCACCACGGATTTGATTTGGCTGACGGGTACCGACTCTGTGGAGACCTGGGCCACCATCTGCTCACCCGAATCATCCAATTGGTGGTCGTCAACGTGGGTGATAACGAGCATTTCCGAGGTTAGCGCCAGCACCGTGATGTGGCGGTGCACCTCGTTGCGCTCGAAGTGAGTTTCGAGGTGGACCAGGTGTGACAAGCTTTCCTGGCCATCCAGGGCGTCATTGACCACATCCGCAACGAGTCGGGGATAAAAACCCGAGCGTTGGAGAGCGGCTTCCAGTTCACGGGCCGTGGTGTTGGCCGGGGCACCGGCTCCGAAGCTGTTCATATGCTCCATTTTCGCACTTTGGCGGCGGCGTTGCGAACTGGGCACCACGCGCGTGAGTCCGAAGATGAAAACGCGCTCAGGAAATCATGGCCCGGCGTGCACTGTCGGTGCGTTGAGCCGGATTGCCGATGCGCAGGTCGGCGGCAAGGACGGTAACGTCCGTGGGTCCCACCAGAATCGGCTTGAATTCCAGGAAGGCCACTTCCGGGTGTTCGTCCTTGAGCATGGCCACCCTGGCCACGAGGTCTTCCAACGCTGTCACATTGCCGGCAGGCAGCCCCTCGTAACCAAAGAGTTTGGCAGCGGCCCGCGGTGAACGGACCAACTCGGCTGTGTCGGCTGTGGACAAGGGTGGCACCCTGTGCGCCCAGTCGTCCAGGAGATTAACGGCGTCGCCGGAAAGGCCGAAGGAAACCACCGGTCCCAGAAGAGGATCTTCGATGGCCCGCAGGGTGCAGGATTGACCCACCTGTGCCATTGATTGAACTTCAAGATCCTTCTGCCCGTAAGGCTCGAGCAATTTGCGCATCTGCACAACATTGCGACGGAGCGATTCGGCGTCCTCAATATTAATGCGCACACCACCTAGGTCCAGGCGGTGCCGCAAGCTGGGGTCAAGGGTCTTGATGGCCACGGGCCAGCCCAGCCTTTCTGCGGCAACTACGGCTTCATCAACACTGCCGAATGGAGCCGACTCGAGCACCGAAATGCCGTAGTGGCTCAAGAGTTCCCTTGACTGTGCCGCGCTGAGGGTCACCAGCCCATCCCCTGCCACGCCCTTAAGCCACGTGTCCAGAAGCGCCTCCGCTGCCTGCGGGTTCACCCCCGCGGGCGGTTCGAAGATCGGCGCAGCCAGTGTCAGCCAGTGCGCGTAGCGGGTCACCGCCGCGAGGGCAGCCGTTGCCGCGCCCGGGCTGGAATACGCTGGGAGCCCCCCGGCCATCTGTCGGTTCACCTGAACGCGAGGATCCATGTTCCCCGTGAAGGTGGCGATGACCGGTTTGCCCGACTCCTGGGAGCACTCTTGCAATGTTTTGGCCAGACTCTCCAGCGTCAGCCCGATGATAGGCAGTAAGGTCACAATGGCCGAATCCACATCTGGCTCTCCCAGCGCTTCAATGACGGTTCGCTTGAGCAGCGGCAAGGCCCGTGACTGCCCGATGTCAAGGACGAGCCGGGCGTGGACGGCTGCTACCGTCAGGCCATGCCGTTCAGCCGAATCGGCCACGACCGTGCCCATCGCCGCGGAATTGCCAATGATGGCCAGCCCTGGCCCCTTGGGCAGCGGCTGGCCTGCCACAATTTGGGCTACGTCGGAGAGTTCCTCAATCGTGTTGACCCGTACAACACCGGACTGCCGCAACATGGCGTCGAGGGCACCGGCTGGCGCCGCGGTGGTGCGCACGGCGTGGCCGGGCGGCAGGCGCAGGCCCACGGAATCCGATTTGGCCACGATGACCGGCTTGCTGCGCGAAAGGCGCCGTGAGATGCGGGAGAACTTGCGCGGATTGCCCACTGATTCCAGATACAGCCCGCACGCGGTGGTGTTGGGGTCATCCTCCCAGAATTGCATCATGTCATTGCCGGAGACATCGGCCCGGTTTCCCGCAGACAACACCGTCGACATGCCAACCTCCCGACGCGTCATCGAAGCAAATAGGGAAACACCGAGAGCTGCCGATTGGCTAAAGATCCCCAGACCACCCTTGAGCGGCAGGAACGGCGCCATGGACGCGTTCAGGGACACAGCCAAATCGGTGTTTGCAAGGCCCAACGACGCCGGACCCACCAATCGCATGCCGTTCGCCCGGGCCTGGCGCACCAGGGCGCGCTGCCGCGCAAGGCCGCGTTCGCCGTCGTCCGCAAAACCGGCGGTGACAAGCACCAGGCCCTTAACGCCCGCCTTGCCGCATTGCTCCACCACACCGGGAACCTGGTCATAGGGCACGGCGATGACGGCCAGGTCAACGGGTCCGGGCACCTCGGCGATACTGGCGTAGGGCATCATTCCGGAGACTTCCAAGGCATCCTGATTGACGGCGTGGACTGCTCCGGTGAACTTGCCCTCCACCACGTGTTCGAGCAGTTGCTGCCCGACGCTGCCCCACGCACGGCTGGCACCAATCACGGCCACGGACTTCGGCGCCACCAGACCGGCAACGCTGCGCGCTTCGGCGCGGTGTTCACGGGACTCCATGACGGCCCTGGATTTGTCGGTGGGGTCGATCTCAAAGTGCAGGGAGATGACGCCGTCGTCAAAGTGACGGTGGACCTCGTAACCGGCCTCGGAGAACACCTGGATCATCTTGCGGTTTTCCGGGAGCACCTCGGCGGAAAACTTGTCGATCCCCTTCTCGCGGGCGGCAGCGGCGAGGTGTTCCAATAAGATGGACCCCACACCCCTGCCCTGGTTGGAATCTGAGACGTTGAAGGCAACTTCGGCCTCGGTGGGGTCATCGAGCCTGTCGTACCGTCCAATCCCAATAATTTCACCGCCACGCGTTATGACAAATGCCACACGGTTGGAATAGTCGAGTTCGGTGAAGCGACGTAGTTCCTTGGCTGTCAGCTTGGATTTGTATGTAAAAAACCGCATATAGATGGAATTTTGGGACTGGGACATGTGAAATGCCTGCACCGCATCCGCATCTTCGGCAGTCATGGGGCGCAAATGTCCGGTTCCGCCATCGCGGAGAACAACATCAGCTTCCCAATGGGCCGGATATACGGGTTCGGGCTCTGGCTTCACCATAGAATCACTGTACCGACATGATGCGCTTTTTAGCGTCCGTGCCGGTTTCGCAACACCCCATGTAGAAAAGGAACCACTGCCATCATGGCCAAGCGCCAACCTCCCGCAGCCGAAGACTTCGTTGAAAACATCGTCGACATCGATGTATCAAGTGAAATGGAAGGCTCCTTCCTGGAGTATGCCTACTCGGTGATTTACTCCCGGGCGCTGCCTGACGCCCGCGACGGACTCAAGCCCGTGCAGCGACGCATCCTGTACATGATGAGTGAGATGGGGCTGCGCCCGGACAAGGGCCACGTTAAGAGTGCCCGCGTGGTGGGCGAGGTCATGGGAAAGTTGCACCCACACGGCGACACGGCCATCTACGACACCATGGTCCGCATGGCCCAGGACTGGACGCTGCGCCTGCCGCTCATTGACGGGCACGGCAACTTCGGCTCGCTCGACGACGGACCCGCCGCCCCCCGTTACACCGAGGCCCGCATGGCTGCTGCGGCCCTGGAACTCACGGGAAACCTGGATGAAAACGTTGTGGACTTTGTCCCCAACTATGACAACCAGATGATGCAGCCCTCGGTGCTGCCGGCCGCATACCCGAACCTTCTGGTGAACGGCGCCAGTGGTATCGCGGTGGGCATGGCCACCAACATGGCCCCGCACAACCTGGGCGAAGTCATTGCCGCCGCGCAACACTTGATCGCGAACCCCGACGCAACGCTCGAGGACGTGATGGCGTATGTTCCCGGGCCGGATCTGCCCTCGGGCGGGCGGATCGTTGGCTTGCAAGGAATCCGCGACGCGTACGCCAACGGACGCGGTTCCTTCAAGACGCGAGCCAAGATCGCCGTCGAACAGCTTTCCCCCCGCCGAGTGGGCTTGGTTGTCACCGAACTGCCTTATCTGGTGGGTCCGGAAAAGGTGCAGGAAAAGCTCAAGGACGCCCGTAATAACAACAAGGTTGCCGGAGTCGCCGACTTTATTGACCTCTCCGACCGCAAAAACGGCTTGCGACTTGTCATTGAGCTGAAGAACGGCTTCAACCCGGCTGCCGTCATGGAACAGCTCTACCGGTACACCCCGCTCGAGGAATCCTTCGGCATCAATAACGTCTGTCTTGTGGACGGCCAGCCGCAGACCCTCGGTTTGCTGCCGCTGCTGCAGGTCTTTGTTTCCCACCGCATTGATGTGGTCAGGCGCCGCACGGCCTTCAGGCTGGGCAAGAAGCAGGATCGCCTCCACCTGGTCGAGGGCATGCTCATCGCCATTGTGGACATCGATGAGGTCATCCAAATCATCCGTACCTCCGATGAAGTTGCCGCTGCGCGGGAACGGCTCATGGCCATTTATGACCTGTCCGAGATCCAAACCAACTACATCCTTGACCTGCAACTGCGCCGACTGACCCGCTTCTCCATGGTTGAACTGGAAACCGAACGGGATGAGCTGCGCCGCGAAATCGCCTCACTCGAGGCGATCCTTGGCTCTCAGGAATTGCTGCACCAGCTAGTGTCCGACGAGATGGGTGAGGTAGCGGCCAAGTACGCCACACCTCGCCGCACGGTGCTGCTGGAATCCGAGGCCATGGCACCCTCGGTAGCCAAGGCGCTGGCCGCCGGCCTCGGGGGCAAGGCCGGAAAGGCAGCCCCGCTCGCCCTGGAAATTGCCGATGATCCCTGCTGGGTGTTGCTCAGCGCCACGGGTCAAATTGCGCGCACCAGCACGGCAGATCCGTTGGTTGAATCCGGCGGGCGGAGCAAGCATGACGTGTTCACCTCCGTACTAAAGACCAGTGCCCGGGCCGAAATCGGCGCCTTGACATCACTGGGCCGGATGCTCCGCTTGTTGGTCGTGGACATGCCGGTCCTGCCCCCAACGGCAGCCCTGCCGAACCTAGCCGGCGGAGTAGCCGCCAAGGACTTCATCACGCTCACCAAGGGCGAATCATTGGTGGGCTTCGTGCCGTTGAACAGCATCTTCGCGGTGGGTACGGCAAGCGGTGTGGTCAAGCGGGTCACCCCGGAGTACCCGCTGAACCGCGACGATTGGGAGTATATCTCCCTCAAGTCCAAGGACTACGTGGTGGGTGCGGCAGTTGCCACGGACGACGACGACCTCGTGTTCCTGACACAAGGCGCCCAACTGCTTCGGTACAGTGCCGCTAATGTGCGGCCCCAGGGCCGCACCGCCGGTGGCATGGCAGGCATCAAACTCGGCGCAGGGGACGTCGTACTGTCCTTCGCGGTGGTCTCCCCCGCCGATACCGAAGCTGTTGTGGTGACGGTTGCCGGCGGGCAGGACGCCTTGCCTGGAACGCCGTCGGGCTCTGCAAAGGTCACCGCCCTCTCCGAGTACCCGGCCAAGGGCAGGGCGACGGGAGGAGTGCGGGCGCACCGCTTCCTCAAGGGCGAGGACCGGTTGTTCGTTGCGTGGGCCGGTCATGGTCCGGCCAAGGCGTCGACCAGTTCTGGCGTTGTGCGGGCCCTGCCGGTGGAGCACGGGCACCGGGATGGCTCCGGCGTGGCACTAAGCGCGGCGATCGACCTCGTGGGCCCAAGCCTCAGCTCCAATGGAACGGGCCCGGAGGGCGCCGACCAGGCCGGTGCCGGGACAGTTTCGGCAGCTCCGACGGCTCAGACATCACCTTCGGCTCCGGCTGCTGATCCAGAACCCATCCCCGCATCAACCCAGGAAGCATTTGAGTTGCCCCTGGACTGAAAATTCAGCTGCCTCGCGTAACCCGGTGCACCCTGTCCCCGGAATCCCCCTAGACTGGCCGCATGGCGATCATTTCTGATGACAAAGACTGGACCTGGGTTCTGGAACGGACCTGCCCCGAATGCGGTTTCGACGCAGCTACGGCAACTCCCGCCACGGCGGCAACCATGCTTCCAGCGGTGCTGCCGCGCTGGCAGGGGGCACTTCGAGGGGCCGATGTTGAGGTCCGTCCCAGTCCCGACACCTGGTCGGTAGTGGAATACAGTGCGCACGTCAGGGACGTCTTTGAGGTATTCACGGCCCGGCTCGAACTCATGCTGCGCGAAGAAACACCTACTTTTGCCAACTGGGACCAGGACCAGGCCGCCCTTGACGGCAACTATTCGGCGCAGGATCCAGAGGTGGTCTCACGCGAACTGGTCCAAAACGGGCTCGACGCCGCAGCGGCCTTTGGTGCCGTCGACGAGGACCAATGGGGCCGCCGCGGGTTGCGCAGCAATGGCTCCGAGTTCACGGTTTTGACCCTGGCAGGCTACTTCCTGCATGACGTGGTGCATCACCTGCACGACATCAACGCCTAAAGCGTCTTATCCCACGCCATGCTGCTGCGCACAGGCTTGTAGCCCATGCGTTCATACAAGCCAAGGGCACCGGTGGGATTCTCGGTGTCCACATCTAGGGCGGCGTAGTGGAGTCCGGCCGCGGCAAAGCGAGCCATGGCATCCGCTAGCAAGGCAGGTGCGATCCCCCGGCCCCGCCACTCCCGACGCACGCCCAACAGCTCCGTGTACCCTTCACTGCGGCCATTCATGGCTTCGGGGTCAACGGATGCAAGTTGGTATCCGGCAACTTCACCCGTGCCACTGTCAACGGCCACTGCCGACAAGTCAAGGCGCCCATGCTCATGCGCCATTTGGACGTCCCACTGTTCAACTGTTCGGGGCTCGGAACCCCAATGGTCACCGAAAGCCTCATTGTGGGCCAAGCGGACGGCCTCACTGAGCTCCGGCGTCCACGAGACGATTGATATTCCCTGGGGTGCAGGAACCGCTGGAGCCTGCTCCAGCGGACGGAGCATCTCGGAGAAATACCGCACCACGGTGTAACCGGCACTCGCCATCAGGGCAAGGAGTGCCGGATTGTCTTCCTCAACGTAGTTCCGTGCTTTAGGCTCGGCCTGACCGTCCGCCACGAAACGTACAGCGGTCCGGGCCTCCTGCCACGCCAGGACGGCCCGCCCAATGCCACGCCGCTGCCACAACGGATCAACTCCACCATAGACGTGGGCCTTATCCCCGGCGGGATTCTTGACCACACGGGCAAAGGCACGCACCACACCGTCGCGGTCCACCCCCGCTAGGGAATTGTCCGCCACAGGGTTCATGGCATCGGATATCGCTGCCACCAATTCGGAGCGCTGCATGTGCCAGGGAGCCTTTTCAAACGCCGCGATGCGTTCCACCAAGTCGAGCCACATGTCCACGTCAGCCCCGGTCAATGGCCGAAATTCCAGTCCGGGAACTACGGGCCAGGGCACAGTTTGCGTCGATGTCATGTTTCCAGCCTAGGCCGTGGCCGGTGAATTTTCCTGCAGCGGTTGCGTGCCCGCCCGCTGCGGATTTTCGCCTGCCGTTTACGCTGCCGTGTCCGGCCGTTCAAAGTGGCCACGTACGGTCTCTGCCATGTCAACCACACTTTCACGCCGTTCCATGCTTGCTGGCGGCCTCGCCGGCGCCGGTGCCGCCGCGGCCGCACCCTTCCTCCTCCCCCAGAATGCAAACGCCGTCGCCTCTGCCGCCCCGGCATCCGGATCCGGGCGGGTCTTCACGCTGGCCGTCATCCCGGACACGCAGTATCTGTTCGACGGCGAGTCTCTCCACCCAGAGCCTCTCTCCGAAACCATGAAATATCTGTCGGGCCTGGAGGATCTCGCCTTCGTGGCCCACCTCGGCGACGTAGTGCAAAATGGGCTCGCCCAGGAGGTCGCGGCCGCGAAAAAGCCATTCGACATCCTCGTGAAGAAGAAGATCCCGTTTTCCGTTATTGCCGGCAACCACGATCTCCCCAACTCCAACACGGATGACCAGCGCGGACCCACTCCGTTCCTGGACGCATTCGCGCCGATCTCATCGAGGCAGCGCATTGCTCATGACGCAGGCGGCTACAACTCCGCCTACACCTTTGATGGTTCGGGGACGCAATTCCTGCTGCTGGCCTTGGACTGGCGCCTGTCCACGGCGGGCATCGCCTGGGCGCGCTCTATCCTTGAAGCCCATGCCCAGACGCCAACCATCATCACGGTCCACGACTCTGTCAGCGCCGACAGCGGAGCCGGGGTCCAAAGCACCCACGGCAAGCTCGTCTGGGACCAGCTCATCAACGAGAATCAGCAGATCTTCCTGAGCATCAACGGCCACTTTTGGCCCGCGGGACGCATGACACGCGAAAACGCGGCCGGCCAGCCGGTGGAACTCCACTTGGCCAACTACCAGCAGCTCTACTACGGCGGGGCTGCCGCCACGCGGCTGTACCGCTTCGACCTGGACCGAGGCGTGGTGGATGTTTCCACCGAGGTGCCGCACATCGACGCGGGCGGCCTCAACGAACTCGAACGCGAGGAACTGCAGCTCACAGCCGCGACCGACCGATTCTCCTTCGCACTGCCGCCGTCCCTGACGCCGCCGGCGCGACGGGCCCCTCGCCCGGCAGCCACATTGGTGATCCCCGGAACCGAGGCGTACTGGCGTTTCGAGGGAACGGGTAACCTGGCCACGGGCAGCCGGATCGAGGATGTCTCGGGCCACGGAAACGCGCTCGTCGTGACAGGGCCGTCAACCGTGCCGCTGGCCTTCGCCAATGACAGTCACCCCGCGCAGCCAGCCGCTTCTTCACTGACATTCTCCGGGAGCAAGGACACCGGCGCCTATCTACTCACGGCTGACAACGCCCCCATCAACAAGGCGGCATTTGGGCGCGGGTACACCTTCGAGGCGTTCTTCAAGCTGCCGGAGCCTTTCACCGGGGACTCCGCTTGGAGCGCCATTATCTCCCGCTGGGTCTCGGCCAAGGAGGCCGGGCGCGTCAAGGGAGATGTGGATGAACCCGCCGCAACACTGTCCATCAGTGGCGGTCCTGAGCTGCAGTGGTGCGTCTACCCGACAAACCTGGACCGCTCCGTGACGAACTGGGGACACGAACTGCGGACCAGCCGTTGGTGGCACGTCGCAGTGGTCAATGACGGCCGCCACACCACCATGTACGTCGACGGTTGCGCCGTGGTCCGCAACCCGTCCACTGTCAACAAGGGCTTGGCCGGTGGCGAGACCGGCGCCCCGTGGGCCGTTGGCGCCTACTCGTGGGCGGGCGAGCTGGACAAGACCTGGCTCGGCACCATTGGTGACATCCGCATCGTTTCCCGTGCCCTCGCCCCGCGCGAGTTCATGATTGCCTGAGCTCAGCTCCGGCTAGACACGCGCGGGTTGTGCCGCCGCCTCCTCAGCACCCAGCACAAGGTGGGAGTCGGCGGTGGCGGCCAGCCCGGCGTCGTGGGTTACGAGGACCACGGCCGCGCCGGCCAGCGCCCCCCGCAGTTCCAGCAGCAAGGTTGCGGATTCATCCACGCCGAGGTGGGCCGTGGGCTCATCCAGAAGTACGACGTCGGCCCCCGCCACGAGCGTGCGGGCCACCGACACCCGGGTTCGTTGACCGCCGGAGAGGTGGTGCCCGCCGGGTCCGACGCGCGTGTCGAGACCCTGGGGCAGTGCGGCCAGCCAAGGCCCCAGGCCTACAGTCCCAAGGGCGGCCGCGAGCTCGGCATCCGCTGGCGGGGCTTGGGCCGGGCGGGCCAGGGCCAGATTGGCGCGCAGCGTGGAGTTGAAAAGATAGGCGTCCTGCGGGCACCAGGCGATCCGCCCAAGGCTTTCTGGGTTGGCTGGCTTCCCGTTGAGCAGGTAGCGGCCAGCCTCGGGCTTCAGGAAGCCCAGTAGTACGGCCAGCAGGGTGGACTTGCCGGAGCCAGAGGGGCCGCTGACGCTCCACCACCTCCCGCGCTCGGTACCTCCGTCCAACTCGGTAAAGACTGGTTGTGGGGCAGTCGGGTAGCGCACGGCGATGCCTTGGACGGCGAGGGTCTCCACGGCTTCCCGGGGGTCAGTCTCCTCCACGGCGGCCTGGACTGTGACAGGGGCGTCGAGCAGGGGCAGAGTCCGGTTCATGAGCACGGCCAGGGCCGGCAAAGCGCTGACGGCCTCGATGTACTGGCCCAGCGGCTCGGCCAGAGCCAGCATGAGCAGGACCACGACGGCGGCCGCGCGCGGGTCCACCCCAGCCGAGATGGCGAGCAGCGCCGCAGCGACGGATGCCAGCGAGGTGAGCAAGGTGACCATGCCCTGGCCCAGGCCGTCCGCCCAAGCCAGCCGCCGCAGCGGCCTGGCCACGGCGGCGTCGACCCGGCTAAACCGGGCGGCCTCGGCGGGGCCCACTCCGTTGGCGGCCAGCTGGCCGGCGGCGGAAAACAATGTGGTGGTGCGCCCGGCCAGCCAGACTCGGTGGACGGCTGCCGCGGCTGATGCGCGGCGCTGGGCCAGCAGAACTAGCACGGGCAGAAGTAGTAGCGCGAACGCGCCGAGCAGCAGAACCACGCCGGCAGCCTCGGGCACCAGGAGCCAAACCGTCAGCAAGACAGCGCCATAGGAGATGATTGCCGAGGGGATGGGCACCACGACGCGTGGCACGGCGTCGCGCAGTTCATCGACATCGGCCACGAGTGTCCCAAGGGCGCCTCCCGAGCGGGTCAGCTTGCCCCAATGGACCACCGAGGAGCCCAGCGAGTCCCAGAGTTGCAGGCGCAGTTGGGCGGCCCAGCGGAACACGGCATCATGGGTAAGCAGGCGCTCGGAGTAGCGAAGCAGGGAGCGGCCAATTCCAAAGGCCCGCACGCCAACAATCAAGGTCAGCAGGTACAGAATGGGCGGCTGCGCGGCGGCCCACACAATAAGCCAGCCAGAGATGCCGGCCAGGGCCGCGGCGCTGAGCGTGGCCAGGGCCGAGACCAGCACGCCGGCTGCGAAGCGGGGCGAGCGCAGCGGCAGGCGGCGCAGATGGCGCCAGTGGAAGCGGGCCGGGGCAATGTCCGGTCCGGGGGCGGCAACCTGGGATTCATCACCAATAGCCGTTACGGCGGGGTTTGCGGCTTCGCCAATGGTCCCCGTTCCATCGCTGTCCCCTCGCAGCATGGCCACCAGAAGCGGGTCGTGGCTTGCCACGGCAACGGCGACACTCCCCCGCAGGGAAGCCACGGCCTCCCGGACGGCGTGGGCGGAGGTGGGGTCCAGGTGGGCAGTCGGTTCATCCAGGAGCGCGAGTTCCACGGCCGGGTCCACGGCGATCCGGGCCAGCGCGCGGGCCACGGCCACACGGCGCAGTTCGCCGGGGCTGCAGTCAACCACCTGCCGTTCAGCCAGGTGTGCGGCATTGACCCGCGCCAGGGATTGCTGCACGGTGCCGGGCACAAGTTCCAACTGTTCGGGGCCGGCCGCATAGAGCGCCACCTCCGCTGCGACGGTTTCCTCGGTGAACGCCGGGTGCTGGGACACGTAAACCATTGTGTCCGGGTTGCGCACGGCCAGGTGCCCGGCCACATCGGCGGCGCCGGGTCCCGCTGCCGGCAGGATGCCGGCCATGGCCGCGAGCAGGGTTGACTTGCCGGTGCCGCTCGGCGTTGCTAGCACCAGGGTGCCGCCGGGAGCCAGCGTGGCATTGAATCCGACAACGGCAGGCTCGCCGCGTCCCGGGTATCGGACGCTGAAATCGCGGGCCTCCAGCACGGCGCCCGATGCAACGGGTGCGGCGGGCTGGGCGGGGGTTTCGCCGTCGAGTATTTCGGTGGCCCGACGCAGGGCTTCGACCCCGTCCTCGCTGCCGTGGTGAGCGGCGCCAAGGTCACGCAAGGGACGGAAGCATTCTGGGGCCAGCATGAGTGCCAGCAGCCCGGCTTCCAGTGGCATGCCGCCGGCCACCAGCCGTACTCCGATGAAGACGGCCACGACGGCCACCGAAATGGTGCTGATGAGTTCCAGCGCCATGGAAGAGAGGAATGCTGTGCGCAGGGTGGCCATGGTCGACTTGCGGTAGGCCTCGCAGACGTCGGCAAGTGCCTTGCGCTGGGCGATTGCGCGGCGTAAGCCAACGAGGACGGGCAGGCCGCGGGCCAGTTCGAGCAGGTGGTTGGAGAGCCGGTCCAGGCCGCTGGCCGCCGCCTCGACGCGCTCCTGGGTGTGGAAGCCAATGAGGATCATGAAGACCGGCACCAGGGGTACCGTGAGGGCCACGATCAGGGCGCTGACCCAGTCGGCCACGAGAATTTGCAAGCCGAGCAGCAGCGGCAGCACAGCGCAGCTGACCAGGGCTGGCAGATAGGCACTGAAGTAGTTGTCCAGACCATCAAGCCCGCGGCTGGCAAGCATGCCTTCGGCGCCCACGGCACCACCCTGCCCAGCGTTGCGCCGATCCAGACGGTGGGCCACAAGCTGGGCGCGCAGTTCTTCCTTTGCGCCAAGGGCTGCCCGTCGGGCCAGGACGGACTGGCCCCACACGGCACCGGCGAGCAGCACCGCGCCCACACTCCCCTGCACCAGCAGTTTGGTGCCATCGAGTTCATGTCCGCCGGCCCACTGGGCCAAGGCGTGCGCCAGCGCACCCAGGCCAAGGACTAGGCCAACGGCTTTCAGAGCGGCCAAACCGCCGAGTCCAGCAAGTGCCAACTTCGTTGACCGGCCGGGAGGGAGTGTGGGGCGCATGCCCATACTAGGAGTCACCGCCCGTGGCGGCAGCACCGGCCGCACCTGCCGAGACGGGATCCGAGCCTACAGCCGGGGCGAAGCTATGCACCTCGGGCAGGTGCGTCACGCTGATGCGCTTGCGGAATACCCAGTACGTCCAGGCTTGGTATGCCAGTACCAACGGGACGCCAATGGCGGCCACGACGGACATTAGCCCCAGCGTGTAGCTCGAGGATGAGGCGTTCTCCACGGTCAGGTTCCACGCTGGGTTCAGCGTCGAGGGCAGCACCACGGGGTAGACGGCGCTGAAGATGGCCGCGACTCCGGCCAAGAGAAAGCCGCCCATGGCAAGGAAGCTGAATCCTTCTCGGCCCGCCCGGCTGGCAACCCACGATGCGATCGCAGCCACCAGGGCAATCGCGATCAACAACCAGCTGAACCATTTGCCGTTCTCGGCTGCGACCGCAATGGCCCACGCAACCATCGGCAGTAGTCCCACCGGCAACCAACGGCCCACCAGGCGGCGTGCTCGGTGACGTACCTCGCCGTCGGTCTTCAGGGCCACAAATGCTGCGGAATGGACCACGGCGAAACCCACAACCGCGAGTCCGCCCAGGACGGCGTACCAGCTAAACCACGCAAAAGGTCCACCCACACGGTCACCGTTTTCATTCAGCGGCAACCCTGTTGTGGTCAATGCGAGCATGGCACCAATTCCAAAGGCAGCCACGGTTGAGCCCAGAGCGATGGCCCAGTCACAGACCGTGCGCCACGCTTGCGAATGCACCTTTCCACGGTATTCGAATGACACGGCACGGAAGATCAGCCCGAGCAACACGAACACCAACGGGATGTAAAGTGCGGAAAACAGGGATGCGTACCAGAACGGGAATGCTGCGAACATGGCACCGGCGGCTGTGATGAGCCAGACTTCGTTGCCATCCCATACCGGCCCAACGGTATTGAGCAGGAGTCGGCGTTCCTTTTCGTCGCGGGCAAAGGTCTTCATGAGTATGCCCACGCCCAGATCGAAGCCCTCCAGGAAGAGGTACCCGGTCCAGAGCACGGCTATGAGTATGAACCATAGTGTCGGCAGAAAATCCATCATTAGTCCTTTGGCTTCAGCAGCAGATCAGGGAATGTGTCAGGGGCTGTGAATTAGTACGCGAACGCAAGAACATCGTCGTCAGACTCCCCGCCCGGGCCATTGCCGCCGTCGTCCTTCTTTTTCGTCTGGTCGAGTTCGGGCATGGCAGAGACAACGCCACCGCGGATGTACTTGGTTAGCAGGACCACCTCCACCACGAGCAGGACCGCATAGACGGTCGCCAAGGTCACGAGGGAGAAAATCACCTCACCGGCAGAGACTCCCGGGGATACGGCCGCGGCCGTGAACATGAAGACCTGATCCACACCGCTCATGGATGGGTTGGGGGCCACAACGAACGGCTGACGGCCCATTTCTGTGAAGATCCAGCCAGCGGCATTGGCACCGAACGGAGCAAGGATGCCAATCAGGGCAAGACGCATCAAGCCCTTGGACTGCGGCACGGTGCCCTTGCGCGTGATGAAGAGCGCAACGGCAGCGGCCATGGCGGCCAGTCCGCCGAAGCCGATCATCATCCGGAAGCCCCAGTAGGTGACGGGCATGACCGGGACGTAGTTGATCTCCTGGCCAGCATTCGAGCCGTACATGGGATCATCGGGCAGGTATTTGCCGTACTTTTCCTGATACTCGGGGACGAGTGTGTTCACGCCCTTGATTTCTGTGTCGAAATCGTTGTGGGCCAGGAAAGAGAGCAGGCCAGGCAATTCCATGACGGCAACGACGTCGGAGCAGTCGCGGCTGCCCAAGTCTCCGATGGAAAGAATAGAGAAACTGGTGCCGTCATGGCAGGCGGCCTCGGCGGCGGCCATTTTCATGGGCTGTTGTTCGAACATGAGCTTTCCCGATAAGTCTCCGGAGATGGCCGAACCGGCAAAGGCAATCATGGCCACCACGGCACCGATGCGCAGCGACTTAATCCACATGGCATGGTCCAGCTTGCTCCGCCCCGGGACGGTTTCGGAGCTGCCAACAATGACTCGGCCGTCCGCGCCAACGGTGTCAATCCCGTCCTTGCGGCGGCGCCACAGGTGATACCAGGAAATACCCAGCAGGAACCCGCCGGCCACTGCGAATGCTCCGGTGATGGTGTGGAAGAAGGCGACCAACGCGGTGTTGTTCGTGAAAACCGCCCACGCGTCAACCATGACCGGACGTCCATCCTGCATTTCCACGCCAACGGGGTGCTGCATCCAGGAGTTGGCCACGAGGATGAAGTAGGCAGAGACAATAGTTCCAGCCACCGCGATCCATAGGCATGCCAAGTGAATTTTGGCCGGCAGCTTCTTCCAACCAAAAATCCACAGCCCAAGGAACGTTGATTCTACGAAGAACGCGAGGAGAGCCTCCATGGCCAGTGGGGCGCCGAAGACGTCGCCCACGAAGCGACTGTATTCGCTCCAGGCCATGCCGAATTGAAATTCCTGCACAAGTCCCGTCGCGACGCCCATGATGAAGTTAATCAGGAACAGCTTGCCCCAGAATTTCGTCATGCGAAGGTATTCTTCTTTGCCGGTTTTGAGCCACCGTGTTTGCATGATCGCAACCAGTCCACCGAGCCCAATCGTGAGCGGCACCATCAGGAAGTGGTACACGGTCACGATCCCGAACTGCCATCGGGCAATGTCCAGAGCTTCCACGAAATTCCCCTCGTCGTTCTAAAACTTCAGGTCTCGCAATCATTTCTACTTACTGTAGAAGTCCTAGTTCTACCCTGTGTAGAACATTGCTGTCAAAAGCTGTACATTAGATGGTGTGCACATGTTCCGTGTGCCACGTTTTGACGCACAGATTTTATTTTAAGGATGTACATGGCAACGCTTGGAGATCTCGAAAGGGCTGTCATGGACCTGCTGTGGGAACATCAGGAGGCCATTACGGCCAACAGCCTGCGCGACATGCTCTCGCAGCGCCCCTCTGCGGAAGACAGCTCCGTTGAGTCGCGGCCATTGGCCGTCACCACCGTGCTGACGGTGCTTTCGCGCTTGGAAAAGAAGGGCCTGGTAGAGCGTGAACGCTCCTCCCGTCCGCATCGCTACCGCGCCGTGACAAGCCGCGAGGACCATACCGCCGAGCTCATGCTTGAAGTCTTGGGTTCGGCACCGGATCGCGAGGCAGTTCTGGCCCGGTTCATTGGCACGGTCAGTGCAGGGGAAGCTGAAACTCTTCGCAAGCTGCTTGGCCATTAGAAACCGCACCGCCGTCGGTGCCGTTTCACGGTAAGTTGTAGTACATGTTTTGGAGCTCTTGGTTCCTCGCCGCCCTTGCCGTGGTCTTGGCTTGGCCGGTTCCCGTTTTTCTGGCTCGTGCGGCGTGGCCCGCACGAGCTCCTTTTGCTGCCATGGTGCTTTGGCAATCGATCGCACTCGCCGGCGGGCTCTCAATGATCGGAGCCATGCTTTGCTACGGGCTGGTGCCACTGGGCAATAATTTAGCCAGTGGATTGCGGGGCTTGACAAACATTCTTCTTGGCCAGCAATCACTTGACACGCTGGGCCTAGTGCACGCCTTCGCCCTGAGCGCGGCCGCACTGCTTTCCGCGCATCTGGTCTTCACACTGTGGCTGAGCTACTTCCGAATCCTGCGCCAGCGCCGCCGCCACAGGGACCTGCTGACCCTACTCAGCTCTCCCTCGGATGATCGACCCGACACCCTCGTGATCAGCCATCAGGCGCCGGTTGCTTACTGCTTGCCGGGCGGATCGCGGTCCATCACCGTCTTGTCCGAGGGGCTGTTGGATCTTCTCTCCCCGGAGGAACTACGCGCCGTGCTTCTCCACGAGCAGACTCATCTGACGCAACGGCACCACCTGTTGTTGTGGGCATTTGCCGCGTGGCGTTCGGCACTCCCTTGGTTGCCGACCTCGAAGCTGGCCCAGCGCGCTGTGTCCTCGCTCATAGAGATTTTGGCCGACGACGTCGCCTTGCGTTCGGTGAGCAAGTCAACCTTGGTCACAGCCATCGCCCTGGTAGCAAGTGGGCCGGCCCAGCTTCCGGCCAACACCCTGCTGGCCGGAGATGCAAGCCAGATCGACACACCCGCCACCACCTCGGCACGGTTGGGGCGCCTGCTAACTCCCACGCCGAGCTTGGGAGCCGGACTTCAAGCGCTGGTGGTGGCCGCGGCAATCCTGCTCCTTGCCATTCCCACGGCCCTGCTGCTGGTACCGGGGATCATGCCCTGATTGCGGCGTGGCGCTTGAGTGTTATGCGTCGATCCGGTCCTGGTCCAGGAATTCGCTTCCGGCCACAATAAACTCCTTGCGTGGAGCAACCTCGGAGCCCATGAGCAATTCAAAGGTGTGTTCGGCACGGTCCGCATCGGTGCTCGTGACCCGGCGCAACATTCTGTGGCGCGGATCCATGGTGGTCTCGGCCAGCTGATCGGCGTCCATCTCGCCCAGCCCCTTGTACCGCTGGATCGGCTCCTTGTAGCGTTTCCCGGTTTTGGCCAGCTTGGCCAGCAACGTGTGAAGTTCCTTCTCGGAATAGGTGTAGATCATCTCGTTGGCCTTGGTGCCGGCGTTGATGACCTCCACCCTGTGAAGTGGCGGGACAGCGGCGAAGACTCGTCCGGCGTCGATCATGGGACGCATGTACCGGAAGAAGAGCGTGAGCAGCAGCGTCCGAATGTGTGCGCCATCCACATCGGCGTCCGTCATCAAGATGACCTTGCCATAGCGTGCCGATTCCAGGTCAAAGCTACGGCCCGAGCCTGCCCCCACCACCTGGATCAGGGCAGCACATTCGGCATTGGCCAGCATGTCCCCGACAGAAGCTTTCTGGACGTTGAGAATCTTGCCCCGAATCGGCAGCAGCGCCTGAAAATCGGACGACCGTGCTAGCTTTGCCGTACCAAGTGCGCTGTCACCTTCGACGATAAAGAGTTCGCTCTTTGCCACGTCGCTGCTGCGGCAATCCGCCAGCTTGGTGGGCAGCGATGATGTTTCCAACGCGTTCTTGCGGCGCTGCGTTTCCTTGTGCACCCGTGCGGAGATACGCGATTTCATCTCCGAAACCACTTTTTCAAGCAGCGTCGCGGCTTGAATCTTCTCCCCGCGGGCCGTGGACTCCAGCTTGGCCTTGAGTTCGCGTTCCACAACCTTGGCCACAATGTTCTTCACGGCAGGCGTGCCAAGGATCTCCTTGGTCTGACCCTCAAACTGCGGTTCGGCAAGGCGAACCGTCAGCACGGCCGTCATTCCCGCCATGACGTCATCTTTCTCGATCTTGTCGTTGCCAGCCTTGAGCTTGCGGGCATTGACCTCGATGACCTTGCGGAACGTTTTAAGAAGAGCAAGTTCAAAGCCCTCTTGGTGGCGTCCGCCCTTGGGTGTCGCGATGATGTTTACAAAGCTGCGCATCGTAGTGTCGTAACCCACGCCCCACCGCAGTGCAATATCCACCTCGCAATCTCGTTCCACGGCCGTGCTTTCCAGGTGTCCCTGGGCGTTCAAGACCGGAACCGTCTCGGTGAACGTGCCGTGGCCGTGAATGCGCCAAATGTCGGTGACAGGTCCACCAACGGAGAGGAAATCAACAAACTCCGAGATGCCGCCGTCGTGGTGGAACGTCTCCTCGTGGGTGGCAAACTCCCCAGGAGTTCCTGCGACGCGACGTTCATCAACAATGCGGATCTTCAACCCGGGGACCAGGAAGGAGGTCTGGCGCGCCCTGGCCACAAGTTCCTCATAGGAGAACTTTGCGTCGGCTGTGAAAATTTGGCGATCGGCCCAGTACCGGATGCGGGTTCCGGTCACACCTCGCTTGGTGGTGCCCACAATGTCCAGGCTGGAGTCCTCAATGAACGGCTCGAACGCCACGTCAGGACTCAGCGTTCGGCCTACATCCTTAAAGTGACCTGGCTCGCCGCGGCGAAAGCTCATCTGGTAGGTCTTGCCACCACGATCAACCTGAGCGTCCATGCGGGCGGACAAGGCGTTGACAACGCTGGCACCCACGCCGTGCAAACCACCGGAAGCCGCATAGGAGCCACCACCGAACTTGCCACCAGCGTGCAATTTGGTGAGGACCACTTCCAGTCCAGTGAGGCCGGTCTTGGGCTCCACGTCAACGGGGATGCCGCGGCCGTCGTCGTGCACTTCAACAGAATTGTCCTTGTGCAGGACCACCGAAATATTCTGGCCATAGCCGGCCAGGGCCTCGTCGACGGAGTTGTCGATGATCTCCCAGAGGCAGTGCATCAGTCCGCGGGAGTCGGTGGAGCCGATGTACATGCCGGGACGTTTCCGGACAGCTTCCAGCCCCTCCAGAACAGAGAGGTGACGGGCGCTGTAATCGGAATTCGAACGTGCCACGGTTGGCATACTCCTTATGACTGTGTTGGCAAAGCCTGTGGGCCAAGCAAATATAGTGCGGTCAGGCCTGTACCTGCCTCACTCAAGGTTAACCGCTGCAGGAACCAGCCTCTGACAGGCGTGCCGTATCGACACGGCTACGCGGTGAGCGAAAGTACACCCATCCAAGGATGGAACAGCTACGAATAATGGTTATATAGGTATCAAGATCTATGAAGGAGGCCATCATGACTACCACCGCCATCGCCAGCCGCGAGCTGAATACTTTGGACCGTTGCGACCGCTGCGGCGCCCAAGCCTACGTGCGGGTTGTCCTGGAATCCTCCGGCGGGGAACTCCTCTTCTGCGGACACCACGCCCGCTCGGTGGAGGCCAACCTGAAGCCTCTCTCTTCGGAGTGGCATGACGAGACAAGCCGTCTCACCGAAAAGGCCCCGGTCCCAGTGGACTAAATATTTTTGAATA
>JBKKBD010000090.1:0-22076 GCA_046714315.1 Specibacter sp.
TGCACCAAAAACCCCGCATTGGGGTTATTTTGGTCAAAAAACTGCAAAACAGATTAGGTAACGGGACACATGAAAAAGGCGACCCGCAGCAATTGCTGCGGGTCGCCTTTTGCGTGTGAATGAACTAAGCGGTGGGCTCGGCCTCCTGGGCCTTCTTCTTGCGGTGGTGACTCAGAGCCTTGAGGAACTCAAAGCCGATCGGGATGACCGAGACGGCCACGATGGCGATGAAGATGATGTCCAGGTTGTCGCGCACCCAGGGCACCTTGTTGCCCAAGACGTAGCCAAGGTAGGTGACGCCGCCGGCCCACAGCACTGCGCCGATGGCGTTGAAGAGCAGGAACTTGCGCATGTCCATCTTGGCCACGCCCACAATGACGGGCACAAAGGTGCGCACAATGGGGACAAAGCGAGCCAGGATTAGGGCCTTGCCGCCGTGCTTTTCAAAGAAGGCATGAGCACTGTCAACGTGCTGCTTCTTGAAGAGCCGGGATTCGGGCTTGTTGAAGATGGCGGGACCGGCCTTGTAGCCGATGAGATACCCCACCTGGTTGCCAATGAAGCCCGAGACGATCAGCATGCCCATGAGGGCCCAAATGTTGACAGGCATGGAACCGGTGCTTACCAAAAGGCCAGCGGTGAAAAGTAGTGAGTCGCCCGGCAGGAAGAACCCGACCAGCAGTCCGGTCTCGGCAAAGATGATGCCGCAGGCAAGCACAACAACCCAGGCGCCCATGGCCGGGTTGTCGAGGATCTTCATGGGGTCCAGCCAATCAGGCAGGAGGCCGAGGGAAGGAACGGCTCCGTGTCCCATGAGGGCAGGCAGGGCAGAGTCACTCAAAGCTGAAAGTATCACCTTCCAAGATTACGGTACTTAGCTGAACGAATCCTCCACCCTTAGGAGGAGATTGGAGGGGTTGACATGCTGCCGAATGGTTATATGGTTAGTTACATGAGTAATGAACCAATGAGGCGAGCCAGAGGCCTCCATCGCCGCATCACGGGGGTGCTCACATGATCGATGACACCCGGCCGATCTTTGTCCAGATTGCGGAAATGATCGAGAACGACATTGTTGACGGAGTCTTGGCCGAGGAAGCCCAAGTTCCCTCCACCAATGAATTCGCAGCATTCCACCGGATCAACCCGGCCACGGCCGCCAAGGGCGTCAACCGGCTGGTTGATGACGGAATCCTTTACAAGAAAAGGGGCATTGGCATGTTTGTTGCCACTGGAGCCCGGACCCTCCTGATGGGCAGGCGCCGGGAAGATTTCTGCGAGCAATTTGTCCGTCCACTGGCACGCGAAGCACGCAAGTTGGGCATTGACAACCAGCAGTTGCTGGCCATGATGACGCGTGAGGCGGACACCGCGATGGGCGCCACAACAGCCATGGAGAAAGAAGGGGTGCAATGAGCAAGCCAATAGTTGAAGTCAGGAACGTCTCGCGCGTCTACCGAGACGTCAAGGCGCTCGACGGCGTCAGCCTCACCCTTGAGCGGGACAAAATTTATGGCCTCCTGGGCCGTAATGGTGCCGGCAAGACCACACTGATGTCCATTCTCACCGCCCAGGGCTTTGCCAGTTCCGGCGATGTGCAGGTTTTTGGCGAACACCCCTATGAGAATGAGCAGGTCCTGAGCCGGATTTGCTTCATCAGGGAATCGCAAAAATACCCCGACGACTTCAAGCCGATGCACGCCTTCAAGGCAGCCGCATTGTTTTTCAAGAACTGGGACCATGAGCTGGCTGCACAATTGGCGCACGAGTTCGCTCTGCCGATGAAGCGCCGCATCAAGAAGCTCTCTCGTGGCCAACTTTCTGCCGTTGGCGTGATCATCGGCTTGGCCTCCCGGGCCGAGCTGACGTTCTTCGACGAACCGTATTTGGGTCTGGACGCCGTGGCCCGGCAACTGTTTTATGACCGGTTGTTGGCTGACTATGCCGAGTTTCCCCGCACCATCGTGCTCTCTTCGCACCTGATCGATGAGGTTGCCAACTTGCTGGAGCACGTGATCATCATCGACAAGGGCCGCATCCTGGTTGATGATGACGCGGAGAACATCCGTGGATCTGCGGTCTCCGTCGCCGGGGCGAGCGCCCACGTTGAATTGTTTGCTGCCGGACGCACAGTGCTACACCGGGAGAGTATCGGGGCCTTGTTATCCCTCACTCTTGACGGGGCACTCACCTCCGCCGAACGCCGCGAGGCGCAGGAGTTGGGCCTGGAGTTGGGCCCGGTCTCACTTCAACAGATTGTGATCAGAAAAACGCTCGACGCCGGAGCCTCCCTGGGTAGCGAAGGGTCACTGGCGCAAATCAAGGAACCAGCCACCAAGAAGGCCTGGATGGGAGCATCGCGATGAATCGTGCACTAGGGGTTGCCAAAATGCAGCTCATCAACAAATGGACGTTTTTGGGCATACCGGCCGTCATTCTGGTGTCCGCATTTGCCCTGACAGTTGCCATCTGGGCCATGCTGCCTGACTCCGCGGGAGAGGGTGTGAAATACTCAGGCGCTGGCCAGGCCGTCTTGTGGTATTTCTTTGCCTTGGGCATCCAGTCGTTGACCCTCACTTTCCCCTTCGCTCAGGGACTCAGTGTCAGCAGGCGCAATTTCTTCCTTGGCACGGTGGGGCTGTTCACCGTGGTGGCTGCCGGAGTCGCCGGAATTTATGTGCTTCTTGGGTGGCTGGAACAGCTGTCCAAGGGGTGGGGGCTGAACGGCCGCATGTTTGCCCTTCAATGGGTGGCTGACCAGCCTTGGTATGTTCAATTGTTCTTTTACTTTGTGCTCATGATGTTCCTGTTCCTCCTCGGATTCTGGGGCGCAACGCTTTACAAGCGCTGGCAGGCCACGGGCTTGCTGGTCTCGGGCATCATCCTGGCCGTGGTGTTTGTTGCCGCTTTCGCCCTCATAACGTGGCAGGACTGGTGGACATCTGTGGGCGGCTGGATCGTCACGCTGACACCGCTGGATATTGGACTGGTGGCGCTGGGATTCTCCGTGGCGTTGGGACTTGGCGCGTTCCTGACACTGCGCCGCGCCACGCCGTAGGGTGGTTTGGAGCGAGCCGGTTGTGTGAGATCCGGCTCGCGATGCACCCAGTGTGGGTGCGCGGAGGTAGCCTTGAATCGTGGCTTTGGACTTTACTGCAATCGATTTTGAGACTGCCAACGGATTTAGGGGATCACCCTGCTCCGTCGGTTTGACGAAGGTTCGGGGCGGGGTGATTGTCGATGAAGGCTACTGGCTTATGCGACCACCGGAAGGTCATGACCACTTCGACGCCCGTAACATCACCATCCACAACATCACCCCGGACGACGTGGCCAGTTCACCTCGTTTTGCGCAGGTGTTTCCCGAGGTGCAGGCCTTCATCGGCTCCGACGCGCTTGTGGCCCACAACGCGGCGTTCGACATTGGTGTGATCCGTTCGGCATCGGAAGTTTCCGGCATGGCGGCTCCCGCGTTCGATTATGCGTGCACGGTGGTGCTCTCGCGTAAGAACTATTCGCTGCCCTCGTACTCTCTGCCCTTTGTGGCCGAGGCCGCCGGTGTACCGCTGCTCAACCACCACGATGCCATCGAAGATGCCCGCGCTTGTGCCGGGATCATGGTTGATATCGCCGCCAAGCACGGTGTGGACTCCGTGCCCGGGGTCTTTGCGGCCATGAAGCTGCCCATGCCGCACATCGACGCCTATAACCCTGACACCGACGCCATGTCCAAGGCAACGCGCTCCGCTCTGGAGAAGATGGCTGAGATGAAAGCCGGACTGGCCAATGGAACCGCCCGCGCCGGCCGCTCCAGTTGGTCAACCGAGGGCCCCAACCCGGTGCCTAACCCACGGGCAGACATGTCCCACCCGTTATTTGGGCAGACCATCGTGTTTACCGGTGATCTTGGACTTGGCCGTCCCGAGGCGAAGATCCGCGCCGCCGGTCATGGCGCCCAGTGCGCCAGCAGTGTCACCTTGAAAACCACTGTGCTGGTGGTGGGCAGCGGGTTCACAGCCTCCGACCTGCGTAACGGCAGGCTCACCTCGAAGGCTGCGCGGGTGCTGGAATTGCAACGCCGCGGTCAGGGCATCGAGGTGCTCTCCGAAGGTGAATTCATGCAGATGGTCGGCTAGGGCGCAGAATCGTTTGAGGTGCTGGGGCCGCCAGATGCTGGCCGCCGTCGGGCGTGGGCGTCTAGGATACTCGCATGGCTCATCCCAAGATGTACTCCGACGATGACCCGCTCCTGCTACGACTGCGGAGTGTGAGCTTGGCATTTCCCGAGGCCACGGAGAAGGAAACCTTTGGCCGGCCAACTTTTAGGTGTGGGCGGATCTTTGCCTATTACGGGCAAGGCCAAACGGGTCATCCCCGACCGGCCTCCATTCAGGTTCTTCCGGAAGCCGATGAACGGGCAGCCCTACTGGCGGATCCGCGTTTTTACATCCCTTCCTACATTGGAGCGTACGGCTGGGTGGGGCTGGATCTGAGCAGCGACGTGCCGGATTGGCAGGAAATCGCGGAGCTGTTGGACAGCTCCTACCGCAGGATCGCGCCACCACGCTGCCTTGCAGCCCTGGACCGGGACGGTTCGCCCGCAGATCGCCTCGGTTGAAATTCCGGTTTAGTCATTCTGCGCAACAATCCTTTAGAAGTCGTCAGGCATCGCCGTACCCTGAACCATGACCCAATTCACCAGCAATCACGCCGTCGCCACTGAATTCATCCAGGTTCCTCGGCCGAGCATGCTGAAACGGGTCTTCGCCTTCCCAAATCCTGTCAACGATCACGCCGCCAGATTCACGGCCGGCATTGTTGTTGTGCTGGCACTAGTTGCCCTCGTAGGGCAGCTCCCTTGGCTCGTGGGAGTCATCGCCGTCGGCTTTGTGTTGCGCCTTGCCTTCGGCCCGCGGATCTCCCCGGCAGCACTGCTTTCGGTCAAGGTCTTGGCCCCGCTGGCAGGCGAGCCCAAACTGGTTCCCGGTCCACCGAAGCGCTTTGCGCAGGGGATCGGCGCCGTTTTGTCCGCCACGGCATTCATACTGCTCGTGTCCGGCGGCTCACTGCCGGGCTGGACCCTCATGGTCCTACTGGTTGTTGCGGCCTCATTGGAAGCGTTCATTGGCTTCTGCCTCGGTTGCGCCATCTTCGGATTCCTCATGCGTCGCGGTGTCATCCCCGCCGGGATCTGCGAGGAATGCGCCAGCGTCGGTGTCACCAAGAGCTAGCAGCAGCGCCCTGGGTTATTCGCCCGTGGTGAGCTTGATGAACTCCGCGGCAAGATGCCGGATCAGTGCCGGTGCCTCGGCCATGGTCAACCACGACGGCGGCAGGGCGGCTTCCCCGTAAAACGCGCCAAGGATGTTCCCGGCAATGGATGCCGTGGAATCGCTGTCGCCACTGTGGTTGGTCGCCAGCCGGATGGCCGCGAGGAAATGGTCAACCGGTGAAACGGCGCCGCCGGACGTGGCCAGCACACTATAGAGGCCAACCGCCAACGCTTCTTCGGCAACCCAACCCAACCCCAGCGCATCGGTAAGAGCGTCGCCCGACAGGGGTGCGCCGTCGTCCAAGGAAAGGGCCAGGGCCGCCTCCAAGCGCGCCAGCAGCGCAGCATCCGCGTCAGGCTCAGCCACGGCGCGGTCGCGGGCCGAGGCAGCAGCCTCGCCCAGGCCAAGGCCGCCGATCGCCAAGGCATGAATCAGCCAGCTGAAAGCGCCGGAACTCTGCCGGGCGGCGGGATGGCCGTGCGTGAGTGAGGCAGCGTCGGAACTGATCTTGTAGATGGTTTCAGCCTCAATGTTGGGCAGCAGACCATAAGGGGCTGAACGCATCACGGTGCCGCAACCCTTTGAATCACCATTCACCGGGCGGAACACCGTGCCCATCTCACCCGTGGCGAGACCCGTGATGCAGGCATTGCCGGGGTGACGCTGGTGGTGCAGCACGCTTTGCTTATCGATCCACCGCGCCGCCTGCACAGGTGCATGCTCGGCGGTCTCGATGCCCTGCGTCTTGAGCCAGCGCAGGTAAGCGAGCCACTGGCAGGCGTTGATGTCCGCGCCGACACCATTATTGGCCCACTCCAAAACATCCAGCAGGCCATCGAGTGTGTAGAGCGTCATCTGGGTGTCGTCGGAGAAGTGCGCTGTGCTGGCGGCCTGTGAGAGGTCCACCAGCAGGGCTGGGCCGTACTTGGCCGCAATTTCGGCCAGTGAATCAAACTCCACCAGGTAGCCAAAGGCGTCGCCCAAGGCGCCTCCCATCAACGTGCCCTGGACGCGTGTGGCAAAGTCGGCCGGAGGCGCGTTCAGGGTGCTTGCTGCAGTAGTCATACCCTCCAATTTACCGTTTCCTTCGAGTCAGTGGAGTGCCCAGTAGACTCAAAGCTGAACTTGCCACCCCAGAGCGTTGAGGAGACCCATGCGCGAACCCGCTTGGCGACGTACCGGAAAAACCCCCGACTACCGGTTTTCGCTGGCCAACGAGCGCACCTTCCTGGCGTGGGTGCGCACCGCGCTTGCCCTCCTTGCCGGAGCCGTGGCCATCGATCAGCTGGCGCCTGAGATCGCACCGCCGCTCATTCGGATCATCCTGTGCATGGTCCTCGCCGTGATCGGAGCCGCGCTCGCTGTTGTCAGCTACCGCCGCTGGGCCCGCCAGGAGCAGGCCATGCGCAACGACGCGGAATTGCCGCATTCGTGGCTCATGTTGGGGATGACGGTGATTGTCTCGCTGGCGGCGATCGTGTTTGCCGTGCTGATCCTTGTCCGGCCCTGACATGGCTGTCCCAGAACTGGCGCCGCAAGGGGATTGTGAGCGCGACCCCGGCCTGCAGCCCGAACGCACCGCGTTGGCATGGCGCCGAACGGTCCTCAGCGCCATCATCGCCGACATCCTTATTTGGCGCGGCTGGCTGCACGGGCTCGCTGAGGGCGGGACAGATGGCATGGTCACCGCCGAGCATTCCGCGCAGGTCATTGGACTAGGGATCTGTGCCATGCTCGCCTGCCTGACGACCATTGTCCTTGTGGTCTGCGCCGTGGGCCGGATTCGACTGCTCCATGCAGGTGTGGGGAGGCTGGATGACAGTGCCCAGATGGCAGCTCCGACTCTTATGTTACGTACAGCATCGGCCGCTATAGTGGCTCTGGCTGTGGCCACCGTATGCGCTTTGGCGCTTGGGTTTTAAACACCCGCCACGCCCCAGAATTTTTCTTTTCATTTGCAACCAAAGGATTCACACACCATGACTTCACCCGGAACGGCCTCGGCCCCGGTGCAGGCTTACCCGCTGAGTACCCGCGTCGCCATCGAAGGTCTGGGCAGCTTCTTCATTGTCTTTGCCGGCCTCGGCACCGCACTTTTCAACTCCACCGGGTCAGCGGCCACCATTGGCTTCGCCTACGGACTGGCCATGGTGGCGGCCATCGTTTCCTTCGGTCACATCTCCAACGGCTTCTTCAACCCGGCATTTTCACTGGGTATGGCCGTGGCCGGCCGGCTGAAGTTCTCCGCCATGGGCCTGTACATTGTTGCCCAGACCATTGGTGCCGTCCTGGCCTCCGCGGTGTGGCTGGCCATGATGAAGGTCATGCCTGCCGGGGCCACGCCCGAAACTCCGGCGCTCTTTGGTGCACTTGCCAACGGCTTTGACACCCATTCCCCGTCCCAGGTACCTCTGGTGGGCGTGTTGATCGTGGAAGTTGTTGCCGTTGCCGTGCTGACAGCCATGGTCCTTGGCATCACGTCCGTCCGGAACAAGACAACCCTCGGACCCGTCGCGATCGGTGTGGCTTTTGCCGTGGCCGTGGCCATCACCATGCCGTTGAGCAACGGTTCGCTGAACCCGGCCCGCGCCACCTCGGTGGTCTTCCTGGCCGAGTCCTGGGCTGCCGGCCAGCTGTGGCTGTTCTGGCTGGCCCCGCTGGTTGGTGCCGCCCTGGCCGCCGCCATCTACCGCTCCTTCGCGCCGGCTGCGGCTGACCTGACGGACTCCGCGGACCTGACGGACGACGCCGAGACCACCTCCAGCGCGACCGCCCCTGCCGTTGCTTCCGAGGCTGTGGCGCCGGAGGCCTCGACCGCTGAGGCACCTGCCGCACCCGTTGCGGCGTCGAGCATTAAGAGCGAACCGGCACCCGTGGACGATGCACAAGCATTCTTCGACGGCGCCAAGAAGTAACCTCCGCCGTTAGGAATCGGCCCTTCCCACTCAGCGTGGGGAGGGTCGTTGTGCGTTAAGCCGGCAGTTTGGAGTCCATGGAGCGGGGTTTTGGAATGCGGGTCCTGGAATCCGAATCCTGGAATGTCGGTGCCCTGCACTAGCGTGGAAGCATGAAGCTACTTCACACCTCCGATTGGCACCTGGGCAGGGCTTTCCACGGCGTTGGAACCCTCGCGGCCCAACGGCGTTTTGTCGACCAACTCCTGGACACGGTGACGGCCGAAAACGTGGATGTTGTCCTGGTCGCCGGCGACGTTTATGACCGGGCGCTGCCTAGCGTGGATGTGGTGAATCTCTTCGACGACATTCTGGCCAGGCTCAATGCAGCCGGCGCGCAGGTGGTAGTCACGAGCGGAAACCACGATTCCGCCACGAGGCTCGGCTTTGGTGGACGCCTCCTGGAACGCGCCGGGGTGCATCTGCGGACGCGACTGGCTGATCTGGCCACGCCCGTACTGTTGCCCGTGGACAGTGAATCGGATGCCCAGGTGGCGATCTATGGCATCCCGTTCCTTGAACCACGGCTGGTTGCGCAGGATCTGGGGGTTGAGACCGGCACACACTTCAGTGTTACCGAAGCAGCCGTTGAGCTGATTGTGGCTGATTTGGCTACCCGTGCGCCCGGAACTGCCTCCGTGGTGCTGGCCCATACTTTTGCCAGCGGTGGCATCACCTCCAGCAGCGAACGCGAACTGTCCGTCGGCGGCGTCGGTGCCGTGCCTCTGGATCTCTTTGAACCCTTTACTTACACAGCGTTGGGACACCTGCACGGCCCACAGAAACTCAGCGAGTCTGTACGGTACTCGGGGTCCCCGCTGCACTACTCCTTCTCCGAGGCCAAGCACAACAAGGGTGCCTGGCTGCTGGAGATCACCGCGGATGGCCTGAAGGAGGTCACCAAGGTTGATTGGTCGCCGGAACGGGATTTGAGTATCCTTTCGGGGAAAATCGAGGACCTCCTTTCCGCGCAGGAGTGGGCTTTCGCCGAGGAGAACTATTGCCAGATCACACTGACAGATAACGATCGGCCTGCGTTGGCCATGGAACGTCTTCGCGTCCGCTTCCCAAACACGCTGGTGCTGATGTTCGAACCCGAAACAGCACGGAACGCAGACAAACAAAGTTACGGTGACCGCATCGCCAAGGCGGCCGACGCACTTGAGCTGTGCTGCGGCTTTCTTGACCATGTCCGTGAACGCGGAGCCAACATCGAGGAAGAACGTGTCCTGCGCGAGGCCCTGGCCAGCGTCCGGGAACAGGAGGTAGCACTGTGAGGATTCACCGCCTGGAAATTCAGGCTTTCGGCCCCTTTGCCGGACGCGAAATTGTGGACTTTGACCACCTCGGATCCCAAGGGCTGTTCTTGCTCAACGGTTCCACGGGAGCAGGCAAGACAAGTGTTCTTGATGCCATCGCGTACGCCCTCTATGGCAGTGTGCCCGGTGCGCGGCAGGGTGCCCATGCGCAATTTCGCAGCCACCACGCAGCCGAAGGTGTAGGCCCGGAAGTACTGTGCGAATTCAGTGCCGGAGGCCGGCGGTTGGAGGTGCGCCGCAGCCCCGAATGGATGCGGCCGCTCAAGCGCGGAACCGGGACCACCCGCGAACAGGCCAGCACCCAACTACGTGAAAAGACAGCGGACGGCTGGGAGGTTAAGTCCACCCGCAATGATGAAGCTGCCGCGGAGATCCAGGAACTGCTGGGCATGAGCATGGCGCAGTTCACCAAGGTGGTGTTGCTGGCCCAAGGCGATTTTGCCGCATTCTTGCGTGCCAGCGCCGAAGAACGCCAAACGCTGCTGCAGAAACTCTTCGGCACAGACCTTTACAAGGATCTGGAAGCCCGTTTGGGCAATGATTCCAAGGCCGCCCAGACAGAGGTTGCCGCAGGGTTGTCACAGGTGATGGCAGCGGAGCGGCTGGCTCGTAGCCAGGCGGCACAGGCACTGTCCACCGATGCGCAGTCCCAGGACGCAGCATTCGAGACCGAGCCGGGGGAGACCTTGGAGGACTTCAGCGGGCTAGAACTTTTTGGTGTTTTGGGGGACAAGCTTGCCGCAGCAGTTGAACGTGCCCGCGTACAGGCGGAGTCAGCCCAGCGCCTTGCGGATTCCTTGGCCGACAAGGTGCAGGAAAGCAATGATAGGCGCAACCGTCATGAAGCACTGACCCTCGCATTGGCCGAGCAGACCCGGTTGCAGGGTCTGGCCGGCGATGCCCTGCAGTGGCGCGTTGATCAGGACCAACACCACGCGGCCCAGGTTCTGGTTTCCGTCATGAACCAGGCCGTGAAGACGTCAGCTGCCAGTGACCAGGCAAAACGTTCAGTCGAGGTAGCGGCAGCGGATCTCGATGCCAACGAGCTTGCGGCTTCGGTGCTGGACAAGCCGGCCGCGGGTGCCACCGAAGCCGAGCTTGAGGCCCTTGACCGGGAGCTGACCACCCGGCTGGCTGCCGTGGCTGCCGCGTTCCCTGAGGAATTACGGCTCAGCAACAAAACCGCTGAACTGGCAGCGGGGGAGGCAGAACTGGCACAGGCACTTGCTGCCCAGCAACAACACACCACGGACGCCGCAGCCGCCACCTTGCGTCTGGCCGAGGTGGCAGGAGAACAAGAAGAACTCCACCAGGGCGGACATAACGTTGACCACGCTGCACAGGACGCCAAGCAGGCGGTGCAGCTTGTCACGACCATTGAGGACTATCAGGAACAGCGCAAGGTCGTCGAGGAGCTCACCGAGACCACGACCGCTACCCGTGCCAACGCCTTGGACGCGAAGGAACAGTGGCTGGACGCCTTTAACCTTCGGCTTAGCCAAGCCGCCGGAGAGCTGGCAGCGGAACTCATTGACGGCGAGCCGTGCCCGGTTTGCGGAAGTACAGTCCACCCCGCGCCATCGCCTTTGGCCAGCTCCGGTGCCGACCTGGTGAAGACCGAGAAGGCAACAAAAAAGGCCTTCGATTCCGCCGACGCGCTGGCCCACAACGCACACACGCAACTTTCGGAAGCCACGAGCGCGCTCGCCGTTCTGGCCGGACGGGGTGGCGACGGCTCATTGGCGGAGGCGCGGGCCGCCGTCGAACTTAAGAACGCGGCACACCAGGCGGCCACGGAAGCTGTTGCCACCTTGGCGGCGCTGAACACGGAGAGCGTGGAGCTGCGGGCCCGGCTTGGGACGGCTCAGGCCGGCGTGCTGGAAGCGACCGGCACGGCAGCATCGCTTCGTGCTGGCAACGAGTCTCTTGTTCAGGAGCTCGCAGCCTTGGAGGAGCATCTGAGGATTGTCCGTGACGGCTTTGATTCCCTGGCTGACCGGCGTGCTGCCCTGACCTTGGCACAGGCCCCCGGCAATGCGCTCCTGCACGCCGTTCGGCAACGTGCCACGGCACTTGCCGCCTCCTCCGAGGCACAGGCGGCGCTGGTGCAGGCCATCGACGGTTCCGTCTTTACAGACGTTCCGGCCGCACACGCCGCGCTCTTGACTGCTGCCGAGGCCACAGAACTCGAGTCGAAATTGTCGATTCACGCCAAGGACGTTGCGGTGAACACGGACAGGCTTGCCGCGCCCGAGGTTGTTGCTGCCAAGGCGGAGGCTGACGCGAAGATGGCGCCACCAACCGTCGAAGGGCTCGAGCGGTTGGCAGGGGAGTCCGCTAATGCCAAGGCGCAGGCCAGGCAAGGAGAGCTGATGTTGGGGCTGGCTCGCTCGGCGCAAACGCAGCTTGCCGATACGGAATCAAACTTTAAGGTGCTCGAGGAGGCAGTGGCGCCCTTGCGTGCACGTGCCCAGCTGTTGGAGGGCCTGGCGAACGCCGTGCGCGGGCTGGGCGACAACAAATTGAAGATGACGCTCACCAGCTATGTTCTGGCGGCACGCTTAGAACAGGTGGCCGAGGCGGCCTCACTGCGTCTGGCCACCATGAGCGACGCCCGCTACACCCTGCGCCACAGCGACGCGAAGTCGGGTAACAAGAAGTCCGGGCTGGGGCTGGAGGTTGTTGACGAATGGACCGGTATTAGCCGAGATACCGGAACACTTTCGGGCGGGGAATCCTTCATGGCCTCACTGGCACTAGCGCTGGGCCTTTCGGATGTGGTTCAGCATGAATCGGGCGGGCTGGACATTGAAACGCTCTTTGTTGACGAGGGCTTTGGCAGCCTGGATGAACAATCGCTGGAGCAGGTCATGGACGCCCTAGAGGGGTTGCGCGATGGGGGCCGGATGGTGGGACTTGTCAGCCACGTTGCCGAGATGAAGCAGCGCATTCCGATGCACCTGCATGTGTACAAGGGACGCAACGGTTCCACGTTGACTGTGGGGGACTCGGCCTAGTTTCGGCCCGCTCTAAAGCCCACTAGACTGGAAAGGTATTTGGGTTCGGTGTGCCGGGTGGAGGGACGGTGCACACGCACTTTGAGCTGACCGGATACACATGACATCCTCACTTCCAATAAACCCTGATCCAGCGTCCACCAAAGACGCCACCGTTGGCGCCCCAGCAGCGAAGGGCGGACGCTACGCGGCGCTGCCCCGGCTGGCAGGCGCCAGTTATATTCCACTGGGCCTCTTTGCCCGCGTCCCCCTGGCCATGCTGACCATCGGTGTTTTGACACTTGTCACCACGGTCAGCGATTCCTATGCCATCGGTGGTTTTGCGGCCGGTTGCATTGGAATTGGTGCCGCCGTCGGTGCGCCCGTGACCGGCTACCTTGCTGACCGGTTAGGCCAAAAACGCATCTTATTGGTGGCTGCCGTGATCAACGCCGTGTTGGTTGCAGCCGTGGTGATCCTGGCCTATACCTTGCTGCCCGGGCATGGCGCCCACATCACGGATGGGGCAACCCTGACGGTCTTGGCCACCTCCCTGGTGGCCGGAGCTACCTCTCCTCAGGTTGGTCCGTTGTCCCGCGTGCGGTGGATGGCGTTGAGCAAAAAGCTCCCGGCCAAGGAACAAGGCCCCCTCGTTGACACCGCGCTTTCCCTTGAAGGAACGGCCGACGAGGTGACGTTTGTCCTGGGTCCGGCTCTCGTGGGCCTCCTGGCCTCCCTCGTTGCGCCCTGGTTGCCGCTGGTTCTTGCTGCCGTCATGACGTTGGCCCTGGTGACGCTTTTCGCGCTGCACCCAACCGAGCGAGTTGTTGGTGCACGCCCAGCCAGCACCACAGTGGGCAACGCCGGCTACGTTACGGGCGAAAAGCCGAACTGGTTCCTCGTTGCCGTTCCGGTGGTCGGGATGCTCTGCATGGGCGCCTTCTTCGGCTCCTCCCAAACTGCCTTGACTGCCTTTACCGGCGTCTACGGGTCAGTGGATCAGGCCGGGCTCATGTACGCAATCATGGGCGCAAGCTCCGCCGTGACTGCATTGTCGGTTGCATATTGGCCTGCCAAGTTCAGCTATTCATGGCGCTGGGTGTTGGCGTCCGGGCTCATGGCGGCGGGCGCAGTAATGTTCCTTGTTCCCGAGTCCTTGGGCCAGATGGTCTGGGTGCTGCTTCTCGTTGGACTGTTCGTTGGCCCCACCATGGTGACCATCTTCAGCGTTGGCAGCGTGGTTGCTCCGCCGCAGTGGATGGGGACCGTCATGACGGCGCTGGCCAGTGGCATTGTCGCGGGAACGGCGCTGGGCAGCTCCGTCGCCGGTTCGTTGGCTCAGAACGTTGGCTATCACACCGCGTTCATCGTCCCCATCGTGGCCGCCTCGGCATTGTTGCTTCTGGGGCTCGTCGCCGCCGTGAGCCTGCGCGGCCGCCTCAAACGGAACCACTAACGCCGTTTCCTCATCCCTGGGGCCGCGAGCCGTCACATATTGCCGCTATGAGAGTTCATAACGGCAATATGTGACGGGTCAAGGAGCTCCAACAGCTCTTAGGCTAGGAAACTTATCGCGGCGTCCTTGAATTCGCGCGACGTGACCGTGTTGTTGTGGTTTCGCCCGGGGATGACAACACGCTGCACAGCCTGGCTGAGGGCGGCCAGCCGGTCCATGCTGCGAGCCCGTTCATCGAGATCTCCGGCCACCAACAACACCGGCATGCGGGGAACCGCATCCGTGGGATCGAAGGGTTCCATCTTGACGGCCTGAATCAGGGCCAGCAGCGCAAAGATGTCATTGGAGGGGATCACCTGGGCCATGTTCAGCAGCCATGCGGTCGATTCGTCGGCGATCGGGGTGCCGTCATTGAGGAAATCCTGGGCCGCCCGTAAATCGAAATCGGCCAGCGGATCATCCGGGTTGGGTCCGCCGAGCACCATTTTGCGCACCAGCTCCGGCTGTGTGGCACCAAACTCCCAAGCCAAACGTGCACCCAGAGAATAGCCGATCAAGTCCACGCCGCTGGTGGGATCGGAGGGAGAAAGTGGATGAACGCCCTCATCGAAAATAATCTGTAAGAGATCGGCCCGAATCTTACCCGGCGTATATGAATCAAGATCAACGGGAGCCGCACTGTGTCCATGCCCCGGAAGATCAACACTGATCACACGGCGGCCGGCATTGTTGAGGGCTTTCACCCACCCGGTCTTGACCCAATTGAGGTCGATCGAGGACGCGAAGCCGTGGATAAGGAATACCGGAGGCAACGCCGCTGGGGAGTCGGGTTCAAAGACAACCGAATTCAGCCCTGCCGGGGCACCCTCAGTGGTGTGGTGCTCCATCGTTGCCTTGTGCTTGCCGGGGGAAGTCATGGCCCAACCTTTCCCGCGGCGGTCAGTGCCGCCGTCGTACGTCAACAATAGCGAAAACTGTACCGGGCCGGGGACTTGAGGCTAGAGGTGGTTCGAGGCTCGCTTTTGTTGGCGAAGGTGAGAGATCTTGTTGAGCACGGCGATGCCGGCAACGAGCGTGAACGTGCTCAGCAATTGTGTGCGGCTGACCGGATCGCTGAAGCCCACCACGAAGATGGCAAGGAGCAGGACCAGCCCGGCGATGGTCAGGTATGGGAAACCGCGCATTCGCAGCGGCAGCACGGTGCCATCCCGGTCGGCCCGGCGGCGCAGGATGAGCTGCGAGAGCAACGCCATTCCCCACACAACTAGACATGTGGAGCCCACAAGGTTCAGCAACACCTTCAGGACGGTATCGGGGTAGAGCATCTCCCACACCACCGTGACGAAGCCGAAAGCTACTGAAACTACGACGGCGGCCACCGGCACCGCCCGCTTGTTGGTGCGGGCGAAGACGCTGGGCGCTTCGCGGCGCTCAGACAGTGAGTGGATCATGCGCGAGGCGCCGTAGAGGTTGGCGTTGAGGGCCGAGAGCAGGGCAGCGACGGCCACCAGGGTGAGCGCAGTTCCGGCCCACGGCATGCCCGCCACATTCAGGACACCGGCGAAAGGGGAGCTCAGTGCTTCAGAGGTCCACGGCAGCACGGCGGTAATGATGAAAATGGAGCCTACGTAAAACACCAGAATGCGCCACACCACGGTACGGATGGCGACCGTCACGCTACGAGCCGGATCAGCCGTTTCGGCGGCGGCAACGGCGACGATTTCGGTGCCGCCAAAGGCGAAGGCGACCACGAACAACGCCGTGGAAATACCGGCCATGCCTGTTGGTGCGAATCCTCCATGGTTGACAAGATTGCCCAGGCCTGGTGACGTCGCGCCGGGGACCAGGCCCAGCAGCAAGGCGATGCCAAAGATTAGGAACAACACAATGGCCGCCACCTTCAACAGCGCAAACCAAAACTCAAACTCCCCGTAGTTCTTGACGGAGGTGAGGTTGATGGTGGTGAAAACCACCATAAAGATCAGTGTCAGGGCCCATGCGGGCAGCACTGGCCAGATCGTGACGAGAAGTTGGGAGGCACCCAGAGCCTCTGCGGCAATGACCACAACAAGCTGCAACCACCACAGCCAGCCAACCGTGGATCCAGCCACTTTGCCCATGGCTTTTTCCGCGTAGACGGAGAAAGCACCGGAGTTGGGATTGGCCGCTGCCATCTCGCCCAGGGCCCACATGACCAAAATGATCATGGTTCCGGCCACCAGATATGAGATCAGTACAGCAGGTCCGGCCGTCCTGATGCCCTCGCCCGAACCGAGGAAGAGGCCTGCGCCAATGGCACTGCCAAGCCCCATCATGGTCAGTTGCCGCTGTTTGAGTGAGGATCCCAACCCGGTAGTCGAGGGGGCTGGCGCGGACGTCTGGGGGAGCATGTGGTGGAGGGCCTTCTTTAGCGTTGCGGGCCGGGTAGGCCGAGGGGACGAACGGTTGGCCCCTGCCAAGAATTATCCACCACTACCCGCGGTGGCCCAAAGCGGCGCGGGCCAGGACACCAGTTACGGCGCCGCGGTGCCGAGGGGAATCACCAACGGGCTTCCCGTTACGGGGTCGTCGATGACAATATTCGGCAGGTCAAAGACCCGCTGAACCAGTTCTGCCGTGATGATCTCCCGAGGATGCCCCTCGGCCATAACCTGGCCGTCCTTCATGGCGATGATGTGAGTTGCGTACCTGGCCGCGTGGTTGAGATCGTGCAACACCGCCACCAGGGTGCGTCCGTCCTGGTTGAGGGCGCGAAAGAGCTCCAGCAATTCGATTTGGTGGGCGATGTCAAGGAAGGTGGTGGGTTCATCCAAGAGCAAGACCGACGTTTGTTGGGCCAGGGCCATGGCCACCCAAACGCGTTGGCGCTGGCCACCCGAGAGCTCCTCGACCAGACGCGTGGACAGGCTGGTGGTGTTGGTCGCGGCGAGGGCCTCTGCCACAGCGGTCGAATCCGCCGTGGACCATTGGCGGACCAGGTTTTGATAGGGGTACCGGCCACGGGCGACAAGATCGGCAACCGTGATGCCACTGGGTGCGATCGAGGATTGTGGCAGCAGTCCCAGCTCTCGGGCAAGTTGCTTGGACGGGTAGCTGGCGATCTTCTTGCCGTCCAGCAGGATCCGGCCCTCGGAGGGTTTGAGGAGATTGGACAATCCGCGCAGGAGTGTGGATTTTCCGCAAGCATTCGGGCCAACTATGACGGTAAAAGAGCCGTCGGGGATGCGCACGGTGAGGTCTTCGGAGATTCGCCGCTGTGCGTAGCCAAGGGTGACTGCTTCGGCCTCCAACCGGGCGCCGGACGGCTGTCCTGTTTGGGGGTTGGCTTCATGGATCATGACGTTTCCTTTGTGCTTCATGGCAGGCTCACGCCCGCTTGCGAATCTCGCCAATGATGGCCCAGACCAGGTAGGCGCCACCGACGACGACAGTGACGACGCCGACGGGCAGCGGATGTGGCAGAACGTGTTGGGCAATGAAGTCGGAGCCCAGGAGGATGGTGCCTCCCACCAAGGCAGACAGTGCCAAAGGCAGGTGCGGCGTGCGGGCTGCGCGTTGCGCTATCTGTGGGGCGGCGAGGGCAACGAAGGCTACGGGGCCCGCGACGGCGGTTGCCACGCACACGAGCCCGACGCCGATCACAATGGCCAGCAGGCGGACCCTACCCACCCGAATTCCCAGGGCCGCGGCGGCATCGTCCCCCAGATCGAGCTGCCGCAGCGCCGGGGCAAGGGCGCTGATGGCCATAAAGAGAACGAGTATTGCCAGCGCCGCACCGTTCACCTGCTCCGGTGTCACGGCGTTGAGTGTGCCGGCTCCCCACGCCGAGGCAAACATGGCCGTTTCGAGTTCCACCTGCAGCAAGATCCAGGTGTTGACCGAGGCCAACATCGCCGAAATGGCAATGCCGACGATGATGAAGCGGAACCCCTGGATCCCGCCCCGGTAGGAAATTGTGTAAATTGCCAGTGCCGCGAGCACCCCGCCCACCACGGCTCCGGTGGCCATCAGCGACCAGGTGGCGCCAAAAGCCAAGACCGTGAGCAGCATTCCCGTAAATGCACCATGAGAGAGGCCCACAATGTCGGGGCTGGCGAGGGGATTACGGGTCAGAGTTTGGAAGATGGCTCCGGAGACGGCAAGGGCTGCACCTAGGAGGATCGCGGCGAGGATTCGGGGTAGACGCCACTCAAGAACCACCGTGCGGGCGAGGCTTTCCTCGGATCCATCGAGGGCTCCGACGACCTGGGAAAGGTTCAGCTCATAGTCACCGTTCATGAGAGCGGCCACGGCCAGGACCACGATCAATACGCTGAAGGCCAGAGCCACCAGCACCGTCCGCAGGTGCAGCACCACGTGGAAACTATCGCTGCCAACGCTCAGGCGTCGGTAGCCGAATTGGACCTCGGGCGGCGTGGGTGACGTGGCCGGCGAGGGATGGGTGGGCGTCACAGGCTGCTGGCCCTTCTCCGCCGCACGAGCACGATTAACACGGGGGCGCCAAGGAATGCTGTGACGATCCCGACGGGCATTTCTCCGGGACGGATCAGCAGCCGGCCCAGAATGTCGGAGAGCAGCAGCAGGGTCGGTGCCAGAATGATCGACGCGGTCATGATGACGCGCTGGTCCGGACCGAACATCCAACGGACCACGTGCGGAATCATCAAGCCAACGAAGGAGATGGGCCCGGCGATGGCGGTTGCGGATCCGGCCAGCAGTGTTCCTGCAACGATGACCACGACCCGTACCCGAGTGACGTTCACCCCTTGGGCCCGAGCCACATCCTCACCTAAAGCAATCGAGTTCAGCCCCGGCGCGATGGTGAGGGCTAGCAGAAGTCCGACTGCAATGAAGGGCAGAACAGGCACCAGGACGTCAAACCCGCGGCCAAGAAGGGTTCCGGCATTCCAATTCCGCATTTGGTCAAAGGCTTCCGGATTGCTCAACGTCATGCCGGTGGTGATGCCCGACAATACGGCAGCGATGGCGACCCCTGCCAGCGTGAGCCGGATTGGGTCGGCGGCGCCGCGTCCGGAAGAGCCGATGATGTAAACGGCAACGGTGACGAGCAGGGCGCCTGCGAAAGCCAGCCAGACGTAGCCGGAGATCGACGTTATCCCGAGGAAGGCAACGCCCAGCGCTACGAAGAACGCAGCCCCGGCATTGACGCCTAGGATGCCCGGATCGGCCAGCGGATTGCGGGTGAATGCCTGGATCAGGGCACCCGATACTCCGAGCGCGGCCCCGACGAACAATCCAGCAACGGTCCGGGGGATTCGAAGGTCCCACACGACGTAGCGGGACTCGGCATCGCCGCCACCTGCGAGTGTGTCAAGAATGCGGTGCAGGCCTAAGGTGTTGGCGCCCAAGGCTAGGGACAGCACCATGGAGACCACCAGCAAGCCCACCAGGACGGGCATCACGAGGATGCGCGTCCGGGCGGGATGCGAGGTGCTTTTGTTTGCTGTGGCCGTGGGCAATTCCATGGTTGGGTTACTTGGCGTCCTGGAGGATGCGTTCAATGTCGTCGAGGACGGCGTTGCCGCCCAGTGGCCCGACACCGGAAACCCAGTAGGAGGTGTCAACGAGTTTGACGTTGGGGAAGGATGCGGCGTTGCTGCTGATCGGGGTCGGGATCGTTCCCGTATCGGCCACATCCGTGGTGGTCACGAAGACGTAGTCTGCCTTGGCTTCCAAGATTCGTTCCGGGGAGATGTCCACCGAGATGGATCCTTCCCAGTCGCGGGCAGGAATTTTCAATCCGGTGCATTCCAGGGCACTGCCGGCAAACGAGGTGGGCCCGTAGAGGCTCAGCACGCTCTCGTCACGAGGGCGAACCAGCTGAGCCGTGACGCCGTCGACCTTGAGCTTCGCGGCGATGCCGGCACAGCGGTCCTGATAGCTGCCCAACAGTTCCTGAGCTTTGGCGCCTTGGTTCAAGGCATTGCCCACCAGGGTGACGTTGTCCTGCCAGGGATCGGCTTGGGAGGCCATGAAGACAGTGGGGGCGATGTCGCTCAGCTGCTTGAACAAGGCCGAATGGCGTGACTCCGTGCCCAAGATGAGGTCCGGATGCAAGGCCGCGATCTTCTCAAGGCTGGGCTCCGGTACGGTCCCTACGGATTCGATGGCGCTGGCTGACTCTCCCAGATACGCCGGGATGCCCTTGACGTTGCTGGCCACGGCCGCGCCGACGGGGGTGATGCCCAGCGCCACGGCAGTGTCCAGCTGGACTGGTTCCAGAACCACAACGCGCTTGGGCGTCGTGGGCACGGCCGCCATGCCCCGTGCATGCTCCACGTCGTGCGTCGCCGATGCCACGGCGGACGACGACGACTCGGTGCCGCCGGTGCCGCAGGAGGCCAAGGCAAGGGCCGCGAGGGCTGTTACGGCGAGCACGCGGAGGCGGGCCGCAGTGCGTGAGGAGGCAATGCTGTTGGGCATGGAGGATCCTTCGAAAATGGTGGGATGCCGGGTACCTGCCCGGGTGGGCATCATGGACGCAGGCAAGGTGATGAGGCTTAATAAGGTAAGACTATCCTAAGCTAATTGACGGGACGCTATTGCGTCCTCCGAGGTCCCGCGTTCCAATAACCTTGAAAATGGACTCGCGAGGAGGCGATCCCGTACTCCCGAACCAGGAGGTGTCGAAGCCCGGCCGCCAACGCGGCCTCTGCGGCAATCCAGGCAAAAAAGTCCCCTCCCTGGCCGGCGGCCGCACTCCCGGACCTTTTGGCCCAGGATGTTGCCAGCGCGCGCAACCGATCGCCGTAGGGGGCGCCGTTCCGGGCCTGCACCGACGCCGACACTATCGACAGCGTGGGCGGGGCCTGCCATGTCAGTGCATCAGCTGGTTCGCTCACCTCGAGCAGGGCTTGCAACTGCGTGCCGGGCCCCTGTGTCGTCACGATGTTTCGCATAGCAGGGAGTGCCGTCTCATCGCCGATCAGCAAGAGATGGTGCGCCTGGCCAGGCTGCCACTGGATGCCCTGGAGCATGTTCCCTGCGCGGATATCCGGTCCGGAAATTACCAGTTCGTCACCGGCCGCAGCTTGGAGGGCCCAGGAACTTGCCGGCCCTGGATTCTCGTGAAGGACAAAGTCCACATCCACCTGGCCGAGTTCCGGTCGGACGGCACTGGGGGTGTAGGTGCGCATTAGGTTGCGGTCTGCCTCGGGCAGAGCATTGCGAAGTTGTTGCCAGGCCCGGGTCGATGGGGATGTTTCCTGTACGCGCCAGAAATTCGCATAGTTGCCCCGCGCATTCGGCAGTATGAGTTTGATGCGCTGGTCCAAGCCGTACGGGGCAAAATGCCTCAGCTGCTCCGCTTCCAGTGTCACTCGCATAAAGCCAGGGGAAATTCGCTCCGTTGCGCGGACCTTCGTGTGAAACAGGCGGTACGGTTCCGTGGGTAAGTGGGGATTGCTTGTGCTCGTTTCCATCGCTAGTCAGCCTAGCGGGTGACCGGCGCGCGCTAGGCTGGGCAGCTTTCCGCGTTCCGACCGGTGGTCAATGTTGCGTGATATTTGTTTAGACGGGGGGAGTGGTCGTAGAATCAGTTCAAGTCAATATGACTCTAACTAGGGAAATTGGTGCAGGACATGGATCGGACAGCAGTCGCCGGAGCCTCAAGCCTCAGTGCCCCAGCCTTGATTGCCCCAGTCTTCGGGGCCTCAAATTTCAGCGCTGCCAACATCAGTGAGCGGCAGGCGCTGCCACCCGCGCTGGCCATTTCCACCGTCATCTTCGCCCTGCGCCCTAGTGAAAAAAGTGGCCGGCCCACCCTATGGCTCCCGTTGGTGCGCCGCATTCGCGAACCTTTCAAGGACCTGTGGGCGCTTCCAGGCGGGCCGCTGACACAGGCGGATTCCCTCCTCGATGCTGCGGCCAGAAACCTGCAGGACACCACGGGGCTGGCCCCCAACTATCTGGAACAGCTGTACGCCTTCGGCGGCCTGCACCGTTCGCCCAGCCAGCGCGTTGTCTCGATCGTCTACTGGGCACTGGTCCAATCAACCCAAGCCGATCAGGCTCGGGAGACGGAGAACGTCAAGTGGTTCCGCGCCGATGGCCTGCAA
>JBKKBD010000091.1:0-3558 GCA_046714315.1 Specibacter sp.
TAAATAAATTCCCCGCCGCGCCCCCCCGCTTCCCCGCCCCTCACTGCGTTTAGGGCCCCGCTACGCCAGGGCACCCATGGGGTCCCAGGCCGGCAGCACTAGAGGTTCGGCATCGAGGGCCTGGCGGAGTTCGGGGGAGAGACGGCTCTTATTCACGACCACTTCAAAGACATACTCGTCGAACCAGTTGTCGGCCATGGTGTAGAAACCCTGGTCGCCGTTCTCCTCGCCCCAGCTGTTCTCCACACGCCAGCGGCGGCTCTGCCCCTCCAGTACATCCACGCCCGTCAACAGCATGGCGTGGGTCATGGCGGACTCGCCAAGCCGTACGCGGGACTCCTTGTCCATGGCCAGCTCCGCGCCGTACAGGCCGGCGTAGTCGTAGAGCCCGGCGTCCCAAATGCCGTCCTTGCGGACCATCTGGGGTCCAACGTCGCAGCCAAACCAGACAGGTTCGCCGTCCAGGATGGCCTCCTTGGCCAGGCGCTTGGCCAGGGCGATGTCCACGTTGAGGTACAGCACGGGGGCCGCGCCGAGCACGTTGCCCAGGTGCTCAACTGTCAGGGTTCCACCCTTGGGGTGCTCGGAGCGGGGATCGTCCACCAGGCACACGTAGTCATCCAGCGTGATGGTGGTGTACTTGGTCAGGAATTGCTGCGGAGTCAGCACGCCCGCACGGTGGAAGGCCTTGGCGTCGTCGATGTACTCCCACTCGAAGGATGTGGGCGGCGTGCCCAGGTGAACAGTAAGTATGCGGTGGACCTCGGTGAGGATCCGCTCCGAGGCCGCCTCAACTCCGGCGGTGTCGCCGGCTGCGTTGAGGACGCGCAGCTCCCCGGCGCCGCGGCGCAACAGCAGGCACAGCACTGCGTTCATGCGGCCGGTGTTGGAGGAAGATTCGGTTTCCGGCATGGCTTGCTTTGGTACGGCGCCGTATTTCTTGAAGATGTTCACAGCCATGTCCCACTGGCCGCCGTCGCCCATGACGTCCCGCAGCAGGTGGGCCACCAGCCGGTCGTCATCCGGCAGTTCAGAGGTCTCCAGGATGGAGGCCAGGAAGTAGTTGGCACGCTCCAGCTTGTCAAAGTACATGGCGTAGTTCTGGGAGAACTCAAACTCCTTCACACCCAGGGTTTCCTTTGCCCCGGCACGCAGCAGGTTCAGCGCAGCGAACAGCCAGCACCGCCCGGACTTCTTCTGGTTGGTGACCTTCCAATCGTCAATGCGGTTCGAGACGGTGGTTGTCAGGGCCGTGGCGCGCTGGTTGTCAATGGCGAGGTCGTCGACGCTAACCCGTGCAACGGCATTCTGGGTCCGGCGCAGCACGGGGTCGGCGGCGAACCCTTCGTGCAGGGCCGTGAGGTGTTCGGTGGACAGGGCGGACGTGGTCACGGGTGTGATGGGGGTCATGCCTTCCGTTCTATCGTCTTTCGCAGGACGGGGCAAGGTATGGCGTGCAGCGGCGTGGTCAGTTTCCGGCCAGCTCCGCCATGATCTCCTGCAGGGCTTTGGCCACCAAGAGCACTGAACGGCGCTTCAAGTTTTCCGGCCGGACCAACAGGTCAATTCGCCGTTGCGTGTTGATCCCGGACAGTGGCCGCAGCACCACACCCGGGTTCAGTGCCGGGCTGGAGGTGTAACGCGGCAACAGCCCGATCACGTCCCCCGTGGACACGAGTGCGGCAACCGTTGAGTAGTCGTTGATGCGGTGCACCACCTCCACTGGTTGGCTCGCCATGGCGCCCACCGCCACGAGAACGTCGGCGGGGGAGTATCCGCTGCGGCTGCTGACCCAGGGTTGACTGACGACGTCGGCCGCGGACAGCGAGTTCCGCCTCGCCAGCGGGTGCCCTGCCGCCACGGCCACGTCCAGCGGCTCGTGGGCTAGCGGAATGACCCGGACTCGGTCCTCGGGCCACGGCGGGCTGTGGTCCATGCGGTGGGCCAACACCAGATCGTAGCTGGCCGTCAGAGCCGGAAAACCATGCTGCGCCACGTCCTCGTCAGAAAACTTGACCCGCGGCACGGCCGGCGGCGCGGCGGGGGGCGGGGGCCCGGCGTCCGACGTGTCCGTCCCATCCGGGGCCTGTGCCATTGCGGTTAGGCGGCGCACGAGCGGCGCGAACAGGGCCTGCCCGGCACTGTGGAAGCCACTGATGGTGACCGTGCCGCCGGCGTCGTCCTGGTACGCGCCAATGGCAGCCTTGGCGGCGGCCATGGCGTCGATGACACCGGCGCCGGCCGTGGCCAGCACCTCTCCGGCCTCCGTGAGTACCAGATTACGGCCCTCGCGGCGGGTCAGCTGCGTGCCCACCTGGCGCTGCAATAGCGATATTTGCTGCGACACTGCGGACGGCGTGACGGAAAGGGTGTCGGCCACGGCCTTGACGCTGCCCAGCTCGCCCAGTTCCCGGAGCATGTGAAGTTGGTGGAGTTCCATCCGTCCAGCCTACAGTTTAGGTGCAGCTTAATCGACGATGGAGAAATCATCGATTGTGCTAAATGGTTTCGCGGGTTGTAATTGACATCAAACCTCCCCGCCCGCAACACCTGAGCACCACGAAAGTACGGCACCTTCATGAAAGCTTTGTACAAGTCCGGCGCACACGCCGGGTTCGAACTCGTAGAACGCCCGGAACCTGAAACCGGCCTCCGCGATGTCAAAATCAAGGTTGCCACCACCGGCCTGTGCGGCACCGACCTGCACATCCTTGCCTGGGATGCCTGGGCCGCCGCCACCATCAACGCCCCGCTTATTGCCGGCCACGAGTTCTACGGCGAAGTGGTTGAAGTGGGCGCCGAGGTCAACGACGTCAAGGTGGGGGATAAGGTCTCCGGCGAAGGCCACGTGGTCTGCGGCATGTGCCGAAACTGCCGTGCCGGACGCCGACACATGTGCATCAACACCATCTCCGTGGGCGTGCAGCGTGACGGCGCATTTGCCGAGTACGTTGTCATCCCCGAATCAAACGTCTGGGTCCACCACGACCCCTCCATCACCCCCGAACTGGGCGCCATCTTCGACCCGCTGGGCAACGCAGTCCACACCGCACTGAGCTTTGGACTGGTGGGCGAGGACGTGCTCATCACGGGAGCTGGCCCGATCGGCCTGATGGCCATTGCCGTGGCCCGCCACGCCGGCGCCCGCAAGATCGCCATCACCGACGTCTCCGAACCGCGCCTGGCCATGGCTGCCGCGATGGGAGCCGACCTCGCCGTGAACGTCGCCACCACGCGCCTGAAGGAAGCACAGCAGCAGCTGGGCATGCGCGAAGGCTTCGACATCGGCTTGGAAATGTCCGGCCACCCCACCGCACTGCCGGAAATGATCGACAACATGAACCACGGCGGGCGCATCGCCATGCTGGGCCTGCCCAGCGAATCCATTGACATCAACTGGGGCAAAGTTGTCACGCACATGCTGACCCTCAAGGGCATCTACGGCCGCGAAATGTTTGAGACCTGGTACGCCATGAGCGCCATGCTCTCCTCCAACCCCGTACTGCGGACGGCCGTGGCAAGTGTTGTCACCGATGTCCTGCCCGCCACAGAATGGGA
>JBKKBD010000092.1:0-5042 GCA_046714315.1 Specibacter sp.
GCCATTCAATTCCGCCTCTCACGACGCTTCGTGCACTACAACTAGGAGCAGCGCCATGACTATTCACTCTGTGAAAGAAAGCGCCCCAGTGGGTGGACGCGGAAGCTCTTCGGCACCTCGACGGCGTGCCCGCGTCACGGGCCGCACCGCTGGCCGTGCCGCAATTCTTGTTGTTGCAACATTCCTCACCCTTGGTCCAGTGGTGTGGACGGTTATGACCTCGATGCGTTCACCCACTGAATCGTTGGGCAGCGGCGGCTCCCTTTTCTCCGGTGGCCTGGACTTTAGCTCCTACGCGGACGTATTCAAGCAGGTCAACATGTGGCTGCTGATTTGGAACTCGGCCCTTGTCACCGGCGTTATCGCGGCGGGACAGATGTTCACCGCAGCGCTTGCCGGCTACGTGTTCGCCCGCATCGACTTTAGAGGCCGCGGCATACTGTTCAGCGTTGTGCTCGCCACCATGATGGTGCCCGCGCAGGTCACCATCGTCCCGGTGTTCATGCTGATCCGCGGCATGGGCCTCTCCGATACCCTGCTGGCCCTGATCCTGCCGGCCATTCCGACGGCGTTTGGTACCTTCCTGATGCGCCAATTCTTCATCGGCCTGCCGGGCGAGCTGGCCGAAGCCGCCGCGATCGACGGCGCATCACCACTACGCACCTTCAGTTCCGTGTACCTGCCGTTGGCCTGGCCTGGGCTGGCCATTGTGGGCATCCTGGCCTTCAATTTCCACTGGAATGAGTTCTTCCGGCCGCTGATCATGACCATCAGCGAGGAAAACTTCACCATGCCACTGGGCTTAGTGTCGCTGCAAGGCAACATGGGCACCGGTTCGGTGTCGACAGTCCTCGCCGGTGTGGTGTTGTCCATGATCCCCGCGCTTGTCGTCTTTCTCTTTGGCCAGCGCTACCTGCGCGAGGGCCTGACCGCGGGAATCAATAAGTGAGCACCACGCCTGCACCATCAACATCCAACTACCTAGGAGCTGTTCCTGTGACCACCATCGACCCCGCCTTCCCGGCACTGCACGGCCGCCCGGACCAGGGCTGGATCAACGACCCCAACGGCTGCATCTACGTTGACGGAACCCATCACGTGTTCTTCCAGTTCAACCCGGACGCGCCCACCCACGGCAACATTCACTGGGGGCATGCCACCTCGACGGACCTCGTCCGCTGGACCCAGCGGCCGATCGCCCTGTTCCCGCGTCTGGGGACCGCCGACGCGGCCGGCGTTTGGTCGGGCGTCATTGCCCTCGACGGCGACGTCCCTACCGCTTACTACACCGGCATCGCCGAAACCGAGCACGATTCCCAGGTCATGACAGCCACCTCGGATCGGGTCTTGCTGGAATGGAAGCAGGAACAGCGCGGAATAGTGGGTATGCCCGAAGAGCCCAACATTGGCGAAGTGCGGGACCCTTTTCTCTTCACCTACAACGGCAGCCAATACGCCATTCAAGGTGCCGGGTACAGAGATGGAACCCCCACCATCCTGCTGTACCGGTGCCACACCATGACTGCGTGGGAGTACCTGGGCCCGCTGGTGACGGGCGGTGCCGGTGTCGCGGCGGAGTGGGCGCCTGCCCAAATTTGGGAATGCCCGCAGCTGTTTCTCGTGGACGGGCAGTGGGTGCTCATGCTGTCCCTGTGGAACCTCGACAACCATGATATGGACCGGGTCTCCTACCTGACCGGCGAACTCAGCGAGGGCGGTGCCGGGCTGAAATTCCTGCCCACTGGCGGCGGCTTGATCGACGACGGCCCCGACTTCTATGCCCCTCAGGTTATTGCCGGGACCCCAGCCGAGCCCCGCACGCTCATGTGGGGCTGGAGCTGGGAGAAGTCCCGTCCCGAGGCCGATATTCACGCCTCCGGCTGGGCTGGCGTGTTGACGTACGCGCGCTCGCTGTCGTTCCGTGACGGCGCGCTGGTTTCGGCGCCCGTTGCCGAAGTCGACACCCTGCGTGCCGGCGCCATCTTTGACGGGCTCGGAAACTTTGCGGTTCCGCCGCAAACCCGGGCCTTCGAGGTGTTGGCTGGCGGTGTAACCGAGCTGGTACTGATGGACGGTGGCAGTGAACGAGTCGTCGCAAGCATCACGGCTGGACGCATTCTCGTTGATGGCTCGCTTATTGAGATCTTTGCTGCCCGTGGCACGGCACGCACAATTCGCGCCTACCCCTCGGCTACCTCGCGCTTTGAAGTCCGAGGGGAAGCCGTGGTCAACGCACTGGCCCTTTAGTGGGAGCCGCCTGAAGGTGCCGCCACCGAGCCGCGCATCACCACGGGGCAGGGAATGAGGATGGTTCCGCCAGACTGATTCGCTGCCCCGTGGTCCAGCTCCGCCAACAACAGCTCAATGGCCTTCTCGCCCATTTCGCGGTGGGGCAATGCCACCGTGGTCAGTCCGGGAACCACGGTCCTGGCAAGCGGCTCGTCATCGTCATAGCCCACAATGCTCACATCCTGCGGGACCCGCAACCCCAACTGTCCGCAGGCCATCATGAAGCCCACGGCGACCCTGTCATTTGCGCACACAACCCCGGTGGGCCGGTCAAGCTTTGGCGAGCGGCCGCCGTCGTCCGTTAAGAGGCGCATGGCCGCGGCATATCCATCGTTGATCTCCCAGCCGGTTTCCATGGCCTCGATGGCGGGCAGCCCGGCGGCCTCAATGGCGGCGTCGAGGCCTTGGGTGCGGCGCTCCGTGGCCACCAACTCGGGCCCGCCGGAGAGGTAGGCAATGGAGGTGTGCCCGGCGTCGAGCAGGATTTGGGCGGCGCGGTGGCCGCCGCCAATCTCGTCAGGAATGATGGAGAGCTGGGCGCCAGTCGGGTCAAAACTATTAACCAGCAGCGCCGGAATGCCCTTCATGGCGGGGCGGGGGTGATGTGGGCGCAGGCTCTCCGCGGCGAACATCATGGCATCAACCTGGCGGTTGATAAGGGTGCCAAAGGCCTTGTCCTCACGGGCGTCGTTGCGCTGGGTGTCGATGGCAAACAATAGGTATCCGGCATCGAACGCGGCACTGCTGGCGCCTTGCAGGAGCTTGCCAGCGAAAGGCCCGCCAGCAATGGCATCGGTCACCACGCCGATGGTGTGGGTGCGCTGGCTTTGCAGCGAGCGTGCGACGGCGTTTGGAGTGTAATTGAGCTCCTTGGCGGCGGCCAGGATAAGCAGCTGCTTGTCCTTGGCGATATTTCCATCGGCGCGGCCGTTCAGGACAAAGCTCACGGCGCTGCGAGAAACCCCCGCGCGGTCGGCGACGTCCTGAGAAGTGGCCTTACGTGCCATGGTGCCTCCTAAATCGTGTGAGGTCAGCCTATCGCCTGCAGGCGGTGCTGGACGCAAGCTCCAGGGCATGGTGGTTTGGGCGTGGTTCACGCTGCAGCCTCGGGCCCGGGGTACCGTTAAGTGGCACACCCGCCTCGGAGCAATTAGGCCATCGAATTTATCGCATGTAACGGATAAATATTCACAGTTTGTGCGAAGACTGTCCAAACGGTCACATTAGTCCTTGAAAATATGCACCCCGTGATATAAAAGACATATGACTCAAGTTGCTGCAGAAACCGTTGGCGTATTAGTGCGAGATGCGCGCAATGAAAAAGGCTGGACCCAGGGTGAGCTGGCAACCCACTTGGGTACGAGTCAAAGTGCCGTTGCCAGGATGGAACAGGGTAAACAGAACCTCAGCCTGAAGATGATCCAGCGAATGGAAACGCTCCTGGAAGCCAATCTGTTCAACGTTGGCGCGGTAAGTAAGAACACCGTCACCCACCTGCGTGTGCACGGCGGCCGTGAACTCTCCGGCAGCGTCGAGGTCAACTCCAGCAAGAACGCCGGCGTGGCCCTGCTCTGTGCCAGCCTGCTCAACCGGGGCACCACCACTTTGCGCCGCCTGGCCCGTATTGAAGAGGTCAACCGCATTGTGGAGTTGCTGACCTCGATCGGTGTCGAGTGCACCTGGCTTGAGGACAACGATCTGCAGATCCGCCGCCCCGCAGTCTTGGACCTTGCTTCCATGGACATCGCGGCCGCAAAGCGCACCCGCAGCGTCATCATGCTGCTGGGACCGCTGTTGGACGAGGAAGACAGCTACCGGATCCCGTACGCCGGTGGCTGTGATTTGGGCACCCGCACCGTCGAGCCGCACATGCAAGCCCTTCGCGAGTTCGGGCTCAACGTCAATGCCCACGACGGTTTTTACCAGGTGCAGGCCCCTGTCAGCGACACCGAGGACCGCACCTTCGTACTTACCGAACGCGGGGACACCGTCACCGAGAACGCCATCATGGCCGCCGCGCACCGCGAAGGCACCACCGTGATCCGCAACGCCAGCCCCAATTACATGGTCCAGGACCTCTGCTTCTACCTGCAGGGACTTGGCGTCACCGTGGAAGGTGTCGGCTCCACAACGCTGACCATCAAGGGCAAGGCACGTATCGACGTAAACATTGAGTACGCGCCGTCCGAGGATCCCATCGAGGCCATGAGCCTGATCACCGCCGGCATCGTGACAAAGTCTAAGGTCACCGTCACGCGCGTCCCGATTGAGTTCATGGAAATTGAGCTCAAGGTGCTGGAACAGATGGGCTTCCGCTACCTCAAGTCGGCCGAATACATGGCCCGCAACGGCAAGACCCGCCTCGTGGACATCACCACCTTGCCCTCCGAGCTCAAGGCCGCGCCGGACAAGATCCACCCCATGCCGTTCCCGGGTCTGAACATTGACAACCTGCCGTTCTTCGCCGTGATCGCCTCGTGCGCACAGGGCACCACGCTGATCCACGACTGGGTGTACGAGGGACGCGCCATTTACCTGACGGAGTTGAACCGACTCGGCGCCGGAGTCCGTCTGCTGGATCCGCACCGCATCGACATCACGGGCCCCACCGCGTGGCGTGCCGCCGAAATCGGCTGCCCGCCCGCACTGCGCCCGGCCGCCTGCATCCTGCTGGCCATGCTCGCAGCCAAGGGCACGTCCGAACTTCGCAACATCTACGTCATCGAGCGCGGTTACGAAGATTTGGCCGAGCG
>JBKKBD010000093.1:0-13112 GCA_046714315.1 Specibacter sp.
ACAGCGCCGATGGTACTGCATTCGTGAGGATGTGGGAGAGTAGGACACCGCCGGACAACACGTAAAAAGAAGGTCGAGGCCCCACACCAACAGGTGCGGGGCCTCCCTCACTTAACACACCAAACCAACAACTGACCCGCACTAATGGTCGAAAAAGAAGGCTGGAGAGCCTTTTTTCGACCACTACTGCGGGCCAGTTTGTTTAATAACCAGCCTGTGGGATTGTCATGGGGCCTTGGCCGTGCGGTCCGCAACCTAGCGACGTAAGGTAGGTGGATGCCTAATCTTTTTTCCCACGCACATGAACCGGACTATGTGTCACCCCGGGCCGCCGAATCCTTTGAAGAGTCGGTAGTCATCGACGTTCCAGCCGAGCAGGCGTTTGACGGCTTCACCGACGCCATCCATCTGTGGTGGCCGGTCTCGGAACAGAGTGTCTTCGGCGAAGGCAGCACCGTGGCCATTTTGCGCGATCACCTCGTGGAGGAATCGTTCGACGGCGACGAAGTGGTGTGGGCAGACGTCCAGGAGTGGGAATCGCCGTCGTTCATCAAATTGCAATGGACCCTGGGGCAAGAAAAACTAGGCACAGCTGAGATTGAAATCAATTTTGAGCCGGTAGACGGTGGCCTGACTCGCGTCAGGATCGATTACCAGCAAGTTTCCGGACTCGAGAGTGATTCTGACGGCGCGTTTGTCTGTGATTGGCCACTCATCTGCTCCAGATACGCCAGATTCATGGGTGGAGCCGTAAAGCTCGACTAGACTGGTAGATGGACCAATGGGTCCAGAGATTTTTCGAAGATCATCAAAAAGTGAAGAGCGGCTGTTACTGTGCCAGTTAGTGCGCTCGAAGGTTTAGGAGTCGGCATGGCTGAGCATTACGAAGGTAAGCGCGAGGATAATTCTCGCGGACGCGACAACAAGGGTGGAAACGACCGCCCTTACACTGAACGTCCCCCCACAAACGACCGCCAGCCGGCGCGTCCTTACTCTGATCGTCCGGCGCGCTCCTTTGGTGACCGCGACAACCGTGGCGCACAGGGTGGACGCCCGAGCGGTGACCGCGATTCACGTCCTTCCTATGGAAATCGCGATGATCGTCCCGCACGCTCGGGTGGTGACCGTCCCTCGTTTGGTGACCGCAACAACCGTGGCGCGGACCGCCCCATGGTCAACGGACGTCGCGAAGATCGCAAGCCGTTCGGTGATCGCGATAATCGCGGTGGCCAGGGTGGACGCCCGAGCGGCGATCGTCCGGCATATGGTGACCGCCCCGCGCGTAGCAACGATCGGCCTTCCTATGGTTCACGCGATGATCGCGGAGCGCAGGGTGGACGCCCGTCCGGCGATCGCCCGTCATATGGTGACCGCCCGGCACGCACTGGTGGAGACCGTCCCTATGGTGACCGCCCGGCACGCAGCAACGACCGCTCTTCATACGGTTCACGCGATGACCGCGGTGGCCAGGGTGGACGCCCGTCCGGAGACCGTCCCTATGGTGACCGCCCCGCACGCAGCAACGATCGCCCTTCATTTGGCGACCGCCCGGCACGTAGCAACGATCGTCCGGCATATGGTGACCGCCCGGCACGCACTGGTGGAGACCGTCCCTATGGTGACCGCCCGGCACGCAGCAACGATCGCCCGTCATACGGTTCACGCGATGACCGCGGTGGCCAGGGTGGACGCCCGTCAGGAGACCGTCCCTATGGTGACCGCCCGGCACGTAGCAACGATCGCCCTTCATTTGGTGACCGCCCGGCACGCACTGGTGGAGACCGTCCCTACGGCGACCGCCCGGCACGTAGCAACGATCGTCCTTCCTACGGTTCACGCGATGACCGCGGTGGCCAGGGTGGACGTCCGTCCGGGGATCGCCCGTCATACGGAGACCGCCCGGCACGCACCGGTGGAGATCGTCCCTACGGAAACCGCGATGACCGTGGCGCACAGGGTGGCCGCCCGACCGGCGACCGTCCTTCTTATGGCTCGCGCGATGACCGCGGCGCGCAGGGTGGCCGTTCATTCGGTGACCGCGACGCACGTCCCGCACGCAGCAACGATCGCCCGTCATACGGAGACCGCCCGGCACGCAGCAATGATCGTCCTTCCTACGGTTCACGCGATGACCGCGGTGGCCAGGGTGGCCGTTCATTCGGTGACCGCGACGCACGCCCGGCACGCAGCAACGATCGTCCCAGCTCTGGTGGCCGCGATGACCGTAGCTCCAGTACGGGTCCCCGCACGGCTCCGGAGCGTAACGCTGCCGATCTGCGCAGCTCCAACCGCCCCGATCGTGAGCGTTCACCGGAAATCGATCCCGATGTAACCGGTCAGGAGCTGGACAAGGTAACCCGCGCCCAGCTGCGTATCCTGGATGAGCGCAACAATGAGTGGGTTTCCAAGCACCTGGTCATGGCCGGCCGCTTGATTGACTTCGTACCCGAGGTAGCTTTCGAGCATGCACTGGCTGCAAGCCGTCGCGGTGGCCGTCTGGCCTGTGTCCGCGAAGCAGTTGCCATGACGGCCTACGCCGCCGGCAAGTACGGCGAGGCACTTCGCGAACTCCGCACCTACCGACGCATCAGCGGTTCCAACGCTCACCTGCCGCTCATGGCAGATTGCGAACGCGGCCTTGGCCGTCCGGACCGCGCCCTTGATCTGATCAAGTCAGAGGATGCCTCAACACTGGACACCGCTGGCAAGGTTGAATTGGCCATCGTCGAATCAGGCGCCCGTGGCGACCTGGGCGAGATGGATGCGGCCCTGTCCGCACTCGAGATCCCGCAGTTGGACATCAACCGCGCCTTCTCCTTCAGCCCGCGACTGTTCCGTGCTTACGGTATGGTTCTGCGCGCTGCAGGCCGCAAGGATGAAGCCAAGACCTGGGAGCACCAGGCATTGGTGGCCGAGGAAGCCTTGGGTATCGATGAGGGCACCGACCAGATCATCATGGATCTCGGTGACGACGACGACATCCCCTTGGATGCTCCACGTGTTCGCGTTTCCGACGTCATGGCCGCGCCTGTTGCGCCCGTGATGAACGACGACGACACCAAGGCAGCTGCCGAACTCACCTCAGGCGATGCCAAGGATGCGGACGAGACAAACGAGGATGACGCCGAGTCGTCCTACTTTGAATCCGATGATGCCGAGTCCGATGAGGACAGTGCCGACTCTGACAGCGACGAAGCAGAAGAATCCAACTCCTCGGAAGACGAGGAATCGGACCAGCACAATCACAGTGACAACTAAAACGTTGCTGACTGATTTTGATGCCGTACTGGCGGATCTGGACGGCGTAGTCTACGCCGGCCCCCACGCCATTCCCGGTGCGATCGAAGCATTGACCGCCCTTGCGGGCGTCAACGTGAAGCTGGCGTACGTGACGAATAATGCCTCACGTACGCCAGCGCAGGTCGCTGCACACTTGCGCGAACTGGGTGCCCCGGCCGACGACGATCAAGTTGTCAGCTCTGCCCAGGCAGGTGCTGCCCTTTTGGCACAGAAGTTCCCTGAGGGCACGAAGGTGCTTGTCACCGGTAGTGCCGCGCTGGCTCAAGAAGTTCAGGCCTTGGGCATGAAGGTTGTCGAAAGCGCCCTTGACGCCCCGGATGCTGTCATCCAGGGTTTCGAACCGACGCTGGGTTGGGCCGATTTGGCCGAGGCCTCGTACGCCATCAACGCCGGTGCGCTCTGGATTGCCACCAACACTGACATGACGATTCCCCGTGAACGCGGGATCGCCCCCGGAAACGGGAGCCTTGTCGCGGTGGTGCGTGCCGCCGTCGCCCATGATCCTTTGGTGGCTGGCAAGCCTGAGGCGCCGTTGTTCCACACTGCTGCCAACCGCCTTGGGGCGACGTCCCCGTTGGTTGTTGGCGACCGTTTGGACACCGACATCCTTGGCGGCAACAAGGCCGGGATGGCCACTGCCTTGGTCCTGACAGGGGTAGATTCCGGCGAAACTGCGCTGCGTGCTTGCACGGCGCAGCGCCCGGGATTCATCATCCCCACGCTGCCGGACCTGTACAAGCCGTATCCGCTAATTAAGCACGACGGCGCCAAGGTCACCTGCGGTGCCGCTGTCGCGACGGTCGAAGTGGCCGAATCGGGGGAGTCCACGGTGCATATCGCCGGAAGCGTCGATGATGTCGATGCTTGGCGTGCGGCCTGTGCCGCATGGTGGGCCGCGGTCCCGGAAACCCTGAGCGCAACGAATCCTATTCTTAGCTGGGGTTCCACGCTGCCATGAGCTTTCCACGTGAGCCCGAGGCAGGGACCGAAACGTCCCTGCCTACGGGCGATCATGCAATCGACGCCTTAATCTCGATGGCCGCACGGACGGCTCAATTGCCGGCCGACGAGCACAAAGCACTCTATTCTTCAGTCATTGCTGGGCTCGAACAAGAGCTCAACACCGACCCCCAAACGCACCTGAGCGGAGCCGTGTCATGACCCGTCTTGACCAAGAACTCGTCAACCGAGGGCTGGCACGTTCACGCACGGTCGCGGCAACCTTCATCAAGGCCGGCCGCGTCACCGTCGCAGGCAACCCCACCACCAAGTCCGCCCTGCCCGTGGATGCCGACAGTGTTCTCGAGGTGCTCCCCGGACACGAAGAGGACTACGTCTCGCGCGCCGGGCACAAACTTGCCGGCGCACTTGACTACTTTTCGCAGGTCACCGTGGCAGGAAAGCGCTGCCTCGACGCCGGCGCCTCAACAGGCGGATTCACCGACGTATTGCTGCGCAGGGGAGCGGTCAGCGTTGCCGCCGTCGACGTGGGGCACGACCAATTGGTTGACTCCCTGCGCCACGACCCGCGGGTAGAGGTCCACGAGGGCCTCAATATTCGTTATATGCAGCCCGGCGATGTGGGCGCTCTCGCCGACCTCACCGTCTGCGACCTTTCCTTTATTTCCCTGACCAAGGTCATGGCCCCGCTGACTCTCGCCACCAAGCCAGGCGGTGAACTGTTACTCATGGTCAAACCGCAATTTGAGGTGGGCAAGGACAATTTGGCCCGGACCGGTGTCGTTAGTAGCGAGAATGAACGACGCCGGGCCGTCGCCCTGGTGGCCCAATCAGCCGTTGCCAACGGCCTCTCCTTGGACGGAATTGGGACCAGCTCCCTGCCTGGCCAGGAGGGAAACGTGGAGTATTTCCTGCTCGCCACGCGTGTCGTGTCACAGCCTGCGCATAAGATCAAAGGGCAAGGCAGCACGGAAGAAGATGACGGAGCGGTTGACAAGCTCTTGGCCCAGCTCTGGCCTTAGGCTTGCAAGAGGGCGTCCTGCCATGATGTCCTGCTAGCGGCGGATCTTCTTCCGGCACGTTCGCAACCAACATGATGAGGAAACAGCACATGACACGGCGCGTCTTGATTCTGGCCCACACCGGCCGTGAAGAATCGATGCTTGCAGCCCTTGAGGCATGCGTTGAGCTTCATGCCAACAACATCGTCCCCGTCATGTACGCCGAGGAATTGGCTGATATGACCGGATATCTGGGTGTCTCCGGCGTGAATATGGAGATCCTGGACCGGGACGTCACGCTGGCGGACATTGAACTGGTCATGGTGCTCGGCGGTGACGGTACCATCTTGCGGGCCGCCGAGATTGTTCGTGAATATGACGTTCCGCTGCTTGGCGTAAATCTTGGCCACGTGGGCTTTCTCGCGGAAAGCGAACGCGAGGAGCTCATCCAAACTGTGGCAGCCGTGGTCCAGCGCAAATATTCCGTTGAGGAACGTATGTGCCTCGACGTTGTTGTGAAGGTTGCCGGCAAAGTCGTGGCCCACACCTGGGCGCTCAATGAAGTGGCCTTGGAAAAAGGCAACCGCGAACGCATGATTGAAGTTGTCACCGAAGTTGACGGTCGCCCGCTGACCTCGTTCGGCTGCGACGGCGTTGTCATGGCAACCCCAACAGGGTCCACCGCCTACGCGTTTTCCGCTGGCGGCCCCGTGGTGTGGCCCGGAGTCGAGGCGCTGCTCATGGTTCCCATCAGCGCTCATGCACTATTTGCCAAACCACTTGTTGTCTCACCCTCATCCACCATGGCCGTTGAAGTCCTTAGCCGCAATGGTGCCTATGGTGTCATCTGGTGTGATGGTCGGCGCACGGTTGACCTGCTGCCGGGTTCCCGCATTGAGGTCACCCGTTCCAGCAAGCCCGTAAACCTTGCCCGGACGCAGCAATCTCCGTTCTCCGAGAGATTGGTGCGGAAATTTGAGCTGCCTGTGCAAGGCTGGCGGGGACCGGCGGCCGAAGTGTCACAGACGCCCACCACCCAGCTTCCGATTATCAAGACACCCAAGCCCAAGACCTCACTTGAAGGACCTCCCGCGGGGCCCGTTCCGCCAGTGCCCGATCTGACCATCCCGCCGCACAAAAGTACTTACTCCGGCACCACAAGCTTTTATGGGGAGGACCGCACATGATTGAAGAAATACGCATCCGCGATTTGGGCGTCATCTCTGAATCAACACTTCCGCTGGGCCCCGGCCTCAGCGTCGTCAGCGGTGAAACCGGCGCCGGTAAGACCATGGTGGTCACCGCCGTCGGACTTTTGCTGGGAAACCGGGCGGACGCCGGGGCCGTGCGCAACGGCGCAAAAAACGCATCCGCCGAGGCAACCTTGACCCTGCCACAAGGGCACCCCGCACTGATCAGGGCCGTTGAAGCAGGCGCCGAGATTGACGAGTTCGACGGCGGTGCACAACTCATTCTAGCCCGTACCGTCAGCGCTGATGGCCGCAGCCGTGCCCACGTTGGCGGACGCAGTGCTCCCATTGGTGTGCTCAACGAGCTGGGGGAGGCCCTGGTTGCTGTGCATGGGCAGTCGGACCAGATCCGGCTCAAGAATCCCTCGGCTCAGCGCGCCGCCTTGGACAAGTTTGCTGCCGAAGCCAACAAGGGGTTCGCCGCCAAACTGGCCACGTACAGAAGTGTCTTTGAACGATGGCGTGCCGTTCAAGCTGAGCTTGCCGAACTGCGATCCGCAAGCCGGGAGCGGTTGCGAGAGGCGGATTCGCTGACCACCGCGTTAGCCGAGATCGACGCCGTCGAACCTTTGCCGGCTGAGGACGAGCTCCTCAAGGCGCAGGCAGTCAAGCTGGGCAATGTTGAGGAACTGCGCAAGGCAACGCTTGGCGCCCACGAGGCCCTGAGCGCCGCAGATTATGGCGACGGCGTGGATGCTGCCGGTCTTGTCGACACCGCAAAACGGCTGGTCGAGAGCGTCGCGGACGCCGATGAGGAGTTGACGCAGACCACCAAACGGCTCTCCGAGGTTGGCTATCTTCTGGCAGACATTGCCAGGGACCTTGCCAGCTACGCCACGTCGCTGGATACCGACGGCCCCGGACGGCTGGCCGAGGTTGAGGACCGCCGCGGCGAGCTTGCCGTCTTGGTGCGCAAGTACGCACCCAGCATCGACGAGGTCATCGAGTGGTCCGACGCCGCCCGGGTGCGACTGAACGAATTGAGCGATGATTCCGGGCGGATCGAGTCGCTCGAAGCCGAGGAATTGGCCACACTCGCGGAACTGGGCGTGCTGGCTGCCGAGGTTACCGCGATGCGCCGCAAGGCCGCCGACAAGCTCGCCAAGGCTGTCAGCGCCGAGCTCAAAGCCCTAGCCATGCCGGACGCGAAACTGGTCATCGAGATCAACACGGCAGAACGCAGCATCCACGGCGAGGACGACATCGCTTTCCTGCTTGCACCCCACGCCGGCGCCTCGCCCCGGCCGCTGGGCAAGGGTGCTTCCGGTGGTGAGCTCTCCAGGGTGATGCTGGCGCTGGAAGTAGTGCTGGCCGCCGTCGACCCCGTCCCAACCTTCGTGTTCGACGAGGTGGACTCTGGTGTGGGTGGCAAGGCGGCCGTGGAAATTGGCCGACGCCTTGCCATGCTTGCCGAACATGTGCAGGTTCTGGTGGTGACGCACTTGCCCCAAGTTGCGGCCTTTGCCGATCAGCACATCCTTGTGACGAAGAGTTCTGTGAGTAAAAACTCAACAGGAATTACCACCAGCAATGTGCGGCTTTTGACCTACGAGGAACGGGTCGTGGAACTGGCCCGAATGCTGGCTGGGCAGGAGGATTCCGCAACAGCGCAGGCTCACGCCAAGGAATTGTTGGCCCAGGCGGTACGTCCTCAACGCTAGCTATCGCAGTTGTCCGGCATAATTTAAGTACCGAGCAGGAATCACTTTTGGCTCATTAGATGATAGGCTCAAATTCCGTGGTGCAACGATCAAATTCCCGGTTCAGTGGTCAGTCCAAGACGACCAAACACATCTTCGTCACCGGCGGTGTCGCGTCCTCGCTCGGTAAGGGTCTGACGGCTTCCAGCCTCGGTCACCTACTGCGTGCACGCGGCCTCTCGGTAACAATGCAAAAGCTCGATCCCTATCTCAATGTGGATCCCGGCACAATGAATCCCTTCCAGCACGGTGAAGTCTTCGTCACTGACGATGGCGCCGAAACCGACCTGGACATTGGCCATTACGAGCGCTTCCTCGACGAAAACCTGGAAGGCTCCGCCAACGTAACAACCGGCCAGGTGTACTCCACGGTCATCGCCAAGGAACGCCGCGGTGAATACTTGGGTGACACTGTGCAGGTCATCCCGCACATCACCGATGAAATTAAGCGCCGCATGCGCCTGCCCGCCGAGGGCGAGAACGCACCCGACGTCATCATCACCGAAATTGGTGGCACCGTAGGTGACATCGAGTCGCAGCCGTTCATGGAGTCCGCACGCCAGGTGCGCCAGGACGTGGGCCGTAACAACGTGTTCTTCGCTCACGTTTCACTCGTTCCCTACATTGGCCCGTCCCAGGAACTGAAGACCAAGCCAACCCAGCACTCCGTTGCTGCGCTGCGCTCCTTGGGCATTCAGCCGGACGCCATCATCCTGCGTTCGGATCGGGTTCTGCCCGAGGCCATGATGGCCAAGATCGGCCGCGCCTGCGACGTTGATGTTGAGGCTGTCATCGGCTGCCCCGATGCACCTAGCATCTACGACATCCCCAAGACCCTGCATGCCCAGGGCCTGGATTCCTACATTGTCCGTGCACTCGGCCTCTCCTTCAAGGACGTTGACTGGACCAAATGGGACAAGCTTCTCGAGGTTGTTCACAACCCGGCTCACCACGTTGAAGTTGCCCTTGTTGGCAAGTACATCGACCTGCCCGATGCTTACCTCTCGGTCACCGAAGCTTTGCGTGCGGGCGGTTTCGCCAATGCTGCACGGGTCAAGATCCGTTGGGTTCCCTCAGACGAGTGCGCAACCGAAGCAGGTGCCAAGAAGTCGCTGGCCGACGTTGACGCCATCTGCGTTCCCGGTGGCTTCGGTATTCGCGGACTCGAAGGCAAGTTGGGCGCCCTGAAGTTCGCCCGCGAAAACCAGATCCCCACGCTGGGCCTGTGCCTCGGCCTGCAGACCATGGTCATCGAATATGCACGCAACGTTGTTGGTTTGGAAGGCGCGTCCTCTTCGGAGTTCGACGACAACCCCACCTACCCGGTCATCGCCACCATGGAAGAGCAGCAGGACATCGTTGACGGCAAGGGCGACCTTGGCGGCACCATGCGTCTTGGTCTCTACCCGGCAGTTCTTACAGAGGGCTCGGTTATTGCCACGACCTACGGCACCACGGATGTTTCCGAACGTCATCGCCACCGCTACGAAGTGAACAACAAGTACCGCGATCAGATCGCAGCGGCAGGGTTGGTCTTCTCCGGAACGTCGCCCGATGGCAGGCTTGTTGAATTTGTTGAGCTGCCCGCAGACGTCCACCCGTACTACGTTTCCACCCAGGCACACCCGGAATTGAGCTCGCGCCCCACCCGGCCGCACCCGCTCTTTGCCGGACTGGTTGCTGCTGCCCTGGCTCGCCAGAACGCAACCCGCCTGCTGGAGGTCTAAGTGACGGGCCTTGGTACGCCGCCCGCCGGACAGGGAACTGTATCCGGTGACTCATCGGCCATGATTGCCGATGAGGAAAGCCTGCGGATCCTGCATTCGCAGTCCACGGTGTACCAAGGCCGTATCTGGGACGTTGTCTCAGACACTTTTTCGCTCACGAGCGACTCCACACCACTGACCCGGGATTACATTGACCATCCCGGGGCAGTGGCGGTGGTTGTTCTCAACGAACAAAACCAAGTGCTCCTGCTGCGGCAGTACCGGCACCCCGTCCAAATGAACCTGTGGGAAATTCCGGCGGGCCTGCTGGACGTTGAAGGCGAAGATTTTGTCGTTGGTGCCGCCCGGGAATTGGCTGAGGAAGCCGACCTCGTGGCCGCCCAATGGGATGTCCTTACGGACTTCTTCAATTCCCCCGGCTCCTCCAGCGAAGCCATCAGGATCTATTTGGCCCGCCAGATCTCCTTGGTTCCCGAAGATCAGCGGCATGTGCGGACCGAGGAAGAAGCTGAGATTCAATTCGCCTGGGTTGACCTGGACGAAGCGGCCTCAGCCGTGTTGGCCGGGCGCATACATAACCCGTCCGCCGTCGTCGGCATTCTGGCAGCAGCCCAGGCGGTCCGCACCGACTTCGCCGATCTGCGCCCCGGCGACACTTCCTGGCCCGAACACCCGGCCAACCGGCAGCGGTGACCTCCGCAGCAACGTCAGCCACGACGTCCACCCCTGTGGGGCGCGCCATTGCAGACTATTTGCTGCACATGGGCGTTGAACGCGGCCTTGCCGCCAACACCTTGCAGGCTTATCGGCGCGATCTGTTGCGCTACGAGAAGTTCCTTACGGCTGCCAACGTTACCTCGCCAGCCGGTATAACCCGGCACCACGTCAGCGACTTCGCCCAGGCCCTGTCCGACGGCGCTGACGGAGGTTCGGTCCTCGGCTTGCGTTCCATGGCACGCACCGTTGTAGCCGTGCGGGGACTCCATAAATTCTGGGCTTTGGAAGGGGTCAGCGACGCCGACCCTGCCGCCGACGTACACCCACCCCAAGCCGGGCGGCGCCTGCCCAAGGCCATCAGCGTCCACGATGTGTCACGCATTCTCGAAGCAGCCGGCAATGACACACCTACAGGCCTGCGGGATGCCGCCATGCTGGAATTCCTGTACTCCACCGGTGCCCGTATCAGCGAGGCCGTTGGCTTGGACGTGGACGATTTGGTCCTGCCAGACCCCACGCAGGACGGGCCGTCACTCGTGCGCCTCTTTGGCAAGGGATCCAAGGAACGGATTGTCCCGATTGGCTCCTACGCACTGCGGGCGCTTGACGCGTACCTGGTCAGGGGCCGGCCTGTGCTGGTGACCAAGGGCGGCGGAACACCGGCCCTGTTCCTGAATGCCCGCGGTGGCAGGATCAGCCGCCAGAGTGTCTGGACAATCCTGAAAAGCGTTGCCGAACATGCCAAGGTCGAGGTCGAAGTTTCCCCGCACACACTGCGCCACTCCTTCGCTACGCATCTGCTGGAAGGTGGTGCCGATGTCCGTGTTGTCCAGGAACTGCTGGGCCACGCCTCGGTCACTACCACCCAGGTCTACACACTTGTCACGGCCGATACTTTGCGTGAGGTCTACGCGGCCTCGCACCCCCGAGCCCTCGGCTAACTTTTCCCCTCGGGATCTATGTGGCAGCTGTTGGACCAAAATGACCCAATTTCGACGTTTTTCGTCCAACAACTGCTACACAGTCGTAGCGGGGAGTGGATTGCACATTAAGCTGAGGTGCATGAGTGCAGCCACCGAGTATTTCCGGAACAAATTGGATTTTGAGGTCGATGTCATGGACGTCCGTGATGGGCTCGCATCGGGGGAGTTCGTCCTCGTCGACACCCGCCGTCATGCTTCCTGGGAGCACGGGCACATCCTGGGCGCGCTGCACCTGCCGACGGCGTTGATTCCGGCCCAGGCGCAGGTGCTGATTCCTGTGGGGAAACCCGTGGTGGTGTATTCCTGGGGTCCGGGCTGCAACGGCAGCACCTTCGCCGCTCTTGCCTTCGCAGAACTTGGGTACCCGGTGAAGGAAATGCTCGGAGGGATTGAATATTGGGCCCGCAACGGCCTGCCCGTTGAAACGCCCGACGGCGTCACATCGCCTTCCAGCGACCCTCTCGTCACGGCGGACTAGGGGACAGGCGGGCTGGGGCTCCGGCGCAAGCCGCCCGCCGCCGTCGTGCTTAAAGACCAACTGACCCGCAGTAGTGGTCGAAAAAACGCGATTTTGCGACGTTTTTCGACCACTACTGCGGGTCAGTTGTAAAAAAGGGGGCTTAGGCCGTGACGGCCAGGGCGTCGATTTCGACCAGCATGACCTCGTGCGGCAGGTCAACGAAGACCGTTGTGCGGGAGGGGAGTGCGCCGCTGGGGACGTTTTCCTTAATGAAGTCGCCGTAAACCTCGTTCATGGCGGGGAAGTCGTCGCGCGTGGTCAAGTAGACGCGGAACATGATGACGTCCTCAACGCTCGAGCCGCCGGCTTCCAGGATGGCCTTGACGTTCTCGAGCGTACGGCGGGTCTGGACGCGGACGTCGCCTTCGCCGATGTACTCGTTGACGGTGGGGTCCATGGGGCCCTGGCCGGAGACCTGGAACAGGCCACCCTTCTTGACGCCCTGGGAGAATACGTGGGCCGGAGCCGGTGCGTTTTCGGTCAAGACGATTGTTTTCTCACTCATCGAGTGTTCCTTTCGTTGGAGACCCAGCCCAAGTCTTTTGAGATGGCCTCGGTCCCTTGTATTAGTACGGGGAGTAATTTCAGTAAATCTTCATAGTTCAACATCACCACTGGAACGGAGAACGAGGCCGCTCCCACCACGCGGCCAGATGCGTCGCGGATAGGGGCGGCGATGCAGTGCACAAACGATTCGTGCTCCGACTTGTCATGAGCCCAACCCTGTTCGCGGACCGCCACCAGTTCGGCCAACAATGCCTCAGGAGAGGTGAGCGTGGTCTCCGTCATCTTGACGTAGTCCAGTCCGGCGGCGATCTGTTCCTGCCGTGTTCGCGGCATGTCCGCCAGGATCACCTTCGCCACGGCTGCGGAATACAGCGAGGCTGTCAGGCCGATCCGGGAGTACATTCGAACGGGGTGATGGGACTCAAACTTGTCGATGTACACCACCTC